>JAUIFV010000232.1 GCA_030430155.1 Gammaproteobacteria bacterium
GCCGCCGCGGATCTGCCAGTTGCCTTCCGGGCTGTCCCAGGTGCCGAACAAACCGACCAGGGTGTAGGCGTCCTGCTTGAGCACGTCGCGGTTGTCCACGCTCAGCCAGACGTCGTCACGATAGGACACGTCACCGCCGAGGGTCAGCATCGCGCCGCTGCCCAAGAAGAAGCTGTGGCTGAGCGCCACCCGCGCGGTGATCTCCGGCGAAAACGGCACGTGCTCATGCAGCGAGGCCAGAGTGGGGTCGACTTCGACACGCGGATCGATGAACTCGTCGTACTCGGCGTCAAGCAGGCCCAGCTGGCCGGACAAGCGGGTGCCCTCGCCAATCAGTGCGGTGCCTTCGAACTCGATGCCGTCAATCGACAGCTCGGCAGCGTTGAGCACCGGGAAGGAGAAGGTGGGAATGGGTGCGCCCGGGTTTTGCACTTCCGACACGCGCGCCTGGAAGTCCTCGTAGCGGCTGTGGAAGGCGGTAATGCTGCCGAGCAGGCGGCGATTGCTGGAGGAGAATTTCCAGCCTGCCTCGTAGGTCCAGACGGTTTCCGGATCGAAGCTGCTGACCTCGGCGGCGGAGTTGGCGCGGCCGTTGAAGCCACCGGACTTGAAGCCTCGGTTGGCCGACGCGTAGATCATGTGATTCTCATTCACCGCGCGCTGCACGCTCAGCGACGGGGTCACCGCGCTCCAGGAATCCTTGGCGGTGAAGGCAAAGCTGCCGTTGAGCGCGGGGAGATTGGAGAAGGTGCTGGTGCTGCGGGCGTAGTCCTTCTCCTCGTCGGTGTAGCGCAGCCCGAAGGTTGCCGTCCAGTCTGGCGCGAACTGCCAGTTGACCTGACCGAACACCGCCATGCTGGTGGTTTCCAGATCGTCATCGATGGTGCGTAGGAAGGTCAGCGGGTTGCCGCTCAAGGCCAGGAAATCGTCGGCATAGGCTTCCTGGTGCGAGGGCACGTTCTCACGCAGGTAGTACAGGCCGTAGACCGCGCTCAGGTTGTCGCCGTTGTCGAACTGCAGCTGGAATTCCTGGCTGAACTGGTCCTGGTCCAGCGAGACCAGCACATCGCCAATGGCGAACTCGGTGGCATCGATGTCGATGTAAGAAGAGGTGTTCAGCCAGCGCTTGGAGGTGATGCTTTTGAGCAGCCAGCTGTCCGACAGCTTCCACTCCAGATTCGCCGCCGCGCCTCGGTGGCGCAGCTTCTGGCCGAAGTCGGGCGGGAAGGAGGTGCGGGTTTCAAAATCGTACTCGCCGGCGTCCGGCAGGCTCAGCACCTGGATCCCTAGTGCCAAATCCACCTGCACCAGCGGCGCCTCGGCGCGACCCAGGGTCAGCGGGTTGTCCTGATGCGTGTAGTCGACGCTGAAGCTGCCGCTGAAGCGCTCGCTGGGACTCCAGGTCAGCTTGGTACGAAAAGCTTCGGTGGCGTCGGAGTTGTAGTCCTCACCGGTCACCGGGTCGGTCACGTAGCCGTCGTTGTCGGTGATCGCGGCGGCCACGCTGATCGCCGCGGTGTCGCCCAGCGGCATCGCCGCGTAGACCCGGCTTTCCAGACGCCCGTAGTCGCCGGCGGTGAACTCGATGCTGCTTTCTGGGGTGTCCACGCCGTTCTTGGTCACCAGCTTGATCGCGCCGCCGGTGGAGTTCTTGCCGTACAGCGTGCCCTGCGGTCCGCGCAGCACCTCGACGCGGTCGATATCAAACAGGCTGAACATGGCGCCGTTGATGCGCGAGTAGTAGACGTCATCGACGTACATGCCCACGCCAGGGTCGAAGGTCTGCAGCGCGTCGGGCTGGCCGATGCCGCGGATGAACACGTTGACGCTGTTGGCCGAGCCGCGGCCCTGGACGATGTTCAAATTGGGCACCGCGCCCTGCAGGTTGTCAATGTTGCTGGCCTGCAGTTCGACCAGATCCTCGCTGTCGAAGGCGCTGATCGCCACCGGCACATCCTGCGCCGATTCCACCCGGCGCCTCGCGGTGACGTTCATCGCGTCCAGGGTGGTCGGCCGCTCCGGGCCCGCGTCGCCGTCGCGATCTGCGTCGCTTTGCGGCGCCGGGGCGGGATCAGGCTCGGCGTGGGCAACGCCCGGCAGGGCGCCGAGGGTGGCAATGACGGTAGCCAGGGAAACGGCCAGCGTGGTCGGTTTGAACTTCATATCGGGACCCCCTACGAGACACAAACGAATGGCCGAAACGGCGATTGACTGCTGACGCACTGTAGGTAAGTCGACGCGGCGGCGCAGTTGTACCTTGGTACAGTTCCCGGCGCCGGCCACAGCCCGGACCATGGCAAGCCACTGACTGCGCACCGCATCGACGCGAGTGTGCGCAGCGCCTTGAAGCGGAGATTGCAACGCCGTGAGCCTCGCCGGACTACTGTTAGCCCTCGCCCTGCTCATTGGGCTCACGCTGCGCGGCGCCAGCCTGTTCGTAGCGACGCCGATCTGCGCCCTGATCGTCGCCTTGAGCAGCGATATCGCCCTGCTACCGGCGCTCGCCGCCGAGGGCGAAGGCGATCTGATCAGCGCCTACATGCAGGGCTTCACCGGCTTCATCGCCGCCTGGTTCTTCATGTTTCTGCTCGGCGCCATCTTCGGCAAGCTGATGGAGGCCTCCGGTGCCGCCGACAGCGTGGCCGAATGGATCACCGGGCATCTGGGCATGCAGCGCGCCGCGCTCGCCGTGGTCGCCGCCTGCGCGGTGCTGACCTACGGCGGGGTCAGCCTGTTCGTGGTCGCCTTCTCGGTCTATCCGATGGCGCTGAGTTTGTTCCGTCAGGCCAACCTGCCGCGCCGCTTCGTACCGGCCACGCTGGCCTTCGGCTCGGTCACCTTCACCATGACCAGCGCCGGATCGCCAGAGATCCAGAACTGGATTCCCATCGAGTACCTGGGCACCACCCACCTCGCCGCCTGGCAGGTCAGCCTGATTGTCGCCGTAATGATGGCCGTCGGCGGTTACTACTGGCTGGCCTGGATGCTGCGCCGGGCCGTTGCTCGCGGCGAAGGCTTTGAATCACGCGTCGACGATCCCAGCCCGCGCACCAGCAATCTGCCCCACCCCGCACTGGCCGCGGTGCCGCTGCTGGCGGTGCTGGCGATTTCCTTCTGGCTGCACGACTCGCTGAAGACCTCGGCGCTGATCGTGGCCCTGCTGTCGGGCTGTCTGTGTGCGGCCGGGCTGATGTGGACGCGCCTGCACGGCCCCGGCAAGGCGCTATCGGATGCCGGCGTGGGGGCACTGATCGCGATCGGCAACACCGCCGCAGTGGTCGGCTTCGGCGCCGTTGCCAAGGCCTCGCCGGCCTTCGCCGACGCGGTGACCTGGGTCACCCACCTGCCCGGCGGCGGCCTGCTCAGCGCCGCCATTGCGGTCAGCCTGATCGCAGCGATGACCGGCTCGGCCTCCGGCGGCCAAGCCATCGCCCTGCCCATCCTGGCCCCGATCTACCTGGCCCAGGGCGTCAACCCCGAGCAGCTGCACCGGGTGGTCGCGATCAGCTCAGGCTGCCTGGACTCCCTGCCCCACAACGGCTATGTGGTCACCACCATTCGCGCCATCTGCGGCGAAACCCACCAGGGCGCCTATCCGGCGATGGCGGCGTTGACGGTGGTGGTGCCGTTGATTGGTCTGGCGGTGGCGATAGGGTTGTTTGGGTTGGGGTTGTAGCACTACCGACCGAAACCGGTTTCTATCGAGCGGGTTGATCATGCGCAGGCGATTGCGCCCCATCAAGGCTATTTGGCCGTGGTTGAAGGATACCGACGCGCCAGCGATGGAAAGGAATTGATCGAATGTGCTCCCAGAACTGAGATTGCCTTCTCGCGGTTCTCGGCTATCAGCACAACCCCGGACTCAGTATCGAGTATCAGATACCCCATTTCCGCTGCCGGAACCACCGCTTCATTCGTGAGCCGACAGATCAAAACGCTGCCGCTCCATCCGAACTCATTGCACCACCGCTCAGAGCCGTCGGACTGCATACCAAAGTGCTCAGCGAGCCACAAGCCTGCAGGCCCGCGGACGAATCCGTTCCAACCGCCGTTGGACTCAAAGGAATAGCCATTCGGAAGCGGAGTAGAAAGCAGCGGTGCATCGCCGGTGCAAGCGGTGAAAAGCGTTGAAGCCAACAGAATGGGAACACGACGCAGCATCACAAGTCCGAGTCTGTAGAAGAACTTTCCAATCCTGCTCTGATAGGTCTCAGTGGGCTTCGGCCTGCTCTACCGCCACTTTGATGTCACGCAGATCCTGTTCGATGCTCTTGCGCAACGACTTCCTTGCCATCCATCCGGTCAACAGCCACATCAGCTTGGCGCCGAAGGACTGCGGGCTACAGTGGAAGTCCATCGACAGCCGCGAACCGGTATCGGTCGCGGCGATGGCCAGGCGCGAGTTGTAGATGCAGAAGTGAGATTCCACGCGGACCTCGTAGAACGAAGGGCTGAGCGCATCGGTAACCCACATGGTCTCGGTGGCGTCCTTGCCCAACCATTCACGGGTCTCCTTCCACTTGATCCCAACGATGCTGTGAGCCGATGCGGCTTGGATGATCTCGATCTTCTTGATTGCCGAGATGTGCTCTGCGGCGTTGGGAATGTCGGCGATGACCGCCCAGACCGATTCCGGGTCGGCAGCGATTTCGGTGTGGCTGGAGGCGACGAGATTCATCATTCATCTCCCTATCAACGAGTCCGACTGCGATGAAACAGACCGAGCTGCCGCAGCCAGTCTGCAACCCGACGATCCCGTGCGCAACCGACCGGATCCGAACGGGGCGGTCACGGACGATCTTCCGTCTCATCGTCGGCCTGGTACTGCAGCGAGGCTGAACTGGCGGCTGCCGATTCAGACTTGGGGAACGCCCGCGGAGCATCAGGGCTGGGCTTGAACGCGATCCCCCACTTCCAGCAGCACCCCGTCCTTTGCTTGACCGTTCACTGCAAGCCCGCCGAAGCGGACCGGCAGCCCCGCGCCGTGATGGATTTGGGGTGAATCCTGGACGTGGAAGTGCAGATGAGGCTCGCTGCTGTGTCCGGTATGGCCACAGCTACCGACGGGCTGCCCGCGCTTGACCTCGTCACCTGGCGCTAGCGCGATGCTGCCCGGTGCCAGATGCGCGTACAGCGCGTACTCATCGCTGGCGTGTTGGATCAGCAGATGATTGCCGATGAAATCACCGCCCAGAAAGTCGACCAGCCCGTAGCCCAGGAAACGCGCGGTCGCGCAATCGGATCGAACGGCGATCACCTTGCCATCAGCGGCGGCCAGAATGGGAAGGCCATGGCAGTAGTAGTCCTCCACATTCGTCCCGCGACCGACATGTCTTCGCACTCGCGCGTCGGCGACCACGAAATCATGCGCATAGCGCTGCGCAACCACCTCCCAGGAATGCGAGCTGTGCTCGCGATTGCCACCGTGATAGACCAGCCATTCGCCTTCGAACGGCAGTGAATAAACCACCTGGGTCTTTCGGGATTCCGAAACGATCTTCGCTGCCCGCCCACGTGCGTTGTAGTTGCCGATAGCCTGAGCGAGCAGCTGCCGGCACTGGGCGGGATTGAAAAAACAGAGCAGGCCGCCGATGGTCATTGCGGCACGCAAACCGGGCTGACCCAAGCGTCCGATGGGACCGGAGGTAGGCCAGTCTCGCCAGACCTGCTCGGCTTGTTCCGCGGCGGCGCTCGAACCGGAGCGCCTGAAGTACACACGCAGCACCAGGAAAACACCCACATAGAGCGCGATCGCGCCCCAGCCGGGCAGCCGAACAGCCGCAACGAAGTGCAAGCCGGAGAGCAGCACCAGCCAGACCACAATCGCAAGGATGACGGTTCTTGATTGCATCCGCGCACGCTAGCATCGTGCTCACCGGTGGAGATGTGTCGGAAGTACGCTCGCTGGCATTGCGGCCATCAGCATGCTTAGTTGCAGATTCACGTCCGGGACTGATTACCGCTGCAAATTGGGATCTGTGCGAACGAGTTGCTTGGCTACGTCAAAAACAAAGACCTTGACCCTTGGATTGCGTCCATTGGCCTTGGCGCGTTCCTCGATAACGATGAGCTCGCCGTTCACAGATCTGCCCAGCATTCTAGTGAACCGATAATCGATTCGCCCGCTTTCGTCGGAACCCTTCATTCGCTCCCCAGCCAAGTCACGAAAGCCATCGACACCACATTGCTTTGAGACGACCGACTCGATCCTATCCAGCTGGGTTTTCGATCCATCCGCGTAAACCGATTCAAGCGACATGCTCTCGCTTGAGTCAGCCAAAACAAAGAAGTGCTCATCCCTGGGCAGCGGCGGATCGAATGTGACTCCATCGGTCGACTCGATTCCCTTTCTTCCCAACGAGAACAATCGAACGAACTCCCACCTGCTGGCATTAATCTCGACCATATCGGCGCCGTCGACTCGGAACGCACTAGGCGTGAGTTCGTATGCCCCTGAGAGATCGTCGCATTGCACATCGAAACCGAGGGCATCCAGGAACTGAACGTCGATATCGGCTTCTG
>JAUIFV010000027.1 GCA_030430155.1 Gammaproteobacteria bacterium
CTTGGGGTGGGATTGTTCAGCCCATCCATGGGCTTCACCCTCCGCCGCGCTACGGGCTGCGCTCAGCGCTGTGCGCTGTGCTCGCGCCGATCCGTTCCGGACGAATCGGTCGAACCCACGGTGGTATCGCTACCACGCCGGTTTTCAAGACCGGTGCATTCAACCGCTCTGCCACCCCTCCGAAGGGCGCGAAGGATAACCCAAAGGCTGGTGCGTCGTCGCTAGTGTGGTGAACCGCTATTACGTTGACTTTATTTCCGCGTCTTTTTCCCTGAATGCGGCGTTGCTCGTCGTCACCATAGCCCTGCTATGCCTCCTCCTCGCGCCTTGCCTCAGGAAAAAATCCATCGGAACTAAACGTAATAGCGGTTTACCACACTTGCCGAGGCCCGGGGCCCTACTCCTTCTCCTCCTCCAACTGTGTCGGCCCGCCCACGGCCTGATCGTAGTTGGCCTGCACGTACTGGTTGATCAGCGTAGATTCGCGAGCCAGCATCGCGTTGTCGGCACCGCCGACGCTCCAGGCGCCGGCCATGGCCGCGGCGTGCTGATAGAACTCGGGGTCGGCGATGATCTCGCCGCTGTCGGCATCGCTGAAGCGCACTCGCATCAGTATGGCGGACTTGCCGGCGAATGCGCCGGCGAAGAAGCGCTTGCCGCCACCGATGAAGCGAATCTTCTCTATCCGCGGTTCGATCCGCAGGGTCCGCGGCGGATCGTTGCTCGGCGCCTGCTGGTTCCAGGATTCCAAGGTGCTGCCCAGATCGCGCTGCAGATGCTCCTCCAGCTTGGCCACTGCCTTGCGGTTGCCCTTGTTCTTGGCATAGGTCTCAGGAACCTCGATGGGCAGCAACTCGAAGCGATCGAAGCTGGCGAAAGCCGATTGCGGCGGCGGGTTGCTGGCCGAGCTGGGTTCGATCTTCTCCGCCATCGCGGCGTTGCCCAACGCACCTATCAACAGAGTTACAAGCTTTGCAAACCTCCACATCGGCCTCTCCCCGTGCTCGATAGACGACAACCGAAAGTCTGCACCGAAGTTGCTCGCGGCGCACGCCCCCGAAAACCGCAATCGTCGCTGCTAGTTGGAAACCAAGCGTTACTTCGATCCTCAGATTCCGTTACATCTGCGCGCTCCAGTAGGCCACCACCGGGCGTAAGCTTGGGGCGCACACAGGGGGAACTGGTCGGGTGGCAACAGCCGCGCGGTTCTGGACATTGCTGGCGATGAACGACGGCGGCCGAAGCCGGTTGCATGGGATGCTGCGGCTGGCGGTCTGGGCGCTCCTTGCCATGGCCAGCAGCACACCGCTGCTTGCGGCCGTCCAACTGGTCGCCGACCGAGACGAATACAATTTGGCGGCGCAGGTGGATGTGCTGGCCGATCCGAGCGCGCAGGTCGACCTGGAGCAGGCGCGAGGCTCAGCCGACTGGGCGCCGATCAACGGCCGCTCGCCGGTCTTCGGATTTGCCACCGGCGCCTACTGGTTCCGCACCAGCGTCGTCCATGCCGGCCATGACGAACAGCGCTGGGTCTGGCTGCTGCCCTATGCGCTGCTGGACCATATCGAGCTGCATGTGATTCGTGCCGACGGCTCCATCGAGATCCGTCGCTCTGGCGATCGCCTGCCATTTGACAGTCGCGACCTCAAACATCGCCACTTCAACTTTCTGATTGATATCGCCGCCGGTGAACGCGTGGAGCTGCTGCTGCGGGTGCGGACCGAAAGCTCGCTACAGGCCCCACAGCTGCTGATCACCCGTTCGGCATTCTTCGCCCGCACCCACGAAGCGCAGGCCGGTATGGGCCTGTACTACGGCATATTGCTGGCCCTGCTGCTGTTCAATCTGATCATCTACTTGAGCCTGCGCGAACCCGCCTTTGGTTGGTACGTCGTCTATGTGTGCAGTTTCGGCATGGCCCAGCTGAACCTCAATGGGCTTGCCTTCGAATACCTGTGGCCGCAGTCGCCACTGTGGGCCAACTGGGCGGTGCCGCTGACCATCGCGGTCGGGCAAACCAGTATGGCTCTGTTCGCGAGGACCTTTCTGGACTTGCGCAAGCGCAGGCCCATCCTGCACCGCATTTTTGCTGCCTTTATCGCCTTTCAGCTGTTGATGCTGGCTGCCACGCCAGTCATCGGCTACAGAGCCGCAATTCTGATTGAGACCGCCGGCGTGCTGTTCATCGCACTGTTGATCCTGACGGCGGCGGTGCTGGTGATGCGTGACGGCTTTCGTCCTGCGCGCTACTTTCTACTCGCCTGGTCAATACTGCTGCTGGGCGCGGTGACCTATGCGCTGGTCTCTTTTGGCGTCCTACCCAAAGTGTTCCTGACCGAATACGGCATACAAATCGGTTCTGCGCTGGAAATGACCCTGCTTTCATTTGCCCTGGCCTTTCGCATCCGCGATCTGGAGCAGGAGAAGCAACGTCTGATGCAGCACAGTCGAGATCAGCTGGAAACGCAGGTCGCCGAGCGCACCCGCGATCTCAATCAGGCCTTGGACAAGCTCGGTACCTTGAACCAGCGCCTGCACGAGCACAGTCTGCGCGACGGGCTGACCGGCGCCTACAACCGGCGCTTCCTGGAACAGAGTCTGCCCGCAATGCTGGCCAACTGCGCCGAGTCCGAGCAGCCGCTGGCGCTGCTGATCGTCGATCTGGATCACTTCAAGCAGATCAATGATCGCCACGGCCATCTGGTAGGCGACGATTGTTTGCGCGCGGTGTCCGCCCTGCTGCAGGGGCAGCTGCGCAACGATAGCGAGAAGCTGGTGCGCTGGGGCGGCGAGGAGTTCGTGGTGCTGCTACCGGGTAGCGATCGCGCCGCCGCCGTCGAGCGTGCCGAGCAGATGCGCGCCGAGCTGGCCAGCCATCCCAGCGTAGTCGAAGACTGCCATGTCCCGTTGCGGGCGAGCATCGGCGTTGCCTGCGCCGCAGCCAACCAAAGCGGTAATCCCGAAGCGCTGCTGCAAGCGGCAGATCAAGCCCTCTACGAGGCTAAGCGCAGCGGTCGAAATCGGGTGGTACTGGGTTAAGCCAAGCATGTACTAGTTCCATAGCAACCGAATGACCTGCAGTTGGCTGAAGTGTCGGCTTCTGCCTTGTTGCGCTACCCAACGCGCGCTAGGGCGGGCGACTTCCCGCTGGGTTGGGACGTGGATGAGATCAGCGTGCTGGCCTGTGGCCTGGTCAAGGATGGCTTCGAGTAGCAGCATCGGTCAGGCTGCCTGTTGAGTCGGGCAGCCGCCACACAAACGGGGCCGCTTGGCCCCGTTTGTTCTTGTGGCCATCGCCACTGCGACCATCTGTGCCCGTCGCGCCTCCTAGCCCACATATTTCATGAGTGTTCGTAGCGAGGGCGTTGGAGAGCTGCTGTGGTGCGGTCCGCGGACTGGAGACCGATGAAGGCGTACTTGAACAGTACGTCGAGTCGATCGTAGGGAGCAGATCGCGCCACAGCGGCTCTCCGGCGGCCGCAGTAGAAGACTCATGAAATATGTGGGCTAGCTGGCATGCCACGGAGAGCGTGATGACGAAGCTGTATCGAGTATTTGCTGGGCTGGCGCTGCTGGTCGCCGTACAGTTGCCAGCCAAAGATGAGCCACCGGTCGATGCCGCTTTTGGCAAGTCCGCTGCGGCCGAGTTGGGGCAACTGCTGGAAGCCACCTATCTGTATCCGCAGATCGGCCGGCGCTACAGCGAAGCTTTGAAGGCGCAGTCCTTCGCCGAGATCGGCTCGCTGACCGAGCTTGCCCATCAACTGGAAGGCACGCTGCGCCAGGTGCACAACGACGCCCATCTACGGGTAATGACCAGCAACGGCGGCGCCAGCGGCGCAGTCAGGCGCAGCATCAGCGGCGGACGCGCCGTGGGCAGAACCCAGCGTTTGGGCGATCGCGTTGCCTACCTGGAACTGCTCGGCCTGCCGGGTGACCAGTCGGCGCAGCAGGCCATGGCCGACTTTCTGGACAGCCAGCGCGGCGCGGAGGCGCTGATCATCGATGCCCGGCGCTGCCCTGGCGGCGGTCTACCGGTGATCGACGTGCTGGCTTCACGCCTGTACGCCGAGCCGCGACACTTGCTCAACATGGAGATGCGCGCCGATGCCGACGCCGGATTGCAGGCCGATTTCGACGCGTTGAGCAGCCTGCGCAGGGTTTCTACCGACCCTGACCGGGTGCGTTGGGAGCACTGGGCCACGCCGAACGCCAGCCCAGCCGACCGCGCCTGGAGCGAGGTCCCGGTCTATCTGCTCACCGATTTCACCGCCTCGGCCTGCGAACACCTGGCGCTGGCTTTGAAATCCACCGGCCGTGCCACGCTGGTCGGCAAGACCACCCGCGGGGCGGGTCATTTCGGCAGTCTGCAGGACTTCGCCGACGGCAGGCTGCACGTATTCCTTCCGGTCGGACGCACCTTCGATCCCGCGACCGGTGAGGACTGGGAAGGCAGCGGCGTGGATCCGGACGAGGCGGTGCCCGCCGCCGACGCGCTGGCCCACGCACTGACACTGTTTGGTGCTGACCCCGCTCTGGCGCAGAGCGTTGCGGCCGCCGCGCCCACTCCATCGGTTGCCGTGCGCGAGCAGAATCCGCGCGGCCGCAGCTACGGTATCGGCATGCTGCCCCCGCGCGGCGGCGAGACCTCGCTGGAGATCCTGCAGATCCGTCCCGACGGCCCGGCCGCCGCTGCCGGTCTGCGCTCCGGCGACCACATCGTCAGCATCAACGGCACCGCGGTAGCCGAACTCGATGCCGCCGCCATCGGCCAGGCAATGCGCGGCTCACCGCTGCAACTCAGCTACCGGCGCGGCGACGCACAGAGCGATGTGACGTTAGTGTGGTGACCCAAAAGCAACCTGGGACTCCCTGAATAACTCACGTGGCCGCGACGGCACCTGAGAAGTTCGCCAGTAAGGCGGGCGTCGCAGGTCATAGCCTGCGCTCTGGGCAAGACGTCCAACGCAGCTGGCGGGCTTCTCAGGTGCTGTCCCGAAGGGTTGCGGCCCAAATCGTCTGCTGCGGCGTTGCAGCCCTCGGGCATAGAATGACTATGCCTTTCGGGACTGCGCCTACCAGCAGACGATTTGGACTCGCAACGCGGCTCGCGTGAGTTATTCAGGGAGTCCCTTGCACACACCGCGTCTTTTTCCCTGAATGCGGCGTTGCTCGTCGTCGCCATAGCGCTGCTATGCCACCTCCTCGCGCCTTGCCTCAGGAAAAAATCCACCGGTTGTTCGTACAACTTACTTCTGGGTCACCACACTAGGTTCGAGTAGGCGGTCCAACCGCTGCCTCGGTCCGGTGCCCAGGGCACAACAAGGGCGACCGACACGCGAGGTTGTCGCTGTGCTGGGCCCTGGGCCCTGAGCCCTGAGCCCTGTGCCCTTTGACCGTTGATTCCAAGCCCGACGCAAATCGCATCGAGCGGATAAACTACAGCGCCCGACCCCGCTCCGAGCCCCGTCTTGACCCAACTCCCCGTTTGGCTACGGCTGCCCATTGCCGCGCTGATCGTCGCGCTGAACATACTGCTGCTGGTGCCGCCGGTATTGGTACTGGCGGTGATCAAGGCGGTGCTGCCGATTGCGCCGCTGCGCCGGTTGATCAATACGCTGCTGATGGCGATATCGGAGACCTGGATTGCCGTCAACAGCGCGATGATCGACTGGTTCACCGAAACCCGCATCGTGGTCGACTGCGAGGTCGAACTGAACCGCCACGGCCACTATCTGGTGCTCGCCAACCACCAGAGCTGGGTGGATATCCCGATCCTTCAGAAGGTGTTCAATCGGCGCATTCCGCTGCTGCGCTTCTTCCTCAAGAGCCAGCTGTTCTGGGTGCCGCTGCTGGGCCTCGCCTGGTGGGCGCTGGATTTCCCGTTCATGAAGCGCTACACCCAGGCCCAGATCAAGAAGAATCCGAAGCTGGCCGGGCGCGACATCAAGGCCACGCGCAAGGCCTGCGCCAAGTTCAAGGACATCCCTGTCGCGGTGATGAACTTTGTCGAAGGCACCCGTTACACCGATGCCAAACACGCCAAACTGGGCGGCGACTACCGCCATCTGCTGCGACCCAAGGCGGGCGGTGTGGCCTTCGTCCTCGACGCCATGGGCGATGCGCTGGATGCGGTGCTGGACGTCACCGTGGTCTATCCACACGGGCGCCCGACGCTACTCGACCTGTTCGCCAACCGGGTGCCAGCCGTGCACATCCACATCCAGCAGCAGGCCATTCCGGAGGTCGCTGCAGGACAACGCGACAAGCCCAGCGCCGCGGCTCTGGCCGCCGTGCGAGACTGGGTCAACACGCTATGGAAAGAAAAGGACGAACGCATCGCGAACATCCTGGATGCCGCAGAGCAATGCAACAAGCGCAGCGCTTAAAGTTCAAGGCGAAGGCAGGAGCACATTGATTGTCACCCTACCCCACCATCACCGGCTTTGAATTCACCGCGCTGATCGGCCGCGGCGGAATGGCGACCATCTATGCCGCGCGTCAGCTGGGACTGAATCGGGACGTCGCCATCAAGGTTGTCGAGGTCAACGGCGCCGATGCCGCGCAGTACATGCAGCGCTTGGAGAACGAGGCGCAGAGTCTGGCCCAACTGCGTCATCCGGGCATCGTCGGGCTGTACCAGTACGGCCGCACCAATGAGGGGGCGATGTACTACGTGATGCCGCTGCTGGACGGCGGCGATCTGTCGCAGCGCAAGCGACCGCTGGCCGAGGACGCGGTGGTGGCGCTGCTCGATCAGCTGCTCGATGCCCTGCAGCACGCCCACCGCGCGGGCATCGTGCACCGCGACATCAAGCCGGAGAACATACTCTTCGACACCGAGCAGCGGCCGCTGCTGGCCGACTTCGGCGCCGCGCAGCGCGCCACGCCGTCGCGTTTGACCGAGGCCGGCATGGCCATCGGCAGCGCCGGCTACATGAGCCCGGAACAGGCCCGCGGTCGGCTGGTCGACGCGCGCTCGGATCTGTACAGCGTCGGCGTCCTGGCTTTCGAGCTGCTGGTCGGTCGGCTGCCATTCGAGGGCCCGGATGCGCTGTCCATTGCCCTGGCCCAGGTCGAACAGCAGCCGGCGCCGTTGCCAGACCATCTCAGCCACTGGCAGCGCTACTTCGAGCGCGCACTGGCGCTGGATCCTCAGCAGCGATTCGATAGTGCCGCACAGATGCGCAGCGCACTGGGCGAGCTGCACACGCGGCAGAGCCCGAGCGCGCCCTCCGAACCCGCATCGACGAAGTCCACAAGAGCCACCGACGGCATCTCGCGCTGGCGGGCGATAGCGATGATCGCGCTTGCTTTGATCATCGCCGGCGCTGGACTGCTGGCCTGGCTGCGCGACGATGAGTCCGAGCGGCTCGCGCAGATCGCCGCTTTCATCGACGCCGGTCAGCTGGTGCAGCCCGAAGGCGCCAATGCGCTGGCGCTGCTGGCTGACTTTGAAGAGCGTGACGATGAGCCCATCGTCGCGCTGCGACAGCGCTTGATCAGCGCGGCCTGGGCGCCGCTGCAGGCGCCCTTGGCCAGCGGCGACTGGGTCGGCTTGGCGCCGCAGCTGCGCCGCTGGCAACGAATCGTCGAAACCCTGCAAGGCGGCAGCGAAGCGGCGGTGATCGCGCAGCGCAAGAATCTGGTCGAGACGCTAGGCCCAGCAATGCAGCAGGCGCTGGCGCGCTTTGATCGCAACGCCGCCGAAGCACTGTTGATGCTGCTCGATGACCTGCAGCCGGTCCCAGTGGAGCTTGCCGAGCTGCTCACCCGCCTGCGCCAGCTGCCGGCAGTCGGCGGGCAATTCAGCGATGCCAACGGGCCGCCGCTGGTGCTGCTGCGCGCGCCGGGTCAGCGCGATCCAGGCCTGGCGATGATGAACGCGGCCCTGGATGAATCGCTCTATGAGCGCTATGCGGTCAATACCGGTCGAAGCGTGCGCCAGTGTGACGACGCACCGCCCGGAGCGCGCGGCTGCATCTCGCTCGAGGAAGGCGAAGCGCTTGCGCGCTGGCTGAGCACGCAGACCGGGCACGGCTATCGCTTGCCCGAGCTGGACGAGCTGCGCGCATACGCTACGCACATCGCCACCAGCACTGCACATGCCTGGTCGGACACCTGCCAGGAGGTCACGGTCACCACCAAGCCTAACGCCGCCAAGCGCGCCTGGGGCGGCATCAAGAAGGTGTTTGGCGGCCAGGGAGCGCAACCCATCGTGCGACGTCATTGCCAGGGCCATTGGCTGATGCATCTGGACGGCAGCGCCGAAAGCGTTGCCCGCAGCGCTGCTGCCGCGGACACCTCGCTGGTGCTAATGCGCGACATCGCACCGACCGATGCGCTGCAATAGCTTGGCTCCGTGGCCGCTTGCGCTAGACTGTATGCGCTGCATTGCGGCGCTGTCATGCTCATCTAGTGCCAAAGGGGCCAACGCTTGAACCGCGACCGCACCCGGATCAGCCGCGTCTCCACCGGGAACCACTGGCGCCAGCTTGCCGTGGTCTGGGTGCTCTGCTTGGCGCCGGGTTGGCTCGCTGCCCAGGACCAAGCCGATCTGGGCAACTCGAGCAGCACAGAAAGCTCCACGCTGCCACGCCATCCGCTGGAGCGTCAGGCGCTGGTCGATCCGCAGGGCGCGCTGGACGCGCTGCCCGCGCTGATCAGAGCCGCGCAAGCATCCGAGAAACCGCGTCAAGTGGCGCTGCTGGAGCTGGCCAGAGCGAACGCCTGCCGCGTGCTGGCCGACTGGAATTGCCAGCAGGATGCCGGCGCTGCGGCTGCGCAGTGGGGCGCGAGAGCCGAAGATCCGATCGTGCAGGCGCGCGGCCACATCGCCGACGCCAGGGCCAGCATGGCGCTGCAGGACTACACCCGCGGCGAGCAGCAAATGGCCCAGGCCGAGGTGCTGCTCAAGGCGCATCCGCAGCCGGAGCTCTCTGCCGATGTGGATCTGGGCTATTCATCAATGAGCTACAGCCTGGGCAAGCACGCGCTGGCCGCGGAGTACGCCGCCCGCGGACTGACCCACCTGCCGCCTGACGAAGGGCTGCCGATGCGGGTCCGGCTGATGCGCAATCTGGCCCGCTCGCTGGCGCGCACCGGGCAGATCGATCGCGCCCGTGACACGCTGGCCGAGGCGGTCGCGACTTCCGAGCGCTTTGTCGACCCCAAGCTCAGTGCCGAGCTGTACTTGGAGACCGCGCGACTGGCGCGCATGGACAACGACATCCAGACCCAGCGCGTTAACGGTCACAAGGTGCTGGCCCTGAGCAGTCAACTCGAGAACACCCAGCTGCGCGGGCTGGGCCTGGAAGTACTGGGGCTGGCCGAATTGGACGCCGGAAATCTCAGCCAGGCGCTGCAACATTTGCGCACCAGCCATGCCGAGTTCAAACAGCTGGGATTGGCTAGAGACGAGCTGCGGGTTGGCCGCCAGCTGCTTACCGCGCTGGTCGAAGACGATCCCCGCCACCCCGAAGCGGCCGAGCTGATGCTGCACATGATCGAGTTGGACGAAGGGGTGATCGCGGCCGACCGTGCGCGTGCCGCCGAAGATTTCGAGGCGCGACTGAAGTATGCCGAGCAGCAGAACGAACTGCTGCGACTGGAGAGCGAGGCCAAGCTGGCCGAAGAACGCGCGCGCAGCCTGCGCGAGCAAAATCGGCTGAGCAACGCGCTGGTCGCGTTGAGTACACTCAGCCTGCTCGCCCTCACCGGCTTTCTGCTGCTGCAGCGCCGCTCCAGCCGGCGCCTGACCCAGGCGCTGCAGGCCAAGCTGCAAAGCCAGTCCCAGGCTGGTGAGCTGTTGAACTTGAGCGCCGGATTCGTCTGCCTGCACGACCCGGACGGCAAGCTGCTGATGGTCAATCCGGCGGTCTCCGAGGCCTTGGGCAAACCCAGTGACGATCTGGTTGGACGCTCAGTACTGGATTTCATCCGCGGCGCCGGCAAGCGCGAATGGGAGCAGTATCTGCAGGAGATCCGCAGCGAGGGCCAGGTCGAAGGCACGGTTAGCCTGGAGCTCCCGGAGGTCGGTCAGCGCCACTGGCGCTTTACCAGTCGCATGTCGCCTGCGGATCTGCCCAGCAGCTATGTGATCGGTCACGCGGTGGACGTCACCGAGCAGATTGAGCAGGCCCGGGCCCTGCGCGAACAGAGTCTGCGCGACGAGTTGACCGGCAGTTTCAATCGGCGCTACCTGGAGATCTTCGAGCGCCGCCATGGCAGTGAAGGCAGTTGGGCGGTGATCAATATCGATCTGGATCATTTCAAGCAGATCAACGATACCCACGGTCACGAGCATGGCGATCAAGTCCTTAAACGACAGGCGGAGTTCTTCAAGGAGCGCCTGATCAGCGGCGACGCGGTGGTACGCGTGGGCGGCGACGAATTCGTGCTGTTACTCAGCCACGCCGACCAGCAGGCACAGGAGCGAACTCTGGATCTGCTCTTGCAGGACCGCGGATCCTCGCCCTGCGCGTACTCCATAGGCAGCGCGCTGCGCCGTCCCGGCGAGGAACTCAGCGCCACTCTGGCGCGGGCCGATGCGGCCATGTATGAGGGACGAGTACAGCGACGTGCTGGCAGCGGCGGCTAGCCGATCGGCCCAGGCACTCAGCGCAGCTGCAATGCCCACTGGGCGATGGCCTGGCTGATCTCGAACTGCCACTGCGGGGTCAATCGGCGTAACGCGGTGGGCAAATCGATGCCTGGCGGGCAGCCGAACTGGGCGCAGGTGTATAGCGTCCACACGCCTTCACTGCCACAGCTGTGGGTCCGGGCGCAGGCAATCCAGTCGGCCGCGTTGACCAAGGCCAGCTCGATATCGGCCTGCACCGGCACGCGAACGCCGAGAAAGATCTGCTCCAACGGCAGTTGGCTTTGCATCAGCTGGAAACGCAGCGCTGCGTACAGCAGACGGGAGTCCACGGAGGACCGCAATAGCCGCTCGGATTGCCGCATCGCTGCCTCTCGCCCTTGCTGCGCCGCCACCGTTTCCGGCACCTGCAAGCGCCAGTTTTGCGCGGCTGGAAGATCGGCATCCAGGGGCTGCAGGCTGGCTCGACTCAGTCCAGTACAGCGTCGCTGCAGGCGATCCAGCCAGGGTCTACGGTTGGGATCCAGATCCACCCGTGGACTGGCGGCATCCGGTCGATGGACCAGCGCGCAGGCGCTGCGCACTTCCTCGTGCGCGGTCACTCGCAGCAGATCCGAATCCAGACTGCGCGCCTGCAGGCGTTGCAAAGCGCTGGGGTAGTCGTGGGACAGGCGCAAGTCGGCGACCTGCAGGGCGTCACCGGAAAGCTCCAAGGGGCCGACGGCGATGGGCGTATCTGATCCGATTGGGACATCAGCCGCGACCCGGGTGGCGTTCTGACTCAACGGTGCAACGGCGTTCGACCAGGAGCGCAGTCCAGCCCAGCCCAGGAGACCGAGCAAAACCGCAATCGCGGCCGCAAGCACCAACCGGCTAGCCATCATCCACCCAGCGCGGCAACCAGTCGGCAATCGCCTGCGCCGATTCGAAATCGCGGGGCGAAAGCGCGGCGTGCCACGCGCCCAACAGATCCTCGTCGCCGCGACAGCCGTGCATGGCGCAGACCCGAACGGTGAGCAGACTGTCGGGCCCGCAGGCGGCAAAGCGCGCACACTGCCGCCAGTCGATCACCACTTCGATCAGCTGTTGTGCCTCGGCCGGCAGCAGACGCCGCTGATCGGCAAAGATCTGCGCCTGCGGCAGCGCATCCAGACGATAGGCCTGCCACCAGCTACGGCGCAGTGCTTGCGGATCACGTGCTGCCCGCAACTCGGCCAAGGCCTGCTCGGCGCTCAGCGCCGTTGGCGGCACCTGCAGGACCACATCCCAGCTGTATTCGGGGACAAACATGGACGGCACCGCCCAGCCGCTGCAGCGGCGCTGCAACTCGTCGACGAAGCGATCGCGGCGCCAGTCCGGCGCGTCGCGCCCGTCCATCTGCAGCAGCTGCGGCACTCGGCAACTCTGATCGATCAACGCGCGCAGCTGACGACGGCTCAAGCGCCGATCTTCATCATCCTGGGCGCGGTAGTCAACGACGGCTGCACGCAGTTCCTGGGCATGCAAAACGCCGTAGACGCCACTTATGGAAGGTACCGATATCGGTTTGGGCGCGACGGTCTCGGACACGCGCAGTGACTGCACCGCTTCCATGCGCACGGCGGGTCGATGCACTAGCAACAGGGCGACGATCGCGACTATCGCCGCGGCCAACAGCAGCGGTGCGCTGGATTGCCTGAGCGCGCCCTTATGCACGGAGACTCCTCGCCTCACAACTAGCCCAAACTACCCAGTCTGAGCCCCGGCGGCAAGTTTCACCTTAGGGCCCAGGGCCCATGGCACAGGGCCCAGCTGCGGCCGGCGGCGATCGCTCTGAGCAATGGGCCCAGAGCCCTGTGCCATCGCTAAAAACCCGCGATTGCGCGTGAACGGCGACGCTGCACCAGTTCCGCTTCCAACTTGTCTATTGCCGCCGGCGGCATGCCGCTCCACTGCGCGGGGCTGAGCACGGCGAACAAACCGCGACGGCGGCAGGGTTTGGCCAGCTTGAGCAGGTCGCGATCCTTACTGATCAGCGCGGTCACCGGAACGGCCGCGGCCAGCTCGAGAAACTTCTGATCGTCCTTATCGCGGCAGCGCGGCAGGGCGGGATCGACATCTGCGGGCATGGCGAAGTCCAGCATCGATTCAGCAAAGGCGGCGGCCAGCTCCTCCTGCCGCTGCGCGCTCAATCCCCACAGCGTGTAGCCGATTACGCGGCGCCATTCTTCGCTGGTGGCCGCGCTGCGATAGGCGTGACAGCTGCCGTCGTTCAACGCCTGCGCTAGATTGGCGGTGCTGGGATCTTTGAACAGCAACAGATCCAGACAGACATTGGTGTCCAGCACCAGCGCCACCGCTCGCTTGCCGGATTCAGTCTCTGGCGGGTCGGAACAGATCAATCTCGAACACCGGCTCAAATGGCGGCACGCGGCATTCGACCACATCACCGGGCGCCAGCTGCAGCACCAGCCCGGCGATATCGGCACGCAGCGGCAGCCGCGCCACCCGCCGGTCGACCAGCACCGCGGTGCGAATGGGATCGGCGTGACAGCTGCGCAGGAACTCCAGCACCCGGGCCAGCGAGTGGCCCTGGTACAGCACGTCGTCGATCACCACCACCTGCTGCCCTTTGAGCGCGTCCGGCTCCAGCGCAGGCGCCTGCAAGTCGGTATCGGGATGGAGCAGGTGTAGGTCATCGCTGTAACGCTTGACCTGCAGATCCAGCCGCCTGATCTGCAGCGCGTGATTGAGCTGGGCGAGCCTGGCCGCAATCATCTCCGCCAGCGGCGCACCGCGCCGGATCACGCCGACCAGCCACAGCGGGCTGGCGTGATCGATCTGGCTGTAGACGCTGCGCGCCATCGCTTCGATCACCGGCTGCAGGTCATCGCTGCTGTAAAGGCGATACTTTTCCCCGTCCATGGCTTCCCCTGAGCGCTTATCCGAACAGGCCGCCGAGTGCGCTGGCAATCGCCTCGACGATGGTCAGAAAGCCTTCGACGATGGCCTCAAAAATGCCAACGAAGACTTCGAGCACATTGGCGCCAGCGACGATCACCGGAACGGCCAGCGCGCCTAGCGATACGACGACGAAACTGACTGCCATCAACTCCAAGCCGGCGATAACCAGATAGACCACTGACACGATCAAGGCGATCGCGCACACCGAGTTGAACAGCCGAATCGTCAGCGAGCGGTTGCTTTTGTCCATGGCTTGGAACTGTAGCGCAATCTCAGGCGACGCGCTTGAGGGCTCAGGGCTCAGGGCTCAGGGCCCAGAAGGTCAAGAGCGCGAGGCCGAGGGCCGAGGGCACAGGGCCCAGAAGATCAGGGGCGCGGGGGCCGAGGGCCCAGGGCTCAGGGCTCAGGGCCCAGAAGATCAGGGGCGCGGGGGCCGAGGGCCCAGGGCTCAGACGGGCAAGAGCGTGCGGCGGCTGACGCTTGTGCGCTCTGAACGTGAAGCTCAGGAGCCAAGAGTGCGGGCAAGATGCCCGCGGTCCAGAGCACGCCGGATCCAGCTTTCCTGGGCCCTGGGCCCTGGGCCCTGAGCCCTAAGCCCTGAGCCCTGAGCCCTGAGCCCTGTGCCCTGTGCCCTGTGCCCTGAGCCCTGAGCCCTAAGCCCTCACGCTAGCCCAACTCCTCCGGCTCGACCACCCAAACCCGCACCTTGCGCACCACGTTGTCATTGACCTGCTCGATACGCATCCGATAGCTGTCTACGGTCAACTCGGTACCCTCGGTGGGCAGATCCTCCAACACGCTGACGATCAACCCGCTGAAGGTGCGCGCCAGGTCGGTGGGCAGATCCCACTCCAGGCGGCGATTGAGGCTGTGTACCGGGATCCGTCCGTCGACCACCACTTCGCCGTTGGGTTCATGGTGTATGCGGCGGGTGTCTTCACCTGGCGTGGTGGTGAAATCGCCAACGATCTCCTCGAGTATGTCGGCGACGGTGATCAGGCCGACCAGATCGCCGTACTCATCCACCACCAGCGCCATACGCCGCTGCTGGCGCTGGAACTGCAGCAGTTGTTGCGGCAGACGGGTGCTGTCGGGGATGAAATAGGGCTTGCGCATGTGGCGTTCGATCAGCGCATGATCGATTTGCGTTGCCTGGCGCAGGTTGACCAGTTCGCGCAGATTGAGCGTACCCAGGACCTGGCTGACGTTCCCGCGATAGACCAGCGCGCGGCTGTAGGGAAAGCTTGCCAGGGCCTCGGCGATGTCCTCATCGCTGTCATCCATGTCGATGCCGGAAATCTCGCTGCGCGGGACCATGATGTCCTCTACCCGCGCCTCCTCCAGGGCGAGAATGTTGAGCAGCATGCGCCGATGCCCGTGCGGTATCAGCCCACCGCCTTCTTCCAGCAGGGTGCGCAACTCGGCCTGCGATAGCGCCTGGTCGCTGCTCTCGCTGCGCTTGTAACCGACCAGACGCAGCACTAATCCGGCGGCCATGTTGATCACCCGCACCACCGGATACAGCGTGCGCAGCATCGGATACAGAACGTATGAGGCCGGCAATGCCACTCGTTCGGGCTTGAAGGCGGCCAGCGTCTTCGGCGCGACCTCGGCAAAGATCAGCACCACCGCAGTCAGCACGACGGTGGCAACCAGCGGTCCGTACTCGCCAAATAGCCGCACAAAAGCGAAGCCGCTGATCATTGAGGCGAGGATATTGACGAAGTTGTTGCCGAGCAGAATCAGACCGATCAGGCGATCCGGGTGTTCCAGCAGCTTTTGCGCCAGTATCGCGCCGCGGTTGCCCTCGCGGGCCAAATGCAGCACGCGATAACGGTTGATCGCCATCAGCGCCGTTTCCGAGCCTGAGAAAAAGGCCGAACACAGCAGCAGTACGAACAGCGAACCGAACAGCAGACTTAAGGGAATGTCATCCATGGCGCGCGGCGCAGCTTACACGATCGCTGGTGCCGCGGTGAAAAAGTTGAGCGTTTGCAGACGAAATGGGTTAAGGCAATTCAAGCGGCAGTCGCAGTTGTGGGCGAAAAAAAACCGGGTGGGATCACCCCACCCGGCTTGAACGTAGGCTATGCCCGCGCACTAGGCCGCGGTCACGTCCTCCGCCTGCGGGCCCTTCTGGCCCTGGGTCACGCGGAAGGTGACGGTCTGGCCCTCAGAGAGGGTACGGAAACCCGTGCCGGTGATGGCGCGGAAGTGCACGAATACATCCGGACCGTCGGCACGGCTGATGAAACCAAAGCCCTTGGCTTCGTTAAACCACTTGACGGTACCGGTCTCCCGATCAGACATGGAACTCACTCCAAACAGTTGCAAAAAAAGCTCACGACCAACCCGGAGGCCAGCCATCGTTCACTGGGATGCAAGGGAGCGAGTAACACGATGAAGCGGATCAAAGATCGGCGCTGCATCAAGTCACAATGGCAGCGACCGTGCAAACACAGTGTCGGTAGCGTAGCAGAAGGAAAAAGTCATTGCGATGACATTCAGGCACGTTTCGATTCGTTGCCAAAGTTGCACCGAATTCAGCCGCTTGCCGCCTCCACCCATACCTGCAGGCCGTTCAAGGCAGCGTTGCCGGTGGGCTTGTCCAGCGCTTGGCCGTCACTCAAGTCGTTGTAGCTGACTCCAGGATCTACTACCGCCAGCGACTGCTCGGTTCCTTGCTGCCGGTGACCGTATCCGTGCGGCAAGCAGACGACCCCGGGCAGGAGCTCGTCACGCTGGCGCACACGGGTCCGCACGCTGCCCACCGCCGAGCGGATCTGCACCCAGTCGCCGTCGCTCAAATCACGCTGGCGCAGGTCGTCGCCGTGCATCCACAGATCGTGGCGCGGGGCACCTTTGCGCAGCCGCGGCAGGTTGTGCATCCAGGAGTTGTTGTCGCGGACCTCGCGGCGACCAATCAGGCTCAGGGCGGCACTGCCGGTGCAGGCGACCGACTGCTCGTAATCGGCCAGGGCATCCAGCAACAGCGGCGGAGCACATTGGATCTTGCCGTCCGGGTGTTGAATCAATTCACCCAAACAGGGCTCCAAGGGGCCCAGATCGACGCCGTGCGGTTGGGCCAGCAGCTGTTCCACCGTCAAACCGCTGCTGCCGCTGCGCAGCATCAAGTCAATCAGCTGACGGGGTGCCGGCGTTGGCTGAAAGGGCTTGTCCGCCGCCGCGGCGATGGCGCCGGCCAGACCATTGAAGATCTCCCAGTCGCCCCGTTGGTCATCGGCACGGGCGGCAACGGCGGCGTTCAGCCGCGCCACTCGCCGCACCGCAAAGGCGTTGAAGACTAGATCATAGTGATCCTGAGTCAGCGCCGACGCCGGCGGCAGGATCAGATCGGCATGGCGGGTGGTCTCGTTTCGGTAGATATCGATAGAGACCATGAAATCCAACCCGGCCAGCGCGCGATCCAGGCGGTCGCCTTGTGGCGTGGACAGCACCGGGTTGCCGGCCACGGTGAGCAGGGCGCGAATCTGTCCCTCGCCGGGCGTTTCGATCTCCTCGGCTAGCGCGGCCACCGGCAGCTCACCGGCGAACTCGGACAGCCCCCGGACGCGCGAGCGCCAGCGATCCCGAGCGCCGCGCGAGGTCGATGGACCGATCACCGGTGCCGCGGCGCGATTGGGCAGCACGCCGCCGGGGCTATCAAGCTGTCCGGTATACAGATTGATCAGCTGTATCAACCACTGACACAGACTGCCGTGGCGCTGGGTGGACAGCCCCATGCGACCGTAGACTGCGCTGCTCGGCGCGGCGTACAGCCCAGCCGCCAACGCTGCGATCCGATCGACGTCTACTCCGCCACTGTCCAGAGGCTTGGCGGCCATCGCCAGTACCGCCTCGATCGCTGCATCCCAGCTCTGCAGATGCTCGCGCAGGGCGCTGGGCCGTGGCGGTCCGCAGCGGGTCAGCGCGGCCAGCAGACGGATCAACAGCCCGGCATCGGCACCAGGTCGGATGGCGATGTGCTCGCTGGCCAGCGCGGCGGTTTCGGTCCGCCTCGGATCAACCACCACCAGGCGCCCGCGTTTGACCAGCTTCTTCAGCCGATCGCGCACGCCTGGCGCGGTCATCAGACTGCCGTTGGAGGCCACCGGGTTGGCGCCCAGCATGAGCAGGAAGTCGGTGCGATCGATATCGGGGATGGGGATGATGAATTGGTGCCCGTACATCTGCGCGGCGACCAGCTGATGTGGCCATTGATCCACCGATGAAGCCGAGTAGACGTTCTGCGTCTTCAGCAGCCGCAGCAGCGCCGGCGCGTAGGCGAAATGACCGAAGTGATGAACGGTGGGATTGCCCAGATAGGCGCCGACCGCGTTGTTGCCGTGTTCGGCCTGGATCTGCGCCAGACGCTCTCCGGCCCACTTGAGTGCCTCGTCCCAGTCGATCTCTTCCCAGCGATCGCCCACCCGCCGCAGCGGTCGACGCAGGCGCTCGGGGTCGGCCTCCAGATCCTCCATTGCGGTGCCCTTGGGGCAGATGTGGCCGGCACTGAAGGGGTCGTCGGGATCGCCGCGGGCGCTGACCAGCCGACCCTGCTCGAATTCCAGCCGCAATCCGCAGATCGCCTCACACAGCGGACAAGCGCGAAAGCGGGTCCCGGTCAAACCGCCCAGGGGCGCGGAAGTACTCATCTTTCACCTCTAGGAACAGCCCGAACAGCGCACGATCGGCTCCGGGCTAACCCCAAAGCACCTGTTGGCTGACCGCCACGAAGTGCATCGTGCTGCCGCCAAGTACGAACAAATGCCAGATTCCGTGCGCGTAGCGCAACTTGGGCCGGTGATAGAACCAGGTGCCCGCGGTGTAGCACACGCCACCGCCGATCAACCAGACCAGCGTCCAGGTCGGCAGCGATTCCACCAGCGGACCGATGGCAATCACTACCAGCCAACCCATGGCGATATAGATCATCGTCGACAGCCGTGGGAAGCGACCGGTGAAGTAGAGCTTGAAGATCACCCCGATCACCGCGAAGGCCCAGATCAGCCCGAACAGGGTCCAACCCCAGCCGCCGCGCAAACCGATCAGGGTAAAGGGCGTGTAGGTGCCGGCGATCAAGATGAAGATGGCGCAGTGATCGAGCACCTTCAGCCGCGCCTTGATGTGTTCGTGGTGGAAGGCGTGATACAGCGTGGAGGCGGTGTACATCAGGATCAGCGAGGCCACGAAAACGCTGGAAGCGACGATTTTCCAGGAATCGCCAAACACGGCTGCAAGGGTGATCAGTACCGCGCCGCCGGCAATGCTGGCAAACGCTCCAGCGCCGTGGGTGAGCGCGTTGAACAGCTCTTCGCGCATCTCCTGTGCACGATGGGTATCGCTCATGATCTATCCGCCTTGACGCTACGAGTGCCTCCCAGCCAATTCAGCATACACGGTCAAATTGACGCTGGCCTGTACGGCAGGCCCGCATGTCTCATAGCTGTCCGCTGCGAGGGCACCCCCGTATCAACACGTAGGGCGTGGTGTGGTGCGGCGCGTGGACTGGAAGACCGCGTCGGCGTTTGGGCCCAGTAGCGGAGGAGCATCACGTCAAGCGGCCTGCAGGGAGCAGACCGCAGCACAGCGGCTCTGCGCGGCCGCAGTAGTAACTCAACATAGACGGGTCAAGGCAGTTCGAGGTTTTTGCGCAGGCTCCAACCGTTGGCCTTGAGCCCCTCCTGCGCCGCCTCGGAGACCTCGCCGCTGACCCAGATCAGCTTGGCGCTGCCGAGCATGTCGGGCCGTTCGGCGAACTCGGCGAACGGCTTGGTCCAGCTCAAGTGCTCTACCGGCAGCAGCACCACGACGCGGTTGCCGCGGGTGCGAAAGGTCGGCGCCTGGCGCTGCACATTGAATGCGGCGATCGGATCGTTGCGGTCGGCAAAGGCGCCAGCCCAGCGCAGCTGGGTGATCAGCATGCGGATTTCGGCCTCGGATTCGGCCGCCACGCCCAGCATCACCATGGCGTCGGCGCCGGGCGTGGGTCCCAACTCGGCTTGCGCCTGCAGCCATTGCAGCGCCAAGGTCGGGGAAATGTAGGGATTGCCAAAGAAGCGCTCGCTGGCGCGATAGGCCACGCCCATCTTCATCATCGCCTCAATGCCCTCGCTACGCAGCACTGCTGGAGAGCTGCGCCAAAGCCGCTCGTCGACGGCAATCTCCGGGGCTTCCGGCGCCTTGACCGCCGCCAGTAAGGCCTCGGCCAACGCCTCATCCTCGACCATCGCCGCGACCAATCGATCCAGCCGCGCGCGAAGCTGCGGGTGGGTGCTGTAGGGGTCGATGTGCAGGCGCTCGCTCAGCGCCCGCAGGGTCGGGTTGTAGCGCTCCGACAGCGCCTTCTCCAGCATCGGTCGCTGCAGAGCGATCAGATTCTTTACCAGCTGATCTTCGCGGGACCGGAAAAAACGCGCCGGTCCGCGGCCGCGCATACCTTCGGTACGGCTGTCGTGGATAGGCTCGATGTGCTTGATCTTGGCCAGTCGTTCGGCCAACTCTGGCGTAGACTCCAGGTCCAGCAGCCTCGTCAGCGCGGCCTCTTCGGCAATCCGCAGGTTGAGCGTTTCCACACCCTCGACCAAATACTTGCCGGTGCCGTTGCTGACTTCGAATTGGGCCAGGAAATCGCGCACCTGTACCGGCTCAGCGATGCGGATCCCATCCGGCAATGCGTCGATGCCGGCAATATCCGCCAGGGCCAGCGCGGGTTCGTCCTGCGCTGATGCCAGTGTGGAACAGACGATCATCACGGCGGCAATCAGGGCTTTGGTAGTCCGGTTCACGGCGACTCTGCAGTCAGTTGATCAGCTCCGGAGTATACGAAGCGATGCTGGTGCAGGGGTGAAGCGACGTTCACGAACAGCCTGTTGCAATGCAGCGTAAAGACGCCTATTCATCAATAATCACGCTGTTTGCATTGCAACATGATCTGCAGGTCTTACTATGCCCACAGCGCTTGCGATGATTGGGAGTACCGATGCTATATCAGCTGCACGAGCTGCAACGCTCCATGCTCAGCCCGATGGTGGCCTGGTCCGAGGCCAACGCCAAGATGCTCACCGCACCGAACAGCTGGCTATCCCATCTGCCCGGTGCCAGCCGCTGGGCGGCCGGTTTTGAGCTCTTTCATCGCATCGGCAAGGACTACGAAAAGCCGGAGTTCGGGATCCGCTCGGTGCATGCCCACGGTCACGAGCTGCCCATAGTCGAGATCCCGGTCGCCACCAAGCCCTTCTGCAAGCTGATCCGCTTCAAGCGCTACAGCGACGACGCCAAGGTCATTGCCGATCTCAAGGACGATCCAACCGTACTGGTGGTGGCCGCGCTCTCCGGACACCACAGCACCCTGCTGCGCGACACCGTGCGCACCCTGCTGCGCGACCACAAGGTCTTTGTCACCGACTGGATCGACGCGCGCATGGTGCCGCTCGACCAGGGCGCCTTCCACCTCGACGACTACGTGAGCTATGTGCAGGAGTTCATTCGCCTGATCGGGGCAAAGAATCTGCACGTGATCAGCGTCTGCCAGCCCACCGTGCCGGTGCTGGCAGCGATCTCGCTGATGGCCGCCAACGGCGAGACCATTCCGCGCTCAATGACCATGATGGGCGGGCCCATCGACCCCCGGCGCAGCCCGACCAAGGTCAACGACCTGGCCACCACCAAACCGCTGTCCTGGTTCGAATCCAACGTCATTCACGAAGTGCCCGAACGCTATCCGGGCGCCGGCCGCAAGGTCTATCCCGGTTTCCTGCAGCACGCCGGCTTCCTGGCCATGAACCCCAGCCGTCATTTCAGCTCGCACTGGGACTTCTACAAGGATCTGATCCGTGGCGATCTCGACGACGCCGAATCACATCGGCGCTTCTACGACGAGTACAACGCGGTGCTGGACATGCCGGCCGACTACTACCTGGACACCATCCGCACAGTGTTCCAGCAGCACCTGTTGCCGCGCGGCCTATGGGATGTAGCCGGTGAGCGGGTGCGACCGGAGGCCATCCTGGACAGCTCATTGCTGACCATCGAGGGCGAACTGGACGATATCTCCGGCCTAGGTCAGACCCAGGCCGCGCACAACCTTTGCAGCGGCATAGCGCCAGCGCGCAAGCACCACTACGAGGTCCAGGGCGCCGGCCACTACGGCATCTTCAGCGGCCGTCGCTGGCGGGAGATGGTGTATCCGCAGGTGCGGCAGTTCATTCGGGACAGTCAGGGCTGAGGGCTGAGGGCTGAGGGCTGAGGGCTGAGGGCTGAGGGCTGAGGGCTGAGGGCTGAGCGGGATGATCAGTCGCCGACTGGCGTTTCGCTGCGGTTAGCCAACCTAAGCCCGCTGAGTACCACCAGTACGCCCAACGCGACCCAATCCGCCTTCACCACGCGACGCAGCTCAGTGTTCAGCGGATCGCTTTGGGCGGCGAGCAGCAGGAAGCTCAGCACGCTGATCCATCCGGTGACCAGGGCCAGATCCCGGTAGTTGGGACGGAACAGGGCCAACAGCATCACCCCGGCGACCAGGGCGAAAAGGACCCCGCGATGGCGCAGAAGCAGGGTCAGTTCGGGACCCTGCACCGCGATGCCGTACAGCCGCTGCAGTGCATCCCCACCAAGCACCGCCGTGATCGGCGCAGCGTGGATCAAGGCCAGGGCGATCAGACCAACGGCCCACAGGCTGTCTTGCCAGCGCCCGGTCATGACCCAAAGGCCTTCAGCGTCGCAGCCGTTTGCTCATCAGCGGGCAGATAGGTCTCGATGTGCAGCTCCTGCAGGGTGGCATCCAGCGGGCTGCCGAAGCTGGTCAGCAGGGTGATGAAGCTCAGACGCGCATCGCCCAGGCGCAGATGCACCGGCAGCATCGGACCCTCCTCACCCAGCGTATCGACGACCGACAATCCAGCCACCCCGGCAAAGCTGAGCAATCGGTCCAGCAGCCGCTGGCGCTCGGCGCCCGGCGCCAGCGCCAGTTCCCGGCGCAGACGCAGCAGCAGATGCCCAGCCACCTGTCGCCAATTGACGATTAGCGGGCGCAGCTGCTCGGGATCGACGACGCTGAGCAGCAGATTGTCCTGCGCCTGAGCGCGGACTCCCGCCGCTGCAGCCGCGGCGTCGGCCAGGGCCTGCGCGGCGCGATTGCGCTGCAGCACATTCCAACAGCGGTCGGTGACCAGCGCCGGATTGGGCTCCAAGCTGGCCAGATAGGCGTCGATCACCGCCCGCGCCGGCGCCATTGCCGGATCCAGCAGCGGACGACGCCCGTAGATGGCCGCATAGCCCGCGGCGGTGAGCATCTGGTTGCGCTGCTCCAGCGATAGCCCCAGCACCTGGCCCAGGTGCAGCACCATCTCCCGACTGGGCCTGGAGCGCCCGGTTTCCAAAAAACTCAGGTGTCTGGAGCTGATCTCCGCTTGACTGGCCAAATTCAGCTGGCTGAGCCGCTGCTGCAATCGAAACTCGCGCAAGATGCCGGCAAATGGCGGTCGCTGACGGATTGGGGCGGCGATAGCGGTGCTGTTCATGACCTGAGCCTACTCCGGGCTGGAACTGCGATACAGATAGGCCGGCAGGGCGCAGGACAGGCCAACGCACAGATTCAGCACGACAAACGGCCACAGCGGCGGCCCACTTGGACGCCGAGTGGCCATGAAGCACCAGAACACCACCGAGGAAATGATCAAATCGGCGCTGAAGCCCGCACTGGCGCCGTTGACCAGCAGCGCCGGCACAAACCCCACTGCGCTGCCGCCGGCGGCGAAATACTGGGCGAAAAACGCCAGCGGCACCAACGCGCCGATTATCGCCAGTATCAAATAGGCCGTTCTCATCGCTGTCTCCTTGCATGGTTCATGAGGAGATGGTGCGGGGCGCACGACGGCATTCCAATTACCTGTGAGGTAAGTCAAAGCGCGCCCACCCAAGACAACAGCATGCGGGCAAGATGCCCGCGGTCCCTATCCGGCCTTCTTTGCCACCAGACCTTCCAATACTTCCAGCATGCGCCGAGCCAGCGTCGGACGGGCATAGCGCTGGGCCGCCGCCAGGCCCGCCGCGGCGCAGCGCTGAGCCAGTCCAGACTCGCCGGCGAAGCGCTGCAGGGCCTCGCGCATGGCAAGGACGTTCTCGGGCGGCACGCAGATGCCGCAGCCTTCGCGCTCAACGATGGCCGCCGACTCGCCGGCCACGCCGTGCAGCAGCGGTATCCCCATCGCCATCGCCTCGAAGATCTTCGACGGAATCACCGTCTCGAACACCGGCGTCTTGCGCAGATGGACGATGCTCACGTCCAGCAGCGACCAATAGCGAACGATCTGATCCTTGCTCACCGTGTCGACGAAAATGACGTTGTTCAAAGCCATCGCCGCCGCGCGCTGCTGCAGCGCGCTCTTCTCCGCCCCGTCGCCGACCAGCAGCAACCGAAACGGGCGCCCGTCAGCCATCTTCGGCTGCCGATGAGCCAGCTCCAGCAGGCTGTCCAAGCGATGAGCCATGCCGTGGGTACCGATGTAGCCGGCGACAAAGCAGCCGTCCAGCTGAAACTCGGCGACCAGGTCTGGGTCCTTGGCGCCAGGCGCAAACCGCTGCAGATCAACCCCATTGGTGATCACGCTGATCTTCTCGCCGGTGATACCGCGCTCGACCAGATGGCGTTTGAAGGACTCGGTGACCGAGACGATGTGCGCGGCGCGCCGGTACAAAAACCACTCCACTTTCTCCAGCGCGGTGATGAAGCGCGATTGGCGCATCGCGCCGACCGCCTTGATCGACTCCGGCCACAGATCGCGCAGCTCGAACACGAAGGGACGCCGCCGTAGTGCACCCACAAACCACGCCGCGCAGGCGGTGAAAAACTGCGGCGAGGTGCCGACGACCGCGTCGATGCCGCGCACCCACAGCGCTGCGATGGCGGCGCTGAACATGAAGCTGAGGTAGTCCAGCGTGCGCCGGGCGAAACCGGCATTGGCGGTGATGTAGGTCCATACCCGTATCACCTCGATGCCGTCGATCTGCTCGCGCTGCCAGAGCCGGTTGCGGTAGCCGTCAAAGACCTTGCCGGTTGGGAAGTTCGGCGCCCCGGTGATCACCGTGACCCTTGCCCCTGCGGCGACCCATTCACGCGCGTGCTCGAAGGTCCGGCTGGCCGGCGCGTTGACTTCGGGCGGGAAATTGTCGGTCAGAAACAGGATATGCATGCGCTATGGCGAAGGGTGGTCAGCCGGCCGGGGGCGCGAGTATCTCAGGACCGGGCTCACCAGCGTAGGGTCAGTGTCGCGCTAGCGCACCGCGGGTCGATCTGCAAGACCAGCGTTTGCGCCGCTTGCCGCTGGCCGAATCCCGGCTGATAGCTGTCTTCCTGCATCGCCACTGCACCGTCGGCAGCGTACTCAATGGTCCGCCCATCCGGCAGCGCGACTACGCCGTCGGCCTGTACCCGCGATGCCGGATGCAGGTGGAAATGCGCTGCCGCCTGGATAAACGACCCGCTGAGCTGGTCGCTGATCTGCAGGCCGTGCTCGTCGAGGCGCCAGCGACGTTGGTGTATCACTGCGCCGGGCAGGCGGCGGTAGCCGTCATGGGCGCATTCGACGACGATCGCGCCGTCCTCGCAGGTGATCTTCAATCCCTGCGGTCGCGCGCGGCGGGCCACCCGGAAGCCGCTCCAGACTTCAGACGAGTCCTCACCGTCGACCACCACGCAGTTGTGCGCCGCGCTGCCCCGCTGCCGCACTCGCTCGGCGTCGCTGCCGTAGCGATCGATGCCACTGTTGACCAGAATGCGCTGGCCGCGCAGCGACAGCTCGAAGCTCAAGCTGTCGGCGTGGGCATGGCCGGGCAGATAGTCCGGTCCGATCGGGGCCGCGTCGATCAGCAACAGCGCCTCGCCCAGCTGCAGCCGCAGATAGCCCGACGCGGCCAGTCGCTCCAGCGGCTCGGCCGGCGCAGGCGCTGGAACGGCGAGGCGATCAGCATAGTCGTGCAGAGCCGCCGGGCTCGGCGCCACCCCGGCCACCGAATCGTTGAAGTGGCTGACCTCACCGTCCGGGTGGCACATCAAGGCCAGCCAGCGGCGCATGGACGCCGCCCGATCTCGCCATCCCCGCACGGTTTGCGCAGCAATACAGTCAGGGTAGACCTGGGCCAGGTTGATCAGATCGAGCAGATCCTCCAGAGCCAGCGCGTGATACATCGGGCTGCGTTCGAAATGCCCGCCATCAGCCAGGATCTGTACGTCCAATTCGCGAGCGATCAGCGTCAGCCCGGTCTGCAGCCAGCGCTGCGCCTCAGCGGAGTCGAAATAGCAACCGGCAAAGACCAGCGCCTTGGCGTTGCTGTACAGGTGATTGCCAAGCAGATGGTGCTCCAGACGGCGCCGGAGATGACGCACCTGGATCGCCAGCGACTGTTGCGCCGCCGCGTCCAGCTCGCCGCCGCCACCAGTCCACTTGATCCAGTTGACGATGCGCAGCGAGGTCGGATAAGGCTCCCAGCCGACCCCCGCCACAGGCGGATTCTCCGTCACCCAGCGCGCGATCAGCGCCGCGTGCCAGTCCCGCCTGGAGGTCGAGTCCAGCGCATTGAGATCGTCGAAATAGTGCAGGTTGTAGCGCAGCAGATAGCTCAACCCCGGCGCCTGCCAACCGCCCACCGCATCCAGATCAATCGTCTCGTTGAGCAGTCGGAACTGGGTCGAACCCACCAGCGAAGGCTTGCGCGCCGCTGGCACCACCCACTCTCCTGTCGTCGACCGCAGCGATGGCGCTGGACCCAACCGCGGTCGCGGCTTGTATAGCCGAAACCAGATTCGCCCGAAGATCTGGATCGGGCGCAGGTAGCGGACGGTGTGGAAGAGGCGGAGGAGGGGGGGCATAGGGGGTTTGGTTTTACGTTTTACGTTTTACGTTTTACGTTTTACGTTTTACGAGGATGAAAAGCGGTAGTCCCGGCATGTTGCAAACTTAGTCTTGCATTGGTTTCTAGCCTTGGCTTTGGCTTTGGCTTTGGCTTCTAAACGTAAAACCTAAAACGTAAAACCTAAAACGTCTTTGCTTTGGCTTCTAAACGTAAAACCTAAAACGTAAAACGTAAAACGTCTTCGCCCTACCCCATCTCTATCGCTCGCTCGCTAACCTCAAAAATCTCCTCCGCCGCAATCGGCGACGGCTCGCCGGCCGAGATCGCGTTGACGTAGGCTGCCGCGCAGGCGGCTTGTCCCTTGTCCTGTCGCCACAGCCGCTGTTTGCTGAAGCCGCTCCAGCCGTGGCCGCGCAGGATGCGGAAGTTGTCCAGCTGCAGCATACGTCCGGCGCAGCTGACTTCGATGCGTTCCTTGGCCACGGCGCGGTGGCCGTTGGCCAGGTAGTGGATGCTGCTGATCGATCCATCCGCGTGGGCGAGCTGGATCATCACCGTGTCCGCGCAGCCGCCGTCCATCGCCACCCGCTGCGCGTCAGTGATCGGATGGCCGGCCAGATCACGCGCCAGGTCGATGAAATGACAGGCCTCGCCGATGATCCGACCGCCGCCGATGGCGCGATCCTGGGTCCAGTGATCGGCGGGGATGGCACCGGCGTTGACCTGCATGCTGATCGCGCGGGGCGCACTCAGCGTGGCCAGCAGGCTGTGCATCTTGCGCACCTGCGGCGCAAAGCGGCGGTTGAATCCCACCATCAGCAGCGGCGGCCGTCGCTGCGCCTCCGCCGCGCGGCTTTGGGCCTCGGCCAGACCGCTGCGGATCTGCTCCAGCTCATTCGGATTCAGACAAAGCGGCTTCTCCACGAATACGTGCTTGCCTCGCTGCAGCGCCTCGATCACGTAGCGGGCGTGGCTGTCGTGGCGGGTGGCAATCACCACCGTATCGATCTCGTCATCGGCGATGGTCGCCGAGGCGTCGGTGGCGGAACGGACAAAGCCATGCTTGGCGGCGAAATGCGCCGCCGACACGCCGGCCTGGCTGACCAGGGTTTGCAGCTGCGCACCGGCGGCGGCGAAAGCCGGAATCAGCACGCGGCTGGCGTAGTTGCCGGCACCGATGACGCCGATACGCGGCTTGCGCTCGCCGGAGGCGGGCACCGGCTTCGCTGTCGCTACGGCGACCACATTTGCCACGCGCGCCGAGGCGGCAGCGGCGTAGCGCAGCAGGATGCCCAGCGACGGCGCCTTGCCGGCCAGCAGGTCATAGGCCTCGGCCGCCTGCTGCAGCTCAAAACGATGCGAAACCAGCGCCTCGGACTGCAAGGCGCCGACCGCGAACATGTCAAGTACCGCCTCGAAGTTGCGCTGCTCGGTCCAGCGCACCAGGCCGACCGGATAGTCGTGACCGTGCTCCTCATAGTCCGGGTCATAACGCCCCGGCCCGTAGGAGCAGCTGGCCTGGAAGCTCAGCTCTTTTTCGTAGAAATCCGCCCTGGACAGCTCCAATCCGGTGACTCCGACCAGCACGATGCGGCCGCGCTTGCGACACATGGTCGCGGCCTGGTGGACCGGCTCGCTGCTGGAGGTCGACGCGGTGATCAGCACCGCGTCGACGCCACGACCGCGCGAAAAGCGCTCGGCCAGCGGCAGCGGATCGACTTTGGACAGATCGGCGGTCTGCGCGCCGAAGCGCTCGGCCAGCGCCAGCCGTTCCGGATCGAAGTCCAGTCCCAGCACCCGGCAACCCTGAGCCCGCAGCAGCTGCACGGTGAGCAGGCCGATCAAGCCGAGCCCGGAAACCACCACGCACTCGCCCAGAGTGGGCGCTGCCAGGCGTATCCCCTGCAGACCGATCGCAGCCAAAACCGTGAAAGCTGCCGCTTCGTCCTCCACGCCATCGGGAATCTTCGCGCACAGATTCTTCGGCACGCACACCACCTCGGCATGCTTGCCATTGCTGACGACCCGGTCGCCCGGCTCGAAGCCCTCTACACCCTCGCCTACTTCAACCACGACACCGACGTTGCAATAGCCCAGCGCCAGCGGCTGATCGAGCTTGCTGCGCACCGCCTCAATGGTCGGCATCAAGCCGTCGGTGCGCACCTTGTCCAGCACCATGCGCACCTTGTCCGGCTGCTGGCGGGCCTTGGCAATCCAGCCGGCGCGGCCGAAATCCACCATCATCCGCTCGGTACCGGCCGACACCAGGGTCGTGCGGGTATGAATGAGCAGGTGACCCGGTAGCACCTGCGGGCTGGGCACCTCGGCCAGCGTGGTCTCTCCGTTGGCCAGGTTCTGCAGGATCTGCTTCATTGAAACTCCGCCAGTACGATCGCCGCCATTATCGACTACGGTCGGCGCAGACGACGGTTGATCCGGGCAAAAAAAAGCGCAGCCGAAGCTGCGCCCTTGTTGCGTAGCATGGACGACCGCTTAGGAGGCGACCGGTCCCTGCTCCTGCAGCGTCATCGGTCCGATCGGAACCAGACGCTCGGTGGGAAACACCGGCGGTCCGGATTCAGTCGCGCGCACCGACAATTCCTCCAGCTTGGGGGTTTGCCATGCTTTGCGCGCTTGCGTGCCTTGGTTGGCCATAGGAGTTCAGACCCACTAAAAGATGCGCTAAAGACTACCTTAGGCGGGCCTCGCCCTCAAGCCGGACCTACCGGCGTTTCCAGGTCCATATCGGCCAGCGCCTGGGCATAGCCGATCAGCCACTCGGCGTTGGCCAGCAGCACCCAGGCCAGACCGGCGTCCGTGCCGTCCAGTCGGCCGCAGACGCGCTGCAATCGTTCACGATCCAACAGTCCTTGGCGGTCGCTGCCGGGGTCCAGACAGCGCAATTGGGCAAGCACGCTGTCGCGATCGCGGGAGGCGGAGGTGGACTGCTGCAGATACCCGGCCAGACCGCTTTCGTGTTTGCTCAATGACCAGATCGCATCCCCGCGCCAGTATTCGGCACAGGCGCGTCGGAACAGGTAGCGGGAATGGCCGTCACGGAGGTAGTACTCGCCCGGCAGGCTCAAGCACAGCTCCAACACATCCCGGTCCAGCAGCGGATAGCTGTAGCTGATGCCGTGCCGTTTGCCGTGGCAGTACCAGGATTCCATGCGCTGGCTGAGGTAGCCATCGGACAAGCGCCAAAGCTGACCCTGGCGAACGCTGAGAGCGATGGCCAGCGACCAGCGCGCATTGCGCTTGAAGGGGTGCCGTTGACGCAGCATCGCTGAGGCCAGCCCTTCGATGCTGCTGGACGACCGCAGCCGAGCTGCGAAGGGACCGAGCAATTCGCGCCGCGCTCGGCGCAGCAGCGAACCCAATCCGGGCCGCCCGCGGCCGCCGCGATTGACCGTCAACAGGCGCAATAGGGCGATCCAGCGGCCGCGCAGTAGCAGTTCGGGCGCCAGCCCCAAGCCCTGGTGACTGGCGACCTCGTCGCCGCCCCAGCCGGAGATCAGATGGCTGACCCCGTCAGCCTGGGCCTGGACCTGCACGTGCTGCTCCAGCGCCATCGACTCCCAGGGCAATCGCGGATCAACGCTGGCGGTTTGGCTCTGTGCACGGCCCGCTTCGATCGCCTGCGGATCCAGGAAAGTCACCGGGATCTGCTCGGCATCAACCAGCCGATTGAGCTGACGCAGCTCGCTGGCGTTCTCGGCGACCACCGAACTCGGCGTCCAGGAGTAGAAGGTCGGGAGCGCCGCACTGCTGTCGCGCTGCCGCCAGAGCATCGCGGCCAGGGTCGAACAGTCCATACCGCCACTCAGATGACAGCCGACCCGTCCGGCGACAGCGGTCCGTCTGCCGATCGCGGTCTGGACGCGTTGCTGCAGCGCTGCCGCGGCCTGATCCGCCGATAGCGCCTTGGACTGCGCGATCCGCTGCGGATCCCAATAACGCGCCGCGCTCTGCTCGGCGCCCCGCCACTGCCGCCAGCAGCCCGGCTCCACGCTGCAAACGCCATCGATCAGCGTCCGGCCGGGCTGCGGCGCCCCGCTACCGCCGGCATACAGGCGCCGGTGCGCCTGGCTCAGATCCAGGCTGGGCGCGTCCCCGCACATCGCCAGCAACGCGCGCAGCTCGGATGCAAACGTGACTCCGGCCCTGCCCTGCGAGTAGTACAGCGGCCGCGCGCCGACCACGTCACGCGCCAACACCAGACGCCGCTGGCGCGGACACCACAGCGCGCAGGCGAAATCGCCACGCAGCCAGTCCCAGGTCTGCTCGGCATAGCCCAGAAAGCAGCTCAGGATCAGTTCGGCGGCGTTCGCCTCGGACGACAGCCTAACGCCGACAGCGCTGAGCTTTTCACCCAACTCGTCGACGTTGTCGATGCGCGCGTCTGCGGCGCAATACCAGTCCTGGATGTGTGCAAAGCCGGTCGGATCGGTAGGCCAGTGGCGCAGCGCGACGACAGTGCCCTGCCCTTCCGAGCTGCGCGCCAGGTCCAGCACCGGCAGATCACTCAGCGCGCGTAGTCCGCGGTCGATGCGGGGCTGCAGATCGTCGGATTGACCGGCAAATCCGATGATCGTACTCACGCTGTAGCCTCACTGCGTTGCCGGCTCAAACAGGCCACCGACAGGTATTCGCGATGCATAGGCGCTCCGCTGACCACGCGCTGGCCGCAAACCACCCAGGCGTGGGCGCGCATGCCAGAGGTAGGCGCGGCCGCATTGGCCAAGCGCCGTGCACCCAGATGCAGCAGCGGCCGATAGCCGCGACGGGACAGCATTGCCATCGTCGCCAACGCCTGCGGCAGGCAGTCCGCACGCCAGAACACCCGTCGCGCCAAGCCGGCGATATGGCGCTGGATTCTGGCCACTTCCGGGCCCTCCTCAAGATCCTCAGCCTGCAACGCCTGGGCACGCTTCAAGCCGGCCAAACGCATCCACCAGCGCATCGGCAGCAAGCACAGCAGGCGAGCCCAAAGCAGCGCCAACAGCGCTTCGGCGAGCAGCCTTGGGCTGATCCGACTATCCGCCATCGATCTGCTCCGCCCAGGCCAAGCCGCTCAGGCGCTCGGCTAGCGCATCGCCCAGGCGGGCCAGGAAATCGACCCCAGTCGGCAACATCGGTCGCGCATAGCTCAACACCGGAGCCCCAGTCGCCAAGCGCATCAGCTGCGCAGCCACACCGTCCACGCCATCCTGGCTGACGATCAGCGCGCGCAGGCGCTGGGTGCCGCGCAAGCTGACAAGCTCGGTCCTGGTCGCGCCCGGGCGATAGGCCGGCAGCAAGACCGCGCCGACCGGCAGTGCCTCGCCATGCACGCTCCGGGTAGCCAGATAGGATTTGGGTATGCCGGTCCGAACTGTAGTCGCTGAAGCCGCCCCATCCATTTGATACAACGCGTCGGGCCACAGCTCATGCGCCTGGCTGCCGGGCAGCGCAAGCAGTCCGCTAGCCCCTTTGACCAGCGCCACGCCATGATCCGATAGCAGACCCGCCCCGCGCTGCACCAGGGCGGCTGCGGCGACCGATTTGCCGCTGCCGCCTGGGCCCGCGATCAGCACCGCTCGACCACGCCAGGACACCGCGCTGGCACGCAGCCAGCACTGCCCCAACATCGCCAGCGCCTGGCGGACTCCGCTGCGAATGAAGTAGTGGGCGAACTGATCCGCCTCGCCCCAGACCTCGCAGCGCAAGTGTTCAGCATGCCTCTGCATCTGCCACTCCAGCTGGCCGGGGAGCGTCCAGCTACGGCTACCGTCGGCGGCCACGGCAGTACCGGCCAGCGCGGCCTCATCGGCTCGGCTAGACGTACGCTGGGACCGGAATTGCACGTCGATGCATGGGCCGGAACTGCGCTCTGCGGACATCGGCAGCGTGGGCAGGGCAATGGCTGACTCGATGCGGCAGCCGTAGGCGTCGTAACGGCTAGCCATCGATGCCGCTGATCAACTGTCGGCGGGGGGCTGGCTCTGATTCAGCAGACCCGCTTTGAGCAATTCGCTGCAAAAAGCCATCACTTCGGCCCGGCAGCGTTCCGGTGCAACGTCGTACTCGGCGACCAAACGATCCACCAATTCCTCGACACTGCACGGGCGCTCGCACAGATCCCAAATCCGCCGACCCACCTCACCGCTGCCAAAATAGCGATTCTGGTCCATGCTGAGCAGCACCAACTCGTCATCCAGCGAGGCGCTGAGGATGTCGTTGTCACGTACCAGCGGGGTCTGCGCGCTAAGCTCCATGCCGAATTCTGTGTTTGCCGTGGCTTGTCCGGCGCTGATGATGACTGCTTGAACGGGCGCTAGGCAACTGCGGTGTCGGATCATCGACCTGAAGTCGGTGCGACGGGCAGATCAGGAGCCAAGAGCATGCCGGCAGGATGCCGGCGCTCCTCAGTTCAACGCCTTAGCAGTAGCCCATCTTGCGCATCGTTTGCCCATGCGCCTGGAGCAGCCTGTCGGCCAATTCGGGGGCAAGCTCGTCCCGCCAACGCCCGACCCGACCGGCGACAAAGAATCGTCGTCCAGCGGGCGCCTCGGCAAAACCGTGGGTGGATTCCAACGCCGCAGCCTGCTCAAAACGCGTCGCCTCTATGGCTCGCGCCAGCCGATGCTCGCACGGCTCCAGCCGCAGGTGCCTAACGAGTCTGGTGAATGCCTGATGCGGACTGTCGTGCAAGTCCTCATAGCGCAGCACCAGCAATTTCTCCGATTCCAACCCCAACCAGGAACGCAAATGCTCAGACCAGCTCCCGGTGTACACCGGCACGTCAGGACCGATGCCGCGGTCGTAGAGGGGCAAACGATGCCCGGAGTCATTCAGCCAGCTCACCGCGGTCTGCTGATCTACGCCGGCGAAAGCGGCGTAGGACAGCGCCACGTCGCGGGGGTCTCGAACGATCAGCACGAGGCGATTGTCCACCGCTTGCGGCAGCCAGCATACGCCGCCGTCCACTGCAGCGGCATGCGTCTTCCAGCAGCGCTGGTCTGGCCCGCTGGTGATCGCCCTTTGCAAGGCGATCGGATGCAGCTGCGCCAGCTCCTCACGGCTCAAATCAGCGCTATCGATGCCCAGATGGCGATCGATCAGCTGTCGTGCCGCCGGGTTCCCGGTGGGCAGCAGATCGTCCAAGCCGACGGCTGAGCCATCTGCCAGATAGCTGCTCAGAAACCAGCGCAGCCAGGTATTGCCGGACTTGGGATAGGACGCCAGCCACCAGGCCTGCTTCATGGCAGACAGCTGTCAGAAAGCAGCCGCTGCTGCAGCTGAGCAGCGCTGGCGCTCAGCCGCTGCAAATCTCGGGGTCGATGCAAGCGATAGATCGGCACCAGCTCGAGCAGCGCCATCAGATGCTCGGCAATCGCCTTCTCGTCCACCAGCAGCGCCGCCATTGCCGGTCTATACAGGCTGGCTCGCCACTGAGCCAGCCCGTCCAGGCCGCGCAGCCGTTGCACACCAACGCCGACCTGATCGCCTGCGTCTTCCAGAACCACCAACGCGGACAACCGATGAGGCTGCTGCGGCGCGGCCGACTGGGGAAGGTAGAACTTGTCCCGTCCGCTGAGCTCCTGCGCAAGACCCGCTGGGCTATGGCCAAACTGATCGAGGGCGTCGGACCAAAGCTTGAGTCGGGCCAGACCCGGATCGATCCGCACCGATTCGCCGTCAGCGCGCAGCGGCGCGATATCGTCACTGAGCAAGGCGCCGGCAAACTGGCGTAGCCACTGACCGGCCATGGTCGACTTCCCCGCGCCGCTGGCACCGGTGAAGGCAATTACCCCGCCGCCGGCGCTGACTGCCGACAGGTGATGCGGAAAGCGCCCACGCAGATACAGCGCCGCCGCCAGCCCGCTGCCGAGCAGATAGGGACGCATCTGTGCCCACTCGGCATCCTGCATGGCAACACCGATGCGGTCGCGCTCCACCGCAAGACCGCCGACTTGCGGAATCCAAAGCTCGATTCCGCCCTCGCAAGGCCGCAAGCCCATGCCCTCGTCCACCCGTTCGCTCATCGGCGCGAAGCGATCCAGCGACTCGGTTTCGACGCGCAGGAACTCATCGGCCGCCGTCGCCGGCTGCAACTCGGGCATTGGATGCTCGGATTCGATATCCAGTCCAAACACCCGATAGTGATGCAGCGGTTCGCTCATCCGGGCAGGCGCGCCGCACGCAGCTTCGGGTCGCTAGCGCCCAGCGCACATTCGAAGCGCCAGCGCTCCCCTGCGCTGACCGGCACCGGCTGCGGCAGCAGATACAGCGGATGGCGCCAATGGTTGTCGGCACGGGGCTGCTGCGGATCGGTGTCGATGTGTTGGTTGTCGCTGAGCTGCAGATCGAACCACAGCAGCAACCCGGCCACAGCTCCGCCTCTGGCCATTTCCACTTCGCAGCGCACCGCACCGGGCCGCCCCTGGGGCTGGGTCAGGTCGATACGGCACAGGCGCTGTGCCGGACCGAGTGCCGTCATCTGGCCGGCCAGGGTGGCGGTGATCAGGCGCTGTGGCAGCGGCGCCGGCTCGAAGTTGGCCAAGGCGCTGAAGTCGAATCCATACTCCGTCGCCCAATCCTCCAGGCTGGTCGCGTCAAAGGATGGCTGCCGACCAGCGTTCTCGATCAGGGCAACCGGTGCCGCCCAGATCTGCAGCTGCGACGGCAGCACCCTGGCGCCCGGTTTGAGAAAGCGCTTCATCGCGTCCGCCGTCGACTCAATCACCTGCTCGCCCAATGGGTCGTCGCCGATGATCTCGGCCACCAGCAGATCGGCGCGCTCGGGCAACTGCAACGATGTGGAATGTCCGCGCAGCACGGTGATCCGGTCCGCCATGTTGTTGTCGGCGATCAACCGCTCGGCCGCCGCCGCCACCCGCGTTGCCTCGATCGCGTAGACCCGGCGCGCCCCGGCCCGCGCCGCCGCCATCGCCAGAATGCCAGTGCCGGTGCCCAGATCGACGACCACATCGTCGCGCCTGACCGTCTCCGCGATCGCTCGCAGATAGCTTTGGGTGCGCACCCGATCATTGAGCATCGCCGCGTGGATGCCGGCGCCATCGAACCCCGACCCGTCCAGCGCCCGCGCGTCGGAAGCCTCCGGCACCAGCGCGCCCGCCTCCACCAGTGCGCGGATGGTCTCAGTCAGCTGCATCCACTCGCCCACTCCGGTCAGCGAACGGCGCAGCCTGGCAAGCGCCTCGCGCACGCTGCAAGGGTGGCGAAAGGCATCCAGCGCCGCCAGCGTGTGCGTGCCGCCGTATCGGGTCGGTCCGGCTACCTGCAGCGCAAATCGATCGGCGGCCTCGCAGCGCACGCGCAGACCTGGAGCGATCACCAGCGGGGCGTCGGCGTCGAAGCTCATCGGGGCCTAGCGAGTTTGCGGAATGTAGGTACGCACCAACCGGTCCAGCTCCGCACTGTCGCAACGCTCAGGCGTCCCCACCGCCCACAGATCGAAATAAGGTGCCTTGCGCTGAATCACCGTCGAGGAACCGTAGCGAGCCAGAAGCAGACTCATCTTCAAGGTCTTGGCGGTGAACCCACAGTGATGCGCCATGTAGTGGTTGCCCTCGGCAATGGCCCCGCGGAAGCCGTAGACGATGTCGACGGCAGCGCAGTTGCTGCCCGGCGTAACCTCCTCGGTGAGCTTGTCCGCGACGATCAGCTCGGCGACCGACTGCAGGTCGGGACAGGTGATTACAAAGAATCCATTCGGCTTGAGCACCCGCTTGAACTCCGCCAGCGCCTTGGGCACCTGGTGGGCGTAGAGGTGCTCGATGTTGTGGCTGGAATAGAGCGCCTCAAACTGCCCATCGTCCACCGCCGACATGTCGTCGATGGAACTGACGATATCGGCACCGCTGTCCGGATCGATATCCAGCCGCACTTCAGTCCACTGCGGGTGGCGAATGCCGATCGTGGTCTGGTCAGCACGAGCGTCGCCGCAGCCGACGTGTAAGAACTTGGGCATATCAGGGCCTCGGCGCGAGCTGCGGATGAGTAGTGATCGAAGGTCTAAGATATCAGGCATCCACGCGGCCCAACGACACCACTGCGAATGCGTCCGACCCCTTTCCACGCCGTCTATCATTTGTTCGCGGTCAATCATTGGCAGGCCATCGTGCGCGAGCAGCTGGGCCTGCTGCTGCCGCACGCCTCGCTGGCCACGCTGAGGGTCACTCTGGCGACGCCGCCAGTGCCGGCGATGACCTCGCTCAGCGGCAGGACGGTGGGATTTGGTGCCGATGCATTCGCCAACCGCCTGCACGCCATAGTTGCTGAACTTAAGCCCGACGCGGGGCCGGAGCTGACGGTCGAGGTCGTTGATGCTGGTCAGTTCGAGCACCCTGCGATGCTGGCGGTTGAATCACTGGCGAAGCACGGCGACGATCCGGTGCTGTACTGCCACGGCAAAGGGGTCAGCTACAGACCGCCTCAGCCGCAGATGGAGCGGTGGCGGCAGCACCTGAACACGCTGCTGCGCGATGCACCGAGCTGGGTGGAACGACTGAAGACTGAAGCCATCGACGCCGTCGGTCCCTGCCTGCTGGACCACGCTGAGTACGGCGTCAGCTTCTACGCCGGCAACTTCTGGCTGGCCAGGGCCGGCTATTTGCGCAATCTGCCCGACTACGCCGACTTCCTGCGAGCCCCACCAGCCGGTTGGCCACCGGCGCAGAGTCGTTTTCTGGCCGAGGTGGCAATCAATCGCGGAGGCACGATGCGTGGGATCGCCATTGATGGACGGCGCTACTCAATGGCGGACATCCGCGAGAATGATGGCGCAGACGACGCCGCAGCGCACCGGCAGGGCTGAAGGAGCAACGGGCACTCAGCGGGCAACAGGTGCGAAAAGCATGCCGGCAAGATGCCGGCGCTCCCATAACAGATCCCACAATCCGCAGCGACGTCGTCTATATCGCCGTGTCTTCCGGCTCGGCGCGCCTGCGCCAATAGACCCCGGTCCAGTCGATCTCCTGCAGCGGCTCGACGATGCCGTTCTGGTGGCGAAAATCTTCGACCGCTCGGCGACAGCCGGGCAAAGCATAGTCGTCGATGATGCAATAGCCTCCCACGGCGAGCTTGGGATACAGAGCCCTCAGCGCGTCCATGGTGGAGCCGTACATATCGCCGTCCAGCCGGATCAGGGCGAACTCCCTAACTGGCAGGGCCGGCAGAGTGTCGGCAAACCAACCTTCAACGAATACGACCTGTTGGTCCAACAGTCCGTATTTGGCAAAGTTTGCTTCAACGGTCGCCCGGTCCACTGCCAGCTCAGCGTAGGTGTGCAGATCGTCGCCAGCGTCTGCCGGATATCGGGTAGTGTCGGGTGGCGGCAGGCCGCGGAACGAATCGGCAACGTACACACGACGATCAGTAACGGCATGCGCTGCGAGCACCGCGCGCATGAATATACTGGCCCCACCGCGCCACACGCCGGTCTCAATCAGATCGCCGGGGATGCGGTCTCTAAGTACGCTCTCCAAGCACTGCTGAAGATTGTCCAGGCGCCGAAGGCCAATCATGGTGTCAGCCAGTCCGGGCCAGATGCGGCCCTCGTCACGTGCCTGTGCCGACACCTGAGGCGACCTGACGATTTGCATGTTGCGGCGCTTCAGCACGCGCCGCAGCTGTCTCAACGCCCAGCGCTTGAGCCGATTGCCAACCTGGTCGGGATCCACAGGCCGAGCGGGCTCCGGCCACAAGCGATAGCACAAAGTCTGCTTTATCAGATCCAGGTAACGTTGCTCTGACGTTGGCGTTGGCACGCTTGCCGGCCTCTGGTGCCCAGTTAATCGACAGCGTAGCCGAGCCGCTGCATGGTCTGGGCGAACTCGCCTTCGATGCGCTGCGCCTGGGCGTCGCTGAGCTGGTCGACCCAACCTCCGGCGGTCCCGGAGCGGAAGAATCTAGTCGAGCGATCCGGGCGCTCGGCAAAGCCATGGATCTGCTCAGCTTCGGCCAGTCGGTCGAAGCGGCAGCGCTCTACGGCGGAACGCAGCTGCCCAGTGCC
>JAUIFV010000028.1 GCA_030430155.1 Gammaproteobacteria bacterium
GCTCTGCTACAGCTGCCATACCAGCTGGACGACCAGCTGCGGCGGCTGCCATCTGCCCATCCAGGCCAACAAGAAGACTGAACGGCACCACTACGAGGGTCTGGAAACACGTAACTTCGCCACCTACAACCCCCAGGTGACCCGCGATGACGTGTTCATGCTCACCCGCCACGGTGAGATCAAGGACTACGCCATCGCGCCGCTGCGTTCCAGCTCGGCCCTGGTGCTGTCCAGTACCAACATCAACCGTGAGCGCATCTACATCCAGCAGCCGCCCATCTCCGCCGCCGGCTACAGCTCGCAGGCGATGGCGCCGCACTATCCGCACACCGAGCGGCGCACCGAAACCAAGACCTGCACCGACTGCCATCTGAGCGAGGCCAACGACAACAACGCGATCATGGCCCAGACCTTGGGTCACGGCACCAAGTTCATGGACCTGCTTGGATTCAACGCCTGGGTCGGCGGTGAGGGCGAGATCAGCGCCATTCGGGTCACCGAATGGGATGAGCCGCAGGCGGTGGTCGGCAGCTATCTGCACCGCTACGCCTATCCGGACTGGTTCGCCCAGCATCAGCGTGATGGCCAGGCGCTGCAGGAGGCCTACAAGCACGGCTCCGGCAACGCCAACTGCATCCAGCTGCGCGGCGAATACGTCTACGTGGCCGAAGGCAGCAAGGGCTTCCGCATCTATGACGCCGCCAGCGTGGCCAATAAGGGCTTCTCGCAGCGGATCATCACTGCGCCATTCTCGCCGCTGGGGCAGACCACCCGCATCAAGTCCACCGATGCCACCTGTGTGGCGATGGCGACCACCCAGCCGGTGCATCCGCCGCGCAGCGTCAGCGAGATGATGCAGAACGTCAATCTCGAGCAGCCCATGCACCCGATCTACAACTACGCCTTCGTCACCGATTCGGTAGAGGGCCTGATCCTGGTGGACATCAACACGCTGCATGATCTGGAGCCGCGCAACAACATCATGGAGCGTGCGCTGACCTGGAATGGCGACGGCGTACTCAGCGGCGCGCGTCATTTGTCGATCTCCGGCTACTGGTTCTACATCACCACGCCTAGCGGCGTGGTGGTGCTGAACATGAACGACCCGATGGCACCGCAGTACGTCACCACCATCAATCTGCCGGACGCACGGGCGACCCAGCGTCAGTTCCGCTATCTGTTCGTGACCACCGGTCGCGGACTGGAAGTGGTGGATGTGACCATTGCCGAACGGCCCGCCGTGGTCACCGGCGCGACGGTGCCGCTGGCCGATGCGCGGAAGCTGCATGTGGCGAGGACCTATGCCTACGTCGCCGCAGGCGCGGAAGGCTTGGCGATCATCGATGTCACCAATCCGACCAAGCCGGGTCTGTACAAGATGTACAACGCCGATGGCGCGATCAACGATGCCCGTGACGTCACTATCGCCACCACAAACGCATCGCTGTTCGCCTACGTCGCAGACGGTCGCAACGGTCTGAAGGTGGTCCAGCTCACCTCACCCGAGCTGCAGCCGAAGTTCTACGGCTTCAGCCCGACGCCCAATCCGTACCTGATCGCCCACTACCAAACCAAGCACGCGGCGCTTTCGCTGAGTCGCGCGTTGGAGCGGGATAGAGCGGTGGATGAGACCGGCGGGCAGGTAGCCATCCTCGGCCGCGTCGGCGCGCGGCCGTTCAACGAGGCCGAGCAGAAGGCCTTCTACCTCAACGACGACGGCCAACCCTGGTTCGTGACCGATCACGTCGAAGGGCCGACCGGAATGGTGTCACCGACGCTGCCGGTCAAACCCAACCGTCGTGGCACGGTGCCGCCGGACTTTGCGCCGATTGAGGCCAAGGCCAAGGACGATCATCACGCCGACGGCCACGGCGCCAAGCCGGGGCATTGAGTAGCGTTGGTTCCACATGAGTAGAGCCAGGGGCCGCCACAAGCGGCCCCTTTGCTTTGGCCCTGCAGCAAGAGCATCAACTCGCCACCGGCGGGGAGCTGGCTGACATGTGGGTCCGATCTGTGATCGGACGCTCTGGAGCCGGTGTGCCGACTCGGTTTGCACCGGTCAGCGCTCCGCAAACAACCTGCAGGCTCGAATCATCAACATTCGGCGACGCAGATTCACTTTGTGCAGCGTGATCGCCGGTATCCTCGGACAGGTTCCCAACCGCTGGAGTACCGATGCTTGCTGCCGCGCTCTTGGTTTCAGCCGCCTTGGTCGCTCCGGGACAGATCTACAAATGCGCCGCCGCCGATGGTTCAGCACGATTCCAGGACAAGCCCTGCGCCGGACAGGAGGGCACCAAGCTGGACGCTGACGGCGATGCCGCTCAGCTGCGCCAATGGCTGCAGCAGTTTCCCAAGGAAAGCCGCTCTCAGCCGGCCGCCAAGCGCTCGGCTTCCAGTCGCCCTGCGGCCGACTTCAGCGTGGTCAGCGAGGCGCAGCTGGCGGTCTGCTCGGAGAAGTTTCTCGCCTGCGCCAGCGGCAACGCGAACAAGATGGACGCCTGCATTGCGGCACTACCGCGCTGCAGCGCCTCTCGCAGCCAGGGCTGCTGCCCGGCCAGCTGCATCAGCGCATACCAGGGCTTGCGCCGCAACGGCAGCAAACTCTCCGCTGCGGTGCGCAACGCGCTGATGGCGCCCGGACGACCCAGCTGCGCCCCGCGCTAGCCCACATTATTCATGAACCTTCTACTGCGGCTTCCGCAGGCGCGCTGTGGCGCGGCTTGCTCCCTCCGATCGTCTCGACGTACTGTCAAGTACGCCTTTGCCGATCTCCAGTCCGCGATCCGCACCACAGCACACCTGCGAGACCCTCGCTACGAACGTTCATGAATAATGTGGGCTAGACGCACGATAACTGCGTGCTATCCCGGTACGCCGTACGCACTCTTGTCCTGTGGTCTTTCCCCGTATAGTGGCGCACAGCGCATTTGAGATCGAGGCACCGCAGTGAGCCCAGTCCCGCAATCCTGGCCGAAAGGCGAACGCATGGCGCTGATCATCGCCGTCCTCCTCGCCTTGCTGCTCTCCGGCATCGGGCCTTTCGACCGCTTGACCTGGATGATGGAGGTGGTCTGGGTCGCGGTTGGGCTGCCGCTGGTGATCGCGATGTGGTCGCGCTTTCCGTTGACCCGGTTGCTCGGCTGGCTGCTGGCCATACACGCGATCATCTTGATCTACGGCGGTCACTACACCTATGCGCAGACGCCCCTGGGCAACTGGGTAGCCGAGCTAGTGGGGATTGAACGCAATCATTACGATCGACTCGGGCATTTCGCCCAGGGCTTCGTCCCGGCCATCCTCGCTCGGGAACTGCTGCTGCGCAAAACCCCGCTGCGACCCGGCGGCTGGCTGTTTTATCTCTGCGTCGCTGCGGCGCTCAGCTTCAGCGCATTCTTCGAGATGCTGGAATGGTGGGCAGCGCTGATCTGGGGCGGCGAGGCGGATGCCTTTCTGGCCACCCAGGGCGACATCTGGGACACCCAATGGGACATGTTCTTGGCGATGTGTGGGGCCATCATCTCGCTGCTGGTTTGCGGGCGCGTGCATGATCGGCAGTTGGGGTTGGCGGCAGGGGCGAGGGCATAGGGCACAGGGCCTAGGGCTCAGGGCCCAGGGCACAGGGCCAAGGGCACAGGGCACAGGGCACAGGGCACAGGGCACAGGGCACAGGGCACAGGGCACAGGGCACAGGGCCAAGGGCACAGGGCCAAGGGCCCAGAAAAGCTGGATTCGGCATGCTCTTGAACTTCCTGGGCCCTAAGCCCTGGGCCCTACGCAGCTAAACCCCTCTCGCCCTGGCCTTATGCCGATAGCACTGCGCGTCTGCGGCGGCCAGCGCGGCGTCGACGTTGGCCAATGTCCGGTCCAGCTCGATAACGCCGTAGCTCAGATCCAGCTTCGCACCAACGGCGTGGTCCCGTCCCAGCTGGCGAACGCGCCGGGCGAGTCTTTCGAGCAATTCCTCGACCTGCGCGTCCGGCAGATTGCTCAGCAGCAGGGCGAACTCGTCGCCGCCTACTCTGGCCGCAGTGTCGATGGCGCGGCAGCTGCTGGCGATGGCCTCGGCAACCTGCTTGAGCAGCCGGTCTCCGGCGGCATGGCCGCCGCGGTCATTGACCACCTTGAAATGATCCAGGTCGATGTAGACCAGATGCCAGCGTCCCTCGCCGCTACGCTGGGCATTCAGCGCCGCCTGCAGACGCTGCTCGAACTCGCCGCGGTTGACCAGGCCAGTCAGCGGGTCATGTGCTGCCTGATGGGCCAGCCGCTCGGCCAGCTGCTCCAGTTCGGTGACGTTGCGTACCGCGCCGCGGTAGCCGAGAAAACGGCCGCTCTCGCCGTACACCGGACGGGCATGATTGACCAGACTCAAGGCCTCACCGCTGCGTGATATGAGCTGCGTTTGGCGCCGTATGTCCGGCTCCTGGCGGCGCATCAGGTCGACCAGATCGCTCATGTCTGGGACCGGAAAGTCCAAGTTTCGCGCGATCTGGTCCGGGCGCAGGCCAATGGCCGCGGCAGGGGAAACGCCGACGGTGGCTTCGAAGCCCTGCGAAATGTAGGTCAGCCGCAGCTGATCGTCGGTTTCCCACAGCCAGTCGCCGGCCATCGCCGCGAAATCGGCAAAGCGCGCTTGCGCCTGCTCGGCCTCGGCTCGCGCGGCGGCCTCATTGCGCGCCGCCTCGGCGGCCTGGTCGAAACTGCGAAACATCAGGCTTTGGAAGACCACGCCGGTGAATCCGTGCGCGATCGCCAACACCAATGGAATCCGATCCAATCCGGTGCGCAGGGATACCGCCGAAGGTACCAGCGGAAATTCGCCAGGCAGCTGCCGCAACGCCATCGACAGCAGCACAAGGCCTGCGCTGAGCAGCACCCACCCCACCAGTGCGATTCTTCCGCTGAGTATCACCGCCAGTGAGACCAGTATCGGGGCCGCAATGTTGACGTTGACGGCCCGGCCGCCGGAGCCCAGGGTCATTACCAGCATGGCCAGGAAGATTGCTCCGATGATCAGATTGCCGGCGTCGCCGCGTCGCCCCAACGCCGCCGCCACCCAGGGCAGGGCCAGCAGCCCCAGCGCCAGTAGCAGCAGTACGATGCCGATACTGGAGGTCCCCCAGATCAGCTCCCAGGTGCCGAGCAAAGCGGACGGTAGCGCACTGGTGATGCTGAAGGCGACGCTGGCACGAAAGCGGAAGGCCTGGGCGACGCTGCCGTCCTGGGCCAGCCCGGGCAGCAGCCACAGCACCCGGTTCAGCGGCGAACCGCGAAGGTCGTGATGGCGCTTGCTGTGGCTTTGGTCCGATTGCTGCTCTGACACCCCGTTGCGCTGCGACGGCGCCTGGCGGCGCCGTCCTCCCCCCTGGTCAAGATAACGCCTGAATATTCCTCAACCTTAGGGCGCGGCGCCAGTGCCGCAGGCAAAACATCGCAACATCGGCTGGCACGGAGTCCTATTAGTGCGCCTGCGGAAGCCGCAGTAGGAGGTTCATCAATAGTGCGGGCTATAGATTGCCCGCTGCCAGCTCGGCCTCCACAACGCTTTGACCATCGCTGAGCCGCTCTGCACCGCGCACCACGACCTTGTCACCGGGCCGTATCGCACCGATCACCGCGACCAGCTCGCCCTGGGCGCCGCCGGGTTCCACTCGCACCCGTTCAACACGGTTTTCGCCATTGACCCGGTAGACATAGCTTTGATCGGCGCGCAGCACCAGCGCGTCGCGCGGGATGCCGGTGCCGACGGTGGCGTCGCCATTCTTGAGCGCGACTTCCAGGGCGCTGCCGATGGTCAGCTGTACGTCGATGGGAGTAATGCGCACCTCCATCTGTCGCGAACGCTGATCGCCCACCGGCACCACTGCGCGCACTTTGCCGGCGTAGAACTGATCGCCGGCACGCAAACGCACCGACTGGCCCGGCTGCAAGCGACCCGCCATTTGCACCGGGGCCTGGGCGGTCACATCCAAGCCCTTAAGGTCCACCAGCCGCACCACCGGGGTGCCTTCACCGACGAACTCGCCCACCTGCACCAGCTGCTCGGCCACGGTGCCGTCAAAGGGCGCTCGTATACGGCTTTCAGCGACTCGGTGGGCGACCTGATCGCGCAGCGCGCGGGCGCGGCGCAGCTCCTGCTTGGCGATATCCCGTTCGCTGCGCACCTGATCGAGCTGGCTGGGCGCCACACCGCGTTTGGCCCCCAGCGCGGTAAGCCGCTGCAGCTGACTCTCTGCCAGCTCCAGTCGGGCCTTGGCCGCATTCATGGCCGCTTCCTGTTCGGCGGCCTGCAGGCTCAAACTACGATCCTCCAGCTGCGCCAGCACCTGGCCCTTGCTGACCTGCTCGCCGATCTCGACTACATCGGCGACACGCCCGGCAACCAGCGAGGCGATGCGCGCATCCTGGCGCGAGCTGACGCTGGCCGGGACCCACAGCTCAGGAGCAAACTCCGACTGCACCACCACACCGGTTTGCACTGGCGATGGCGGCGCACTGGGCGCGGCCAGCGCGGCGACGGTGGCGCACAACAGCATGGAGGCGGTGGCGACGCGTAGCGACTGCTTGGACAACCGGATCATGACGAACTCTCCGTCTGCAAAGTAGGAAGGGAAGGGGACAAGGGTTGCTCGGCCCGGCTTGGCTCGTTCTGAGCGTCGCGCTGGGCCACGCCCAGCCGCAGCAGGGCAGGCAGCAGCAGCAGGGTGAACACCAGACTCACGCTCATGCCGCCGACGATGACCACGCCCAGGCCGCGATAGATCTCGCTGCCGGGCGCTGGGGAAAGCACCAGCGGCAGCATGCCGGCGATGCTGGTCAGGGTGCTGGAGAACACCGGGCGCAGGCGCTCACGCAGGCTTACCGCCACCGCCTCATCGCGTTCGGCACCCTCGCGCTCGGCCTGGCGCGCTCTGGCCACGATGAGGATGGCGTTGTTGACCACCAGGCCGAGCAGGATGATGAAACCCATCATGGTCAGCAGGTCCAGCGGCTGTGGCGTGAACAGATCCAGCAGGCGCAGCGCCAGCACCCCGCCGACAGTGGCCAGAGGCAGCGCCAGGCAGACCAGCAAGCTGTCGCGCAGCGAGCGGAATAGGGTGGCCAACAGGCCGAACAGCAGCGCTGCGGCGAGCAGGAACTGACCGCCCAGCTCGCGCACCACCCTGGCCAGCGAGTCGGCGCTGCCGCTGACCCGGATGCTGGCGTCTGCGGGCAGATTGCGGCGCAGCTCCGGCAGCAGCTGTTCCTCGACCGTCTCGATCATCGGTTCCAGCGCCACCGACGGTGGCGGCACCAGGGCCAGGGTCACCGTGCGCCGGCCGTCGATCCGGCGCAGCGAGCTGGGTCCGGTGCCGCGCTCGATGCTGACCAGATCGCCCAGTCGACGCACATCGCCCAGTGGGGTGGCCAGCGGGGTATTGGCCAGGTCTTCGGGGTTGTCCCAGTCGGCGCTGCGCAGCATCACCGCCAGACGCCGATCGCCGTCGAAGTGCTCGCCCAGCCACAGCCCGTCGCCCACCACCCGGGTCACCCGACCGAGCTCGCGCCGATCCAAACCGCTTTCCAACAGGCGGGCGTCATCGGGAATCAGGGTCAGCTGCGGCTCGGCCAACTCGGTTCCTGGCCACACCTGCACCTGCACCCCCGGCAACAGCTCCTCGGCGCGCTGCTGGGCATCGGCCGCCGCGGCATACAGCGCTGGCACATCGGTGGACTGCATGTTCACCAGCAGGGCCCGCGAGGAGCCGGCGAAACCGCCAAAAAGATTGCCCTGGGCGGCGTTGGAACGCACATCCGGCAGGCCGACCAGCACCTCCTCGCGCATGATCCGTTCCAGCTCGCCGATCTGCGACTGATCCACGACTCTGGCGCCGATGGTGCCGCCGTTGGGCCACAGCAGCACGTAGTAGTTGCGCAGCTGCGGCTCCTTCTCACCGTCCATGTAGGGCTGCAGTCGCTCGATAATCAGCGGCACCACCTCGCGCTCCACGGTGCTCACCGAGGTCCCTGGCGGCACGTTGAGAAAGGCGTCGACCGCGGCGCGTTTGACGTCCGGTAGATAGTCCAGCGGCGGCATCAGCGCTGCGGTCAGCGCGATCGGCAGACCCATCAGCAGGCCGATCACGCCGCGCCGGCGCACTGGCGTGTCGGTGCAGCGCATCAGCGTTGCGGTGATCCGCTGCCACAGCGCGGCGTAACGGTCGCTGTTGCCGCTGAGGCTGAGCAGCTTGCCCGAGGCCAGCGGCAGCACGGTCAGCGCCACCAGCAGCGACATGCCCACCGCGACGCTGATGGTCAGCGCCAGATCGGCGAACATCTGGCCCTCCACGTCGGCCAGAAACAGCACCGGCAGGAAGATCGCCACCGTGGTGGCTGTCGAGGCGAGCAATGCGCCGCCCACCTGTTCGGCGGCGCCGATGGCGGCTGCAGCGGCGCTGCTGCCGCGTTGACGCCAGCGCAGGATGTTTTCGGTGACCACGATGGCTGCATCCAGGGTCATGCCGACCGCGAAGGCCAATCCAGCCAGGCTGATCACGTTCAAACTGCGTCCGAGCAGGCTGAGCACCAGCACCGTGGCCAGCAGCGACAGCGGAATAGTCAACGCGATCAGCGCGGTGGCCTTGCGACTGCGCAGGAACAGCCACAGCACGCCGATGGCCAGGACGATGCCAGCGCCCAGGTTGGCGCCCAGCAGCGAAAGCGCCTGACGAATGAACAGCGCCGCGTTGAAGCTCTGTTCGATACCCAGACCAGCTTCAGCGAGCACCCCCTCGCGCAGATCGGCCACCACCAGCTGCACCTCGTCCAGGGTGCTGAGCACGTTGGCTCCCGGCGATCGCACCAGGCGCAGGCTGATCGCCGGATTGCCATTCTGGTAGGCCGCGTTGCTGCGATCAGGGCGCTCGATGGTCACCGTGGCGATATCGGCCAGCCGCACCGGGCGGCCGTCGCGCCAAGCCAGGATCAGCTCCTCCAGCTTCTCCGGCTCGTAGCGCGCGGCCAGACGCAGCGTGTACTGGCGCCTGCCGACGTCGACGAAGCCGCCGGAGACATCGTCGGCGCGCGCGGCCAGATCGGCGACCGTGGACAGCGGGATCTGATACTGCGCCGCCTTGACCGGATCGACCCGAATCACCAGGTCCTCCGGTGGCCCGGCGTTGACGTCGACCGCGGCCACCCCGGGTACCGCCTCCAGGCGCGGCTTGACCACGTCTTCGATCAGCCGCAAGTGCGACTCGATGGGCCCCGGCGTGCCCGGCAGCAGCTGAACGAAGAAGAATGTCAGGTTGTTGTTGACGTCGTTGCCTGCAGCGCCGCCGACGATGGTTGGGCGTTCGGCCTCAGCCGGCCAGGTGGGAATACGATTGAGCCGCGACAGCACCTCGATCTGGGTCTGCTCCATCGGCGTGCCGACGGCAAAGCGCAGATTGATCCAGGTGTTGCCCGGAGAAGCGTTGGCCTCCAGCTGTTCCAGCCCCGGCAGCCCGCTCAGCACCCGTTCCAGCGGCTCCACCAGATCAGCCTCCACCGCCTCCGGCGAAGCGCCGCGCCAGCTGGCCCGTATCGACATGGTTGGCGCCTCAATGTTGGGGAACAGCTGCATCGGCAATCGACCGACCGCACTGAGGCCGAGCAGGACCAGCATGGCGACGGCCAGCAGCACCGCGGCAGGATAGGTAATGGCAAGTCTGGGCAAGGACATGAGGCTCTTCGCAGTATCGGCTTGGCGTGCACATTGCGTGACGATGAGCCGACACAGACGGGCCAGAGGTCATGGAGTTTCTGGGGATGCGACGAGTTGATGGTGGGGTGCGGTGGAGCGATTGATGGAGAAGGGCCCAGGGCACAGGGCCAAGGGCCCAGGTGTCGCAAGATACAGCTCTTCTGGGCCCTGGGCCCTTGGCCCTGTGCCCTCCGCCCTAAGCCCTCCGCCCTAAGCCCCCAACTGCACCTGCTGCGGCCCCCGCTGTGACCCCGACGCCAATCGAGCCCCCAACGCCTCCGCACTGAGCGCCTTGGTAAACAAGAATCCCTGCACCACTTCGCAGCCCAGATCGGCCAGCATCTGCGCCTGTATCTCGGTTTCCACGCCTTCGGCCACCACGCTAAGGCCCAGGTCGGCGGCGAATTGGACGATGGTGCGGACGATGGCGCGATGCCGCTCGTTGCAGTCGATGTCGTGGATGAAGCCGCGATCGACCTTGAGTCCGTCGAAGTTGCTTTCTGAAAAGGACACCAGCGAGGAATAGCCGGTGCCAAAATCGTCAACCACCAGCTTGACGCCAATCTGCTTCAACGCCGAGAGGATCTTGTGCAGATTGCCGAGAGCACCGCGGAATACGGTCTCGGTGATTTCCAGCTGCACAGAGGCGGGCGCCACGTGGCTTTGACGCAGGCGCCGGCTGAGCTGCTCGGCGAAGTCGCTGGAGGTGAACAAACGATCGGAGATGTTCACCGACAGCTGCTTGGGGGCGTTCTCTGGATGTTGCTCCTGCCACTGCGAAAAATGCCGCAGGGCCAACTCCAGCATGCGCAGATCGATGCCGGGCAGCATGCCCGATTCCTCTGCGACCCCCAGGAACTGCGCCGGCAGCAGTAGTCCACGGCGCGGATGGCGCCAGCGGGCCAGCGACTCGACGCCGACAATTTGCCGCGTCTGCAACGAATGCATGGGCTGGAACCAGGCCTCCAACTCGTTGCGCTCCAGGGCGAAGCGCAGCTCGGTCTCCAGCGACAGCCGCTCGCGGGCAGCGCTATGCATATGGCTGTCGAACATCGCGTGGCCGCCGCCACCCAGTGCCTTGGCGCGGAACATGGCGGTATCGGCATCGCGCATCAGATCCTCGGCCTTGCGCTCGCCGCCGCGGATCAACACGATACCGATGGAGGCGCCGGTAAAGACCTGGTGACCGCGCACCTGAAAGGGGCTGGCCAGAATCTGATTGACCGCCTTGGCGATGGCTTCAGCGCCGGCGCCATCCACCGCACTGCGGGTGAGCAGGGCGAACTCATCACCGCCATAGCGGGCAATCACCACTTTGGCGGCCAGGGCCTTGGTGATACGCGCGGAGAACTTCACCAGCAGATCGTCACCGGCAGCGTGACCCAGGCTGTCGTTGACCAGTTTGAAGCGATCCAGATCCAGCAACAGCACGCCGCGGGCCAATCCATCGACCTGACTCTGCTGCAGAGCCTGATCCAGCTCTATCTCGAAGCTGCGCCGGCTGGGCAATCCGGTCAGGTTGTCGTGATGGGCGAGAAAGCGCAGCTCCTGCTCGGCCGCGCGCCGGGCGCTGTTGTCGAGCAGACTGCCTTCCAAGAAGCCGGGGTCGTCGTCGTCGCGGCGCACCAGCCGAGTGCTGGTCAGAGCCCAGAAACGCTCGCCGTTGCGGCGATATAGCTCTACCTCCTGACCGACGATCTGTCCTTCTTCGACGATGCGCTTGAGCAGCCGTTCGCGCTCCTCACGATCCACATACCACTGCGACATGTTGCCCACTTCGCGAACCATGGCTGCCGGCGTATCGAAACCGAACATCTGCGCCATGGCTTCGTTGACCTCGACCATCTGGCCGTCGCGAGTGCTCTGGAACATGCCCAGCACGGCGTGCTGAAACAGGAGTCGATAGCGTTCCTCGGCCGCTTCCAGCCGCTTCTGCTGGGCGCGCACTTCGGTGATGTCGCGCATGGTTCCGATGGAAGCGGGGGCGCCGCGATACTCCACCGCACCGGCACGCACGGCGCACAAACGACGTTCGCCGTCACGCCGCAGCAAGTGGATCTCGTACTCCTGGGTTTCGTAGGAGCCGGCCTCACGCTGGCTGCGGCGCTCGGCCTGGGCCTTCAGATCTTCAGGGCAGACCCAGTCGAAATAGCTGGCGCCGATCATCTCCTCGGAGGTGTAGTTGAGGATCTCCCCTAGCGCATCGTTGGCGAAGACGATGCGCCCATGCTGCATCAAGAACACGCCGTCACGGGAATTTTCGACCAGATTTCGATATAGCGCTTCGCTCTGGCTGAGTGCCTGCTGGGCCTCGATCTTGTCGCTGATATCGATCAGCGTGCCTTCGATGTACAGCGGCTCGCCGCCCCCGTCGTGGACCACTCGCGCGCTCTCGGAAATCCACAGCACCGATGAATCCGGGCGGCGGATCTGCGCGCTCTGCAGCGTGATGACGCCCTGATCGAGCAGTTCGGCGCGCAGCTCGCGAGCGTGTGCGATGTCGGCGTAGGGAAAATGCTCGCTATCGGCCAGCGCCTGCAGCAGTTCCTGTGGACTCGGATAGCCGAGCAGCCGGGCCAGCGCCGGGTTGACCTCCAGCAGCTCGCCGCTGCGCGCATTGCGCCGGTAGATGCCGAAATCGGACTCCATCACCAGCGCTCTGTAGCCGTGCGCCTCGCGCTCGCGGGCGCTGGCCTCGTCGGGATAACGGCGAATGTCATTGAGCACCGCAATGACATAGCGCTGGCCCTGATAATCGATCAGATTGGCGGTGAGCAGACCATCGAGGTATTCACTTTCGCTGTGGCGGATGGCAATCGGCTCACCCACCGCGCAACCGCGCTGCACGAGCATGCTGACCACGCCTTCGCGGCTGCGCTGATCACGCCACAGACCCATCTCCATGGCCGTACGGCCGATGGCCTGCTCGGCGCTGATCCCCAACAGCGGCTCGAAGCCGGGGCTGAGCGCAACAATCTGAGCGTCGTCCAAACGCGAAACCAAAACCAGCACGTCCGGCGAGGTGAACACCTCCACCAGCTGAGTCAACGCCGCAGGCGCGGGCACGGTTTTGGACATCGCCCGAGTGTAGCCGCAGTTTCGGCCTCACGCTGCGGGGGGTTGTGTCACGAAGTGTGTCTTGGAGGGGCAGGGCCCAGGGAGGAGGGCCCAGGGCCCAGGTTCGAGCGCCGGGTCATCGCGTGGGCGCGTAGGTCGTGCAAAGCGTAGCGTGCACGACGCGTTTTGGAGGAATGCGCCGCCGTCAGTAAAGGCGCCTACGGCTAGCCTATGCCCGCTGCCCTGGGCCCTAAGCCCTGTGCCCTGTGCCCTGCTTTCGATTCATGCCGCCCGACGCGGAAAATGCAGCTCCACCTTGGTCACCCCCGGTACCAGTTCGATCAACTCCTTCAAATCGCCGGAGGCGGCGACGCGCCAGGTGTCGGGGAGTTCGAACTGGACCGGGCCGCCTTCGCGCTGCAGCTGCACGCGGACCACCGCCGGGCCGCCGCGGTAGGGGGCGAGGATGCGTTTGAGTTCGGCCACCGCTTCAGCGCCGCAGCCGTTGAGGGCGATGCGCAGACCGCGGGCGAACTGGCCGCAGGCCTGGGGCACGCTCCAGGCCCGGCGCACCCGCATCTGCGGCTGCTCGCTGAAGCTGTCGATGGCGACCTGGCCTTCAACGACGATGATCTCCTCGTTGATCAGCAGCGGCGCCGACTCGGCAAAGGCCTCGCCAAAAAAGGCCAGCTCAATGCGCCCGGTGCCGTCCTCGATAGCGACGAAGCGGCTGCTGTCGTTACGCTGACGCATGGCCACGATCTGTCCGGCCAGGAGCATCGGCGGATCGTCGCGGCGGGCGCGCTCGGGCACCTTGCCGTCCAACTCGCCGATGCGCGCGCTGATGAAGCCGTCGAGGATGTCGCGATAGGCATCGCAGGGATGGCCGGAGACATACCAGCCCAGCGTGTCGCGTTCGGCTTTGAGCAGACTGAGCAGCGGCCATTCTTCTCGCTCCGGACAGCCGGGCGCCTCGGCCGCCACCTGCGCCGCGCCGAAGATGTCGAACTGGCCGGAAGCGCCGTCGCGCTGGCGCTGGTCGGCGCCGCGCATGGCGTCGGGAATGAAGGCGGTGAGGCTGGCCCGGTTCGGCCCCAATGCGTCGGCCGCGCCGCTGGCAATCAAAGCCTCCAGGACCCGCTTGTTGACCTTGGCCAACTCCAGCCGCGCCAGCAGATCGTTGAGGTCGGCAAAGGCGCCGCCGCGCTCGCGGGCTTCAACGATCAAGTCTCCAACCGCGTGGCCGACACCTTTGATCGCGCCCAGGCCGTAGCGGATCTGGCCGTCTTCGGTGGCGCGGAAATACCAGTCGGCTTCATTCACATCCACCTTGCGCACCACGATCCCGCTGCGCGCGCTGTCGCGCAGGGCTTCGACCACCTTGTCGGTGTTGTCCATGTCCGAGCTCAGCACTGCGGCCATGAACTCGGCAGGGTAGTGGGCCTTGAGCCAAGCGGTTTGGTAGGAAACCAGCGCGTAGGCGGCCGAGTGCGATTTGTTGAAGCCGTACTCGGCAAACTTTTCCATCAAATCGAAGATCGAGGTGGCCAACGCCGGCTCGATGCCGTTTCCGGCCGCGCCCTGCTCGAAGATCACCCGCTGCTTGGCCATTTCCTCGGGCTTCTTCTTGCCCATCGCGCGGCGCAGCAGATCGGCGCCGCCCAGGGTGTAGCCGGCCAGCACCTGGGCGATCTGCATCACCTGTTCCTGGTAGACGATCACCCCGTAGGTGGATTGCAGGATGGGCTCGAGCAGCGGATGCGGGTAGCTGACCTCGGCGCGGCCGTGCTTGCGGTCAACGAAGTCATCGACCATGCCCGACTGCAGCGGGCCGGGGCGGAACAGCGCGACCAGAGCGATGATGTCCTCGAAGCAGTCCGGCTGCAGCTTGCGGATCAGCTCCTTCATGCCGCGCGATTCCAGCTGGAATACGGCGGTGGTATCGCAGCGCTTGAGCAGGCTGTAGGTGTCGGCGTCGTCCAGCGGCAGCGAGGCAATCTCCAGATCCGCCTCACCGCTGCGCCGTCGGCGCAGATTGATCGCCTCAATGGCCCAGTGAATGATGGTCAGCGTACGCAGGCCGAGGAAGTCGAATTTCACCAGTCCCACTTCTTCGACATCCTTCATGTCGTAGTGGGTTACCGGGGTGTCGTTGGCCTCTTCCTGATGCAGCGGGCAGAACTCGGTGATCGGTGCCGGCGCGATGACTACGCCGCCGGCGTGCTTGCCGGCATTGCGCACCAGCCCTTCCAGCTCCAGGGCCAGATCGACCAGCGGGCGGACCTCATCGTCGGAGCCGTAGAGCTCGCATAGCTCGGCGCTGATCCGCTCGGGCTCCTTTTGCGACTTTTCGGTGCGTCCCAGCGAGTCACCCAGGCTGGTACCCAGCGGGCGGTTGGGGATCAGCTTGGCGATGCGATCGACCAGGCCGTAGGGCAGGCCCTGCACGCGGCCGGTGTCGCGCACCACCGCGCGCGCCGCCATTGAGCCGTGGGTGATGATTTGGGAGACCTGTTCGCGGCCGTAGTGGCGGCCGACGTAGTCGATCACCTCATCGCGACGGTCCATGCAGAAATCGATGTCGAAGTCGGGCATCGACACCCGCTCGGGGTTCAGAAAGCGCTCGAACAGCAGGTCGTAGCGCAGCGGATCCAGGTCCGTAATGCCCACCGCCCAAGCCACCAGCGAGCCGGCACCGGAGCCGCGACCCGGACCCACCGGAATGCCTTCGGCCTTGGCCCAGTTGATGAAGTCCGCCACCACCAGGTAGTAGCCGGGAAAGCCCATCGACACGATGACACCCAGTTCCTCGGCCAAGCGGGCGTCGTAGTCCTCGCGGCTCATCCCCGCGGCCATCCCGTGCCGCTCCAGCCTCTGCTTCAGCCCCTCTTCGGCGTGACGGGTGAGAATTGCGTCTTCGCTTTCCCCGGTTTCCACCGGATAGCGCGGCAGGTGATAGACCCCGCGCGGCAGCTCAAAGGCACAGCGCTGCGCCACGGCCAGGGTGTTGCTGACCAACTCCGGGCAGTCGGCAAACAGCGCGGTCATCGCCTCGCCGTCCTTCAGCCATTGCTCGCCGCTGTACAGTCGCGGCCGGTTCTTGTCGTTGAGCGCGTAGCCGTCGTGAATGGCCACCCGGGCCTCATGGGCCAGGGCGTCGCGGGCCTGCAGGTAGCGTACGTCGTTGCTGGCCACCCCCGGCAGGTCCAGCTGCGCAGCCAGATCGGCGGCGGCGGCGAAGTACTCGGCCTCGTGCTCGCGGTCGCAGCGGCTCAGCTCAAAGAAATAACGATCGGGGAAACGCCGCGCCCAGCTCTCGGCGATCACGCGGGCGTGGCCATCGCGACCGCCCAGCAGCGCGCTGGCGACGCTGCCCTGCAGACCGCCGGACAGCGCCAGCAGCCCCTCGGTGCCTTCGTCCAGCCAGCTGCCGTCGATGATCACCCGATCCTTCAGGTCACGGCCGGCGCGCCAGGCGGCACTGAGCCAGCGGCACATCCGCCGGTAGCCATCCTGGTCCTGCACCAGCAGCGTGGCGCGGCCGATGTCCTCACCGTCGCGCACCCACACGTCGCAACCGGCAATAGGCTGTATCCCGGCCTTCTCCGCCGCCTTGTAGAACTTGACCATGGCGAAGACATTGCTGTCGTCAGTCAGCGCCAACGCCGGCATCCCCGCCGCCGCCGCCGCCTTCACCAACGCCGGTATCCGCACGGTGGAATCCACCAGGGAGTACTCGGAATGCAGGCGCAGGTGGACGAAAGGGGTGGGCATCGGGGGTGGGGTTGGGGTGGGGGGAGGATTGTAGCTGCTCGGAGGGCTGAGGGCTGGGTTGAGAAGCAGGGCTGAGGGCTGAGGGCTGAGGGCTGAGAAAAGCAAAAGCGGTCGCCAGCAGAATTGTGAATACGATGACGCGCTCCAAGCGACTTCTTGATCGCGTTCACTGCGTTCAGGGCGTGGAAAGACAGAATTGGGAGGGCTGCTCCAAGGTGCCAAGGGCCTGCTCTTCCTCAGCCCTCAGCCCTCAGCCCTCAGCCCTAAACCCTTGCCATCCCCCACCCCCGCCACCATCCTGTAGCCACCTGAACCACCCGAGCCCGCCTTGGCCGCCAAGCAACTCTGGATCGTTGATGATGATCGCGGCATCCGCTTCGTGCTGGAGCGGGCGCTGAGTGATGCCGGGTTTGAGGTGCGCTGTTTTGCCGATGCCGAGTCGGTACTGCAGGCGTTGGCCATAGGGCAGCCCAATGTGCTGTTCACCGATCTGCGCATGCCTGGGCAGGATGGGCATCAGCTGCTCGCCGCGATCAGCCGCGAGCACCCGGAATTGCCGGTGGTGGTGATGAGCGCCTACACCGATCTGCAGGCCACCGTCGGTGCCTTTTCAGGCGGGGCTTTCGACTATCTGCCCAAGCCCTTCGATATCGACCACGCGGTGGATGTGGCCGAGCGCGCCACCGCCAGTGCTGCGGTGGCTCCAGGTGCCCTCAGCGCCGAAGACGGGCTGGTTGGCTCCACGCCGGCGATGCAGGAGATCTTTCGCACCATCGGGCGGCTGTCGCGCACCGAGCTGGGCGTGCTGATCACTGGCGAAACCGGGACCGGCAAGGAGCTGATCGCGCAGGCGCTGCATCATCACAGCCCGCGCGCCAAAGGGCCCTTTGTCGCCTTGAACACCGCGGCGATCGCCCCCGAGCTGCTGGAATCGGAGCTGTTCGGGCACGAGCAGGGCGCCTTCACCGGCGCCACCCGGCGTCACGCCGGGCGTTTCGAGCAGGCTGATCACGGCACCCTGTTCCTGGACGAAATCGGCGACATGCCGCTGTCGCTGCAAACCCGGCTGCTGCGGGTGCTGGCCGAGGGCGAGTACTACCGGGTCGGCGGCCGAGAGCTGCTGCGCTCGGATGTGCGCGTGCTCGCCGCCACTCATCAGGATCTACGCGGCAAGGTCGAGCGCGGCGAGTTTCGCGCCGATCTACTGCATCGGCTGGACGTGGTGCGCATCCACCTGCCGCCGCTGCGCGAACGACTCGCCGACGTGCCGGCGCTGGCGCAGCGCTTTCTGATCGATGCCGCGCGCAGTCTGGGTATCAATCCCAAGCGGATGGCCGACGAGGCGCTGCAGGTGCTGAGCGGGCACCGCTGGCCGGGCAATGTGCGCGAGCTGCGCAATTTGTGCACCCGGTTGGCGGCTATGGCGCCCGGCAACGACATACTCGCCGCCGATGTGCGTCACGCGCTGTCGGCCAGCGAGCCAGCCGCGCTCAGCGCCAACGACTGGCTGCAGGGATTGAATCTGTGGGCGGGCGAGCAGCTGGATCAGGGCCGCCCAGACCTGCTCGCCAGCGCCCGTGAGCAGCTGGAGCTGAGTCTGATCGAGCTGGCCCTGCAGCGTACCGGCGGCGATCGCCAGCAGGCGGCCAAGCTGCTCGGCTGCGGGCGCAACACCCTGACCCGAAAACTGGGACCCAAGCAATGAGCGAGCAGCCATCCGAATCCGCAGGTGAGATCAGCGTCGGTCCCGCCGAACTGGACGATCATGCCTTCCTGGTCGCCTGCAATCAGGCCATGGCCTGGGAGACCGAGCAGCGTCGGTTGGATCCCGAGCGCCTGGCCGCCGGCGTGCTCGCGGTGCTCACCGATCCTGGCAAGGGCCGCTATTTCGTGGTGCGGCAGCAGAGCCGGCCGATTGCCAGTTTGCTGATCACCTTCGAGTGGAGCGATTGGCGCAACGCCTGGTTCTGGTGGATCCAAAGCGTTTATGTGGTCCCCGAAGGCCGCCGTCTGGGCGCCTTCAAGGCGCTGTACCGCTATGTCGAGGGGCTGTGCATCGACAGCGGCGGCTGCGGTCTGCGCCTGTACGTGGAGCAGGACAACGCCCGCGCGCAATCGACCTATGCGGCGCTGGGGATGAGTCAGTCGCATTACCAGATGTACGAGCGTGGGTTTATAGACGCGGGATAGCCGCGGCCGATGCTGGCATCCGAAGCCGGTCCACCAAGCGGCTGTTGTAGGAGCCAGCCTGCTGGCGATCGGATGGTCCGACGAACCAGGAGCTTCAAGCTCAGCGGTTCAGGAGCATCGCTTGCAAGCAAGCTCCTACGGGAGAGCGGCTACGCCCCTACGTTCCGCCGCTGGGCCCTGAGCCCCTTTGCCCTGGGCCCTTTCTCCAGGAGCATCGCTTGCAGGCAAGCTCCTACAGGAAAACGGCTACGCCCCAACGTTCCGCCGCTGGGCCCTGAGCCCTTTGCCCTGGGCCCTTGCACCAGGAGCATCGCTTGCAGGCAAGCTCCTACAGGAAAGCGGTTACGCCCCGACGTTCCGCCGCTGGGCCCTCAGCCCTCCACCAACCTACGTCGCCTTCGTCACCTCTTCGGCACGCTTCAGCCAGCCCAGCATCGCCGCGACCTCGCCCTCGGCGATTACCCAGTCCAGATAGTCGGCCAGCTGCGGCGGGAAGTTGGAGTTGTCCGCCGGGACGTCGAATAGCGGGTCTTTGACAAAGCGCTCTGCCAGCGATTTGATCGCCGCCAGCTCCTCGCCACGCTCGCGGCGCTGCGCGTCCGTGGTGGCGTAGTTCATGCCGATGGTGGCGCCGGCCAGCGCGTTGGCCGCAGAGGTTTCGGCGGTATGGAACATCAGCTGGGCCAAGTGCCTACACAGCGGTCCGAGTTCCTCCAGTCGGGCCGGATCGGCGCTGGGCTCCGGGCACAGCTGCTGCGCATTGAGCTCGCCGGCCTGGCCAATGGCGATGGCCATGGAGAAGATGCTCGCCGCGCGCTGGCCACGCGCCATCTGCTTGAATCCCGGGTCGCTGGCCAGGGCGTCACGCAGGGTGGCCAGAGTCAGCCGATAGCCGTCTTCCATGCGGGTGCTGGCGGCGGCGCCGTTGAGTGCGTCTTCCAGCGCCTGCACATCGCCACGCTGGTGAGCACGCTGGGCCTGGATCAGCCAGGGCATGGCGTTGGCCGCATCGGCCTTTTTCCAGCGCTCCAGGAGTCGGTGATCGTCGCAAAGCTTGCGCAGCCGCGAGGACGGCGGATAGCCGCAGGATAGCGAGGCCATCAGCACCACCGCGTCGGCGTCCGGTTTGCCGAACTCCCAGGCCTCGGCCAGCTTGTGTAGATCGGCCGGCCCGCCCATCTCGTTGAAGGGCGCGACCATCGCCAGCGCGCGAAAGCGGGCGTCCTCGCTGTTCTCCATCCGTGCCCACAGCGCCGCCATCGCTTTTTCGTCGGCGGTCGGCTCCCGCGCCGGTCCGGTAGCCCACAGGGCCGGGCTGAACAGCAGCAGGATCAGAGCAAGTCGCATCGATACTTCCTGGATGTCGGGCCAGCCACAGTGTAGCCCGCTGGAACTGATTTCGCTGGCAGGCTAACCTGCGCGCCACTTGAGGCGAGCGGGTAGACCATGAGCATTATTTCCGTCCCGGTGTCCTTCGGCGAATTGCTGGACAAGATGTCGATCCTGAAGATCAAGCTGGAGCGGATCAGCGATCCGGCCAAGCTGGCCAACGTGCGCCGCGAACTGGAATCGCTGCAGGTGACCTGGGACCACGCCGAGGAGTCCAAGGTGGATCTGGGCGAGCTGCTCGCGGATCTGAAGAAGGTCAACGAGCAGCTGTGGGAGATCGAAGACGAAATTCGCGAACTGGAGCGGGAAAAACGCTTCGACGCGCGCTTCATCGAGCTGGCCCGCAGCGTCTACATCACCAATGACGAGCGCGCCCGACTCAAGCGTGAGATCAATCAGGCGCTGGGTTCGGCGCTGGTGGAAGAGAAGTCCTACGCCGATTACAAGTAGCTTCGTTCGCCTTCGTGAAGACCAGCACGACCTCGCCAATCTTCGAAGAATCTGATGTCCTGGCCGAGGAACTGAAGGCGGCAATCGCGGTGCCTCTTTATGACGATACGCAGCGCATTAGAACCAGCGGCATTGCGTGCTCTCTTTCGCTCGAACATTGGGAGTCGGCTAGGATCTTGCTTCGATTCGGGATGTTGCCATCCGCTGTCGGCGTGCATCGAAGCCAGTTCGAAGCGCTCTTGCGCTCCATCTGGTTGCTCTATGCCGCTTCCGATAGCCAGCTTTGCAGGCTCAACGCGACGCTGTCGATTGAAACGGAACAGGCCGCAAAGAATATGCGCCAGACCTCCGAGATGATGCAGGATCTGGAAAAGAAGGCACCGCCGCAGGCCTACGACGCACTATCTCGATTCAAAGAGAACTCGTGGAAAGCACTGAACTCGTACGTCCATGCGGGCGTCCACCCCATTCGGCGGCACGAAGACGGCTACCCCACACAACTGGTGCATGATGTACTGCGCAATGCAAACGGCCTCGCCATCGTTAGCTGTATGCAAGCTGTCGTGCTTTCTGGCCGCCCTACGATGCAACGCAGCGTCCTGGACTTAGCAGCCAAGCACCCCTTGTGCATGCCGCCCTTGTTATGACGCCAACAAGGTCCGGGGAGCTCCTCGCGGAGCTTGGAAGCTGGCGTGCTGCAGCCGGTTAGCTCAGCGTTACGTGGGTTGGGAGGCCTCCCCGCTGCGGCTAAGACTCGCTAAGGAACTGCACCAGCCCGCGCGCCGTGCGCGGGTTCGCCACGGCGCTCAGATGGTCGCCTTCAATCAGCGCCAACCGGGCATCCGGTAGTGCAGCGGCCAGCCGCTCGGGATTTGCGGACAACGGATCGCTGTCGCCCGCAAAGACCCAGGTCGGCGCGCTGACCGCGTCCAAGCTGATCGGCTGCTGATGAATGGCCGCGGCCTGGGCGGCCAAAGCGCGACGGTCGGCACCTTGGCGGTCGGCGAAATGCCGAAAAGCGGCCGCGCTCGGATCGGCAATGCTGGCGGCATCGGCTGCCAGTAGAGCTTCGATCAGCAAGCTGCCGTTGATCCAGCGCGTGTCCAATCCACCGCACTCCAGGATCCCTTCGCCGACCCCGCCTATCGCCAATCGGCGTACGCGATGTTGTTCGGATGCCAGCAGCAGCGCCACCACCGCGCCCATGGAATAGCCGACCAGGTCGTAGCGCTCCACCCGCAGCTGAGAAAGCAACTCGGCAAGGTCTCGGGCCATGCGCTGTTCGCCGTAGTAGTTCCAATCGTGCGGTTTGGCGGAAGCGCCATGGCCACGGGCGTCGATCGCGATCACCGAGTGCCCGGCGGCGACCAGGCTGTCGACGATGCCTGGCGCCACCCAGTTGCCGTGCGCGCTGGAGGCGAAGCCGTGATGCAGCACCACCGGCGTGGCGTCTGCGCGGTGGTTCCACCGGTAATAGACCAGACTCAGTCCGTCGCTACTGAAGATGCGCAGCATGTCCCCCTCCCGGGTTGTTGCACGCGCCGATGGTGGCCCGTGGAGAGTTTCGTTTTCGCGCAAAAGCCCCTGCTAGCGTTGCTCTAACCGTGACCGACTCCGCTTGAAAGCGCCCCGCAGAGGGCGAAAGGGGGCCGCTCCACGGGTGGGACTTCAAATCGACATGGGAGGGGAGCATCGATGGATCACATGCATTCGGCGCGCCGAGCGCTGCCGCTGGCGATCGCCGCGGCGCTTTGGGCAACCGCGGCGGCACCTGCGCTGGCACAGGGCCAGGCAGCCACGCCGGCAGACGAAGAGAATCAGCTGTTGGGGGCGATCAAGGTCACTGCGCAAAAGCGCGAAGAGCAGCTGCAGGACGTGCCGATCTCGATCACCGTGGTCAGCGATCAGCTGCTGCAGGATATGGGTGCCAGAGACATCAAGGACCTGCAGATCGTTGTTCCCGGCCTGACCGTCACCTCCACCTCCAATGAGGCGTTGACCACCGCGCGCATCCGCGGGGTGGGCACGGTGGGCGACAACACCGGACTGGAGTCCTCGGTGGGCGTAGTGATCGACGGCGTTTACCGAGCCCGCAACGGTGTGGGTTTCGGTGACCTGGGCGAGCTGGAACGGATCGAAGTACTGAAGGGCCCGCAGGGCACGGTGTTCGGCAAGAACACCTCTGCCGGCATCATCAACGTGGTCACCAAAAAGCCCGGCTTTGACACCGAGATCGCGGCCGAGCTGACTGCCGGCAACTACGGCACGCTGGGCGCTTCGGCGGCCTTCAACAGCCCCATCAGCGACACCTCCGCCTTCCGGCTTTACGCCACCAAGCGCCAACGCGACGGCTACCTGGATGTGGTTACCGGTGGCGGTCCGCGCAGCAGCAGCGAAGATGTGGACCAGGACTTCTACTCCTTCCGCGGTCAGCTGCTGCTGCAGCCCAACGAGGACCTGGAAGTCAACGTGGCCCTGGACTACACCTCGCGCGACGAGCGCTGCTGCGCCGGTGTGACCATCTTCCGCGGGCCAGCGGCCGGCATCGTCGACGCCTTGGCAGGCGGCGAGGGCGTATCGCCGACCGCCGACCCCTTCAATCGGGTGGCCTACAGCAACCGCGACACCCGCCAGGACATCGTTGATCGCGGCGTTTCGGTGCAGATGGACTGGACCACGCCGTGGTTCGACAACGCCGTGCTGACCTCGATCTCGGCAGTGCGCGACTGGCGCACCATCAACGGCTCTGATCTGGATTACAGCACCGCCGACATCTGGCATCGCAACTTCGGTCCGGAGGAAGCCTCCGATGGCTTTGAGACCTTCTCCCAGGAGCTGCGACTGACCGGCAGCACCGATCGCACGGACTGGATGGTCGGGCTGTACTTCGCCGATGAGGATCTGGTTCGGCACACCCAGACGGTGTTGGGCAGCGCCTACGAGCCGTATCTGTCGATCGCCCTATTGAACAACATCGCCGGCGCATTTCCGGCAGGTGTGGTCAACACGGCAAACGCCGCGACTTTTCTTTCCGAGGCCAGCGGCCGGCCCTTTGGCACCACTTTCGTCGGCGAGGCCTCCGATGATCGCTTTGATCAGAATGCTCGCAGCATCGCCCTGTTCACCAACAACACCTTCCACCTGACCGACAGCTTCGATCTGACCGCCGGCTTCCGCTACACCCGCGAGGACAAGGAAGTCGATTCGCGCTTCGGCAGCCAGGGCGGCAATGCGGGCTGCGCTGGTGCGCTGGCCGATCCGAGTACGGCGGCGGCAGCTCTGGCCGCGCGCGGCGTCCCCAGCGCGGCGCTCGGCGCGGTGGTGCCGACGGTGATCGGCTTTATGTGTCTGCCCTGGTCCAACCCGCCGCATATCGGCCGCGAGACCAATCAGGAGCGCGACGAAAGCGAGTGGTCCGGCACCTTGAAGGCGGCCTATCGCTGGAACGACAACCTGATGTTCTACGGCTCCGCAGCGCGCGGCTACAAGGCCGGCGGTTTCAATCTGGACCGCGTGCAGTCGGCAGATGGCACCACCAGCGGCGCGGCCGGCGTGCTGCCGGTGACCGATACCTCCTTCCCGGCCGAATTCGTCAACAGCTACGAGCTGGGCACCAAGACCACCTGGATGAACGGCAATCTGCTGCTCAACGGCGCGGTCTTCTATCAAGACTATTCCGGATTCCAGCTCAACAGCTTCCTGGGTACCACCTTCGTCGTTCGTTCGGTGCCGGAGGTGACTTCCAAGGGCGCCGAGGCCGAGATGCTGTGGCAGACCCCGGTCGATGGCCTGCTGCTACAGGCGGGCGTGACCTACGCCGACACCCGCTACGGGCCGGACCTGCTGCCCGATGCCGATCTGTTCCTGCTCCCCAACAGTCGGGTCAGCTTCGCACCCTACTGGTCATCGTCGGCGTCTTTGAACTACGAATGGGAGTTCGCCGGCAATCTGCTGGGTCGTTTCAATATTGGTGCCAAGCACTCCTCGGACTACAACACCGGATCGGATCTGGACCCCGAGAAGGAGCAGTCCTCATTCACCGTGGTCAACGCCCGCATCGGACTGGGCAACCGCGACCAAACCTGGATGGTAGAACTGTGGGCGCAGAATCTCACCGACGAGGAGTACATCCAGGTCGGCTTCGATGCACCGCTGCAGAGCGGTTCGTGGAATGCCTTCTTGGCGCCGCCGCGGACTTATGGGGCGACGCTCAGGTTGGCGTTCTAGGGGGAATGGAGAAGGGCCCAGGGCCCAGGGCTTAGGGCCCAGTCTGCGCCAGTGTGGGGCAGGGCTGGGCCATCGAGTGAAGGGCCCAGGGCTCAGGGCCCAGGGCCCAGTCTGCGCTAGTGCGGAGCCGGTCCGCCGCGATGGAGGATGGACGCCGGAAGACGCCGTCGAAGCGCTGCTTTCCTGGGCCCTAGGCCCTGGGCCCTGGGCCCTCAAACCCGATGGTAGGACGGACTTCCGACCCACGGTGATCCGTCGTCGGAGCGAGACTCTCCCGCTAGATCCGCCCCCGCGTCGCGGCCAACACCCGATCCCGCAACCGCACCAGGCCCGGACCGATCTCATCGCGCAGACGCTGATGGGTCATCGATCCTGCTGGGCCGCCGCAGCTTAATGCGAGGATGCGCTCGCGGTCATTGCCGACGATCGGCACGCCGACGGCGTAGATGTCCTCGCGCCAGTCGCCCAGCGAGTAGCAGTAACCGTGCTCGGCGACGTCGGCTCGCGCCTTGAGGATGCCCTGTCTGACCTTGGGCCATTCCAGTGGCCGGCACAGCAGTTCCAGCTCGCTCAGTTCGCGCTGAAACAGCTCCGGGCGACGCGCTGCCAGGTCGGCCCGTCCCAGCGCGGTCAGGCCGTGCGGAATACGGGTGCCCGGTTCCAATTCCAGATCGGGGCAGCAGGCGCTGTTGGCGATGGCCAGCAGGATCATGCGCATCCCGTCCGGTGCGCCCAGCATCACCGTTGAACCGGACTGCTCGGCGAAGGCCTGCATCAGCGGCTTGGCCACGCCGATGACCGGATTGCAGCGGTTATAGGTATTACCCAGACACAGCAGCGCCGCGCCCAGGGCGTATTTCTCCTGGGCTCGCGAGTAATTCAGATAACCCAACGAACACAGGGTGAAGGTCTGTCTGGAGACGGTGGGTTTGGGTAGTCCGGTGCGCAGGGCGATCTCGCTATTGCCCAGGTACTGCTCGCCGTAGTCGAAGCAGCGCAGGATCGCCAGCGAACGCGCCGCGGCGGAGACGAACTGCGGGTGGTCCTGATCTGATTCGAATCGGACCGTGGACAGTTTGCGTTTGGGGTTGCCCATCGCTTTCTCCCTGGCAGCTCTGGTAGGCAGGACGAGGAATCAGCTCTCCGTCGCGATCGGATTCAGCGCGTTGCCGGCGCTGAACGGGGACCTGGCCCTGGCAGCAAGCCAGAACAGCGGAATGGTCAACAGTCCGATGCTCTGAGTGCTGATGATGGCCATGGTGATCGGCTCTGGATGGCCGCTGGCGGCGAAGGAATCGGCGAGCGCGCCGGCCAGTGCCGAACCGCCGGCCGAACCGATCAGGGATGTAGCGAGCACGAAGACCGCGACCGTCGCTGCCCGCATTGACGCTGGAACCACCTCTTGCAGGCTGGCCAGCGCCGGACCGAAAACCAGCATGAAGACCACGTTGCCCAGAAAGGCCAGCGGCAGGAACAGCGGGCTGCCGGCGGGCAGCAGTCTGAAGATCAACATCAAGGGGATGCCGACCGCGAAGGCGGCGACCAGAAACTTGAGCCGGCCGTTGGCCATCCGCGCCTGCGCGCGGTCGGCGCCGTAGCCGCCAAGCAGGGCGCCGCAGACCCCGCCGGCCAGGAACAGGCTGCCGTTGAGGCCCTGCGCGGTGCGTTCCTCGAAGCCGCGTTCGCGCACCCACCAGAGCAGGTCCAGCACCGCGGCGCCCTGCACGCAGGCGGCAGCAATGCAGCCCAGCAGGATGAACAGCATCGGTCGATTGCTGTGCAGTTGCTGGCCGATGCCGGCGAAGCTGCGGCGCAGTGACCCCTTTTCGGTCTGGCGCTGAGTGCCCACGCGGCTGGGGTCGCGCATGTACAGCAGCACCAGCACCGACGCGACCATCCCGACCACGCCAAGGGCCAGGAAACTGCCGCGCCAGCCCAGGTAGTCGCCGAAGGCGCTGGCGAAGATAAAGCTGCCGCCGATCCCGATCGGAATGCCCAGGTAGTAGATGCCGTTGGCCAGCGCGCGACGGCCGGGCTGAAAGCCGTCGGCGAGCAGCGAGACTGCGGCGGGCGTCAGCGCCGCTTCACCGATGCCCACGCACATCCGCGCCACCGCCATATGGACAAAGCTGCGCGCCAGGCCGGTCAGAGCGGTTACCGCACTCCAGACCAGCAGGCCTGCGGCGATCAAGCGCGGTCGATGAACCCGGTCGGCCATCGCTCCCAGCACCAGGCCGAACAGCGTGTAGACCAGAGTGAAGGCCACGCCGGTGAGCAGGCCAAACTGCAGATTGGTCAGGCCCAGTTCGGGGACGATACGCGTGGAGAAGGCGATGATCAGATAGCGGTCGGTGAAATTGATCACGTTGAGCAAAGTCAGCGCCAAAAGCAGACCCCAGGCATTGCCTTTCATGCGCCAGCTCCGTTGCTGAAATCGATCACCTGGCGCAGCGCCTCGCCGCGGGCCAGGCGGTCAAAGCCCGCATTGATCTCGTTCAGCGTCAGACGGTGACTGAGCAGAGCGTCCACCGGCAGACGGCCGTCTCGGTACAGCGCGATGTAGCGAGGCAGGTCGCGGCTGGGCACCGCCGAGCCCATATAGGAGCCCTTGATGGTGCGTTCCTCGGCAACCAGACTGACCGCCGGGATGGCGAACTGCTGGCTGGGATCGGGTAGTCCGGCGCTGACCGTGGTTCCGCCGCGCGCGGTGGCGGCGTAGGCCAGCTGCAGCGCTGCGGTGCTGCCCACGCACTCGATTGCGCAGTCCACGCCACCGCCGCTCAAGTCGCGAATCTGCGTCAGCGCGTCCGGCTGATCTGCCGCGACCACATGGGTTGCGCCCAGCTGGCGCGCCATATCCAGCTTAGATGCAAGCACGTCGACCGCGATCAGCGGATTGGCGCCGCACATCCTGGCCCCGAGCAGCGCCGCCATGCCCACCCCGCCCAATCCCACGATGGCCGCGCTTTGGCCGCCGCGCAGCGCCGCGGTGTTGACCGCCGCACCGACGCCGGTGAGTACCGCGCAGCCGAACAGCGCTGCGATCTGCGGGTCCAGGTCGGCGTCGATCTTCACCGCCGAGCGGGCCGAAATGACGGCCTGCTCGGCAAAGCAGGACACGCCCAAATGGTGATTGACGCTGCCGCCATCGGCGCCGGACCAGCGCCGCTGCCCGCTGAGCAGGGTGCCGCTCAAGTTGCTTTGCGCACCGCTCTCGCAAAGCGCCGCGCGGCCGCTGGCGCAGGGCGCGCAGCAGCCACAGCTGGGCACAAAGGCCATGACCACGTGATCGCCTGGCGCGAAGCCGCGTACGTCGGCGCCTAGCTCGATGATTTCTGCGCAGGCTTCGTGGCCCAGCGCCATCGGCATCACCCTGGGGCGCGAGCCGTTGATCACCGAAAGGTCGGAATGGCAAAGCCCGGCAGCCAGCATGCGCACGCGCATCTCGCCTGGTCCGGGCGGCGCCAGATCCAGCTCCTCGATCTGCAGCGGGCGGCTGTCTGCGTAAGGCCCGGGGATTCCCATCTCACGCAGTACGGCGGCACGCACTTTCATGCTTTGGGTTCCACCAGCAGCCGACTGAGTGCGGCGCGGAGCTGTGCCGGGATGGGGGTGGGTCGGCGGCTCTGCCGTGCTGCAAAGACATGGACGAACCAGCCCTCGGCGGCAATGTTCGGTCGACCTTCGGCGAACAGGCCAATCTCGTAGCGCACGCTGGATCGACCCAGGTGTGCCACACGCAATCCGGCATCGACGGCCGCCGGGAAGGCCAGTGAGTCGAGGAATCGGCAATGGCTTTCGGCGCAGATGCCGATCACCCCGCCGGCGTGGATGTCCAGTCCGCCCTGAGCGATCAAATAGGCGTTGATGACCGTGTCGAAGTAGCTGTAGTACTCGACGTTGTTGACGTGCCCGTACAGGTCATTGTCTTTCCAGCGTGTGCTGATGCGCTGGAAATGCCCGTAGCTGTTGCGCTCGGGCAGGGCCGCAGCGTCGGTGCTCACGAACGGCTCTCGGCGGGCTGATCGACATCACCCCAGCGATTGGCGCGGGCGAAGCTGCCGTAGTCGTTGAATCGCACACCCATCTGGCGCATCACCCGGTGCGCGATGGGCGCGGTCCACTGACGGATATAGAAGGGTTCCTTGACCACGAAATGGTGGATCGCGTGGGTACTGCCGAAGTTGAAGCAGAACAGCTGCAGCGGCCACAGCCACCACGGATTGAGCACCTGGGTTTGCTGAATCACATCGCCCGGCACCACGTCACCGTGGTAGTGCATGTTGCTGCTGACGAAATGCAGGCAGAAGCTGCGCAGCACATTCGGTGCGATCCACACCACGACAACCGCGTTGAGTACAGATAGCAGCGATTGCTGCGTCGCTGACCATTCGATGCTGGTGCCGCTGAGCATGGCTCCAGCGCTGACCACCTGAACGATCAGGAACAAGTACCAGAGCCCCCAATGGATCCAACCCAGCGGGAAATAGATGGCCGGGGCGCGCAGCCACAGTTTGCGCCGCACCTTGCCATCGTCGACCCGGCGAATGCGCCACCACACCGAGAATCCGGCGTCGGCCAGCATCAGAAAGCGGGCGACGCCCCACCGCTCACCGTTGGTGATCCCGCGCTCTTCGCGATCCTGGGCGCTACCGGAGACCTTGTGGTGCTCGAAGTGCAAGCCCCGGCGTACCCAGGGATTGATGGTGCTGGGTCGCGCCAGCCAGCACAGCGCCAGCATCAGGTGGTGGGCCCACGGACGGCGCTTGAAGTACATCCAGTGAATCAGATCGTGCTCCAGCTCGTGGGTGAGCGAAGCAAAGAAGGCGATCAGGGGAATCACCAGCCAAGCCGACCAGCCCCAGTGCAGATGGGCGTAGGCGCTACCGGCCATGCCGCCTAGGGCAACGATGAGGACCGCCATGCCGATCGCGTTCTGGTGGCGCAGCCAGGGGTGACGCTCGCGCAGCGCCACGCCTGCCGCGGTCACCACCCGTTTGATCTCGGCATTGCGTTCGGTCGGGTCGAGCAGTTCGATCTCGCTGGCGGCGGCCATCGCAGTCCCCGGGCAGGATAGTGTCGATCTAAGTTATGACCGCAGCGCCGGCAATGCCCGACCCTGCCCGCCAACGACTTGACTCTGCGCGCCACCTTGGCCATTTTGCATCTCGATTTGACTGCCGCTGAAGTCGTCCATGCCGGCCCAGACCCGAGTTCAAACGATGCGCTGCTGCGGGTGGGCTGGCTGACATGCCGATGGGTAGAACGGTCCTGAGCAGCTGGGTCAAGGCGATCCGCCGTACGCTGGAGGCGCGCGGCATCGACAGCCTGGAGCTGTGCCGCCAGGCCGGCCTGGATCTGGCCGCCCTGGACGACCCCAACGCGCGCTACCCGGTCGCCAAGACCACGCGGCTATGGGAGCTTGCGGTGGCCGTCACTGGCGATCCGGCACTGGGCCTGGCGGTGGCCAGCAACGTCGGGCCAACCACCTTTCACGCGCTCAGCTACTCGATCATGGCCAGCGCCAGCCTGGGCGACATGCTGCAGCGGGTGTCGCGCTATTTTCGTATTGCCACCGACGTCTCGACGCTGGAGTACCGGCCTGGTGCCGAGGAATGCCAGCTGGTGGTCTACACCCCGTCAGATCAGGAACAGCCGGCCCCGGAGTCGGTGGACGCCTTCACCTCGCTGCTGATACGCACCGCGCGCAGCCTGGTCGGGCGCCAACTCAATCCCCTGCGGGTGTCCTTGCGCCACCCGGCGCCGGCCGATATCCGCTGCTATGAGCAGGTGTGGCGCGCGCCGGTGGCCTTTGATGCCGAGCGCGACATCATCGTCTTCGCCGCAGTCGACTGCAGTCGTCCCCTCGATACCGCAAACGCCGAGCTGGCCCGCCGCAATGACGAGATCATTTCGCAATACCTGCAGCAGCTTGATCAGGCCTCACTGAGCGGTCAGGTGCGCGATCAGCTGATCAAGTCCTTGCCGCATGGCGAACCGAGTGCGGAGCAGGTGGCGATCAGCCTGCACTTGAGTCTGCGCAGCATGCAGCGCCACCTGGCCGATGCCGGGACCAGCTTCGAGCAGATCCTGCTGCAGGTGCGTCAAGAACTGGCGCGCTCCTATTTGAGCGACAGCCGCTACGCCATTGGCGAGATCGCATTCCTGCTCGGCTACGCCGACGCCAGCTGTTTTTCGCGCGCCTTCAAGCGCTGGGAGGGGGTTGCCCCGCGGCGTTTTCGTGCCCGTTCGCCGCAAGGAATCGATCCAGCATCGCCTTGACCTCGTCCACGCTGATCAGCTCCATCACCCCAGTCTCCTCGATCTTGCTGCCCCAGGGCAGCTGCGCAGCCGGCTTGCCGCGATACTGGCGCGCGGCATCGTCATAGCGGTCCACCGCCCACTGCTGGGAACGGTAGGCGCCGGAGCGGCGCGGGTTGGAGGCGGCGTGCAGCCCGATCACCGGGCAGCCCACCGCGCTGGCGAAATGCATCGGCCCCGAGTCCGGGCTGATCAGCAGCTGCAGCCGGGTCAGCAGGGCCATCAGCTGCTTCAGGGTGTCCTTGCCGACCAGATCCAAGAGCGGATGCGGCACCGCGGCAGTGATCGCGTCGGCGAACTGCCGTTCGGTGTCGCTGCGGCCGCCGAGCAGCACCACCGCCATGCCGTGGGCCTCGATAGCATGCTGGATCACCGCCGCCTGGCGCTCAGCCGGCCAGTTGCGCAATGCATGGCTGGCGCACAGATTGACCCCCAGCCAGCGCCGATCATCGGGCAGATGGGCGCGGGCGAAGTCGAAGGCTTCCTCGTCGATGGGCATCTGCCACTGCGGCTGTGCGGGCGGCAGCCCGAGCTTCTCGGTGAAGGCCATCAGCGCGTCGACCACGTGTTCACCGCCGGGCGGCGCCGGGCGGATGCGCTCGCGCACGAACAGCCCGTGGAAGTCCTTCGAGCGCGCCGGATCCAGGCCGATACGCCGTCGCGCGCGGATCGCCGCCGCCACCACGTTGGCGCGCAGTGAGATCTGCATGTGCAGTAGGGCGTCGAAGCGACGCCCGGCCAACCGCTGTCGCAGCTGGCCGATGCTTTGCCAAAGCCGCTTCTTGTCGATCTCGATGAACTCCACCCCGGGCAGACCGGTGAGCAGCTTGTGCTCCAGCTTGCCGATCACCCAGGTGATGCGCGCACCGGGCAGGTCGCGCTGCAGCCGCTGCACCACCGCCACGACGTGGCTGGCATCGCCGAGGGCGGACAGGCGCAGGATGCACAGATCGGGTGTGTCGGAGGTGCTATGCATTAGACTCGCGCGACTTCAGATTCGACCAGCGGCATTCTGCCAGGGAGCGAAGGCGTGGGTAGGCAATGACAACGAGGGCCGAACTGAAAGTCGCGCCCATCGATGGCCACAGCTGGCTGATCGTTCCCGCCGCACTGGCCAGTCAAGTGCAAGCCTGCTGGTTCGATCGCGAATACTGGGGCGAGGCAGCGCAGCCGCTGGCCGCCGACCGCGGCGGTCGTGCACCACCGCTGCTGCTACCCACCGATCCCGGTCCCTCGGTGTGGCGCCACTACCAGCGCGGCGGCGCGGTGGCCAGACTGCTGGGCGATCGCTACCTGTGGCGCGGGATGGCGCAGACCCGGCCCTGGCGAGAACTGCTGGTCAACCAGCATCTGTACCAGTGCGGTCTGCGCGTGCCGCAGCCGTTGGCCGCCCGGGTCTGTCGTCAGGGGCCCTGGTATCGCGCCGATCTGCTCACCGTGCAGGTTGCCGACGCACAGACGCTGGCCCAGCGCTGGGCGGGGCAAACGGTAGGCGAGGGCGACTGGTTGCGGCTCGGGGCGGCGATCGCGAAATTGCACGCCGCCGGCTGCGATCACGCCGATCTGAACGCGCATAACCTGCTGTTCGATGAGGACAATCAGGTTTGGGTGCTGGACTTCGACCGGGCCGTTACGCGCGATCCCGGCGGCCGCTGGGGCGAGGCCAATCTCGCCCGTCTGCAGCGATCCTTGACCAAGATCGGGGCCAGCAGCGGATTCAACGCAGACGCCGGCGGGCCGAGTGCGGAACAGTGGCAGCGCCTGCTGGACGCCTATCGTGAGAAACTAGACGATCGGTCCTGAACTCGATCGCCCATGGTTGATGCACTGAAATTCCTCGGCGCCGGCAGCGCCTCATCGGACACCCTGCTGCCCTCGGCGGCGGTGCTGGAGCGCGCCCGGCAGCCGCTGCTGCTGATCGACTGCGGCCCCGGGATGGTCAACGCCTACAGGGCCAGCTACGACGCGCTGCCCAGCGCAGTGTTCATCACCCATCTGCATATGGACCACGTCGCCGGGCTGGAGGCGCTGTTCTACGCCTCGCGCACGCTGGGTGCGGACCAGCAGCCGCGGCTGTACGTGCCGGTGACCCTGGTCGCCGCGTTGCACGCCCGCTTGGCCGAATTTCCCAACCTGCTCGCCGAAGGTGGGGCAAACTTCTGGGACAGGCTGCGGCTGATCCCAGTGAGCGACAATTTCTGGCTTGGAGATCTGCGTTTCGAGGTGTTTCCGGTGCGCCATCACGCGCCCTATGCGGCTTACGGTCTGGCGCTGCGCGGGCGCTTCGTCTACACCGGCGACACCCGACCCATACCGGAGATGCTGACTCGCTTGGCCAGCGCCGACGAGACCGTTTTCCACGACTGCGCGCCGCAGGCCAATCCCTCCCACACCGGGCTGGAGGATCTGCGCCGCGAGTACAGCGATTCCATCCTGCAACGACTGGTGCTCTATCACTATCCCGATCAAGCCACCGCCGAGCGCTACCAGCAGGCCGGCTTCCGCATCGCCCGCGGCGGCGAGCGGATACGCCTGGGAGCCGATAATGGCGACTGAGTCGCTGCCAGGGATCGGTACTCTTGATACGCGTGGGCGGCGCCTGAATGAGCTGCGTCTGTCCATTGTCGATCGCTGCAATTACCGCTGCCCCTACTGCATGCCGGCCGATCAGATCGACGAGAAGCGCGATTTCCTCTCGCCCAGCCAGCGCATGAGCGCGGACGAGATCGAGCTGCTGGTGCGCGCCTTCGTCCGCGTCGGCATCACCAAGCTGCGCCTGACCGGCGGCGAGCCGCTGCTGCGCAAGGATCTGCCGACGCTGATCCGGCGGCTGGCGGCGATAGAGCAGCTGGAGGATCTGGCCCTGACCACCAACGGCTCGCTGCTCACCGCCCAGGCTGGCGCGCTGCGCGAGGCCGGGCTGCATCGGCTGACGGTGAGCATGGATTCGCTGGATCCGCGGCAGTTCGCCGCTCTCAGCGGCGGCCGCGGTCGGCTGGACGAGGTGCTGGCCGGCGTCGACGCCGCCGTCGACGCAGGTTTTGCGTCGCTGCGGATCAACTGCGTGATCCAGCGCGGCGTCAACGAGGACCAGATCCTGCCCCTGTCCGAGCACTTCCGCGGCACGCCGCACGTGCTGCGCTTCATCGAATACATGGACGTGGGCACGCTGAACGATTGGACCCCGCAGGCGGTGGTCAGCGCCGCCGAAGTGCGCGAGCGGATCGCCCAGCACTACCCGATGATTCCGCTCTCCGGCGGCGTCGACGGCACCACGGCCAGCCGCTACGCCTACACCGACGGCCAGGGTGAGATCGGCTTCGTGGCCTCGGTGTCCGAGCCCTTCTGCAGCGACTGCGGTCGCGCCCGGGTGGCCGCCAACGGCGAGATGTACACCTGCCTGTTCGCATCCAGCGGCGTGGATCTGCTTACGCCCATGCGTGGCGGTGCCGATGAGCAGGCCCTGGCGCAGCGCATCGCTGCGATCTGGAGCGGGCGTCAGGATCGCTACAGTGAGCTGCGTGGTGCGGCACAGGCCAGGGCGCTGCCGGTGAGGGTGCAGATGTATACGGTGGGGGGGTAGCGTGGTGTCGGTCGAAGCGGTTGTTGGGGCTCTTTCGCGGAGCGATTGGAATCGGGACATGGGACTAGGGCAAAGGGCCCAGGGCCCAGGGCCCAGGGCCCAGGGCCCAGGAAAGCGAGGCGCGCCGCGTGGGGGCGTTGATCGATGAGTAGCAAGAGCGAGCAGCTCAGCCATTTCGACGCCCACGGGCGGCCGACGATGGTGGATGTGGGCGAGAAGGCGGTCAGTCGGCGCCGTGCGGTGGCGACTGGGCAGGTGCACTTTCCGGCGCAGGTCGCGGCGCAGCTGGCGGCGCAGGGCTATGTGGGCAAGAAGGGCAGTTTGATCGACACTGCGATCATCGCCGGCACCATGGCGGTCAAGCGCACCGCCGATCTGATTCCTTTCTGCCATCCGCTGCCGGTGGATGCCATCGCCATCCGCATCCGACCTGAAGGCAACGCGCTGTACATCGAGTGCGAAGTCGCCGTCAGCGCGCGCACCGGTGTGGAGATGGAGGCGCTCACTGGCGCCAACATCGCCGCGCTGACCATCTACGATATGTGCAAGGCGCTTTCGCCGCGGATTCGTCTGGGGCCCTTTGCGCTGAAAGAAAAGACCGGTGGCAAGCGGGATTTCCGTGACGACGAAGCACCGGCACCAAGCGAGGACTCGGAAGATTAAAGTACAGATTCGCTATTTCGCCGAACTCAAGCAGCAGGCCGGCGTCGACCAGGAAAGCCAACAGTGCGAGCAGCCGCTGACTGCAGTCGAGCTCTACGCCCAGCTGCGCGAGCGCCACGGTTTCCGCTTCGGCGCGCAGATGCTTCGTGTGGCGATCAACGGCGCCTTCGCCGAATGGGGGACGACCCTCAACGACGGCGATGAAGTCGCTTTCCTGCCGCCCTTTTCCGGAGGTTGAGCGTGTTTGCACTGTCCTATGAGGCCATCGACGCGAACAAATGGGTCGCCAAGCTCGGCCCCGGTCTGGATTCCGGCGCGTTGGTCTGCTTCGAGGGCAGAGTGCGCAATCACCACCAGGGCAAGGCGGTGCGCAGCCTGGACTACGAAGCCCACGAGGCCCTGGCCCTGGACGAAGGCGAGCGCATTGTGAAAGAGGCCCAACAGCGTTTCCCGGTACAGGCCGCTTGCGTGCACCGCCTGGGCAGTCTGGAACTGGGTGAAGTCGCAGTCTGGGTCGGTGTCGCCGGCAGCCACCGCGACGAAGCTTTCAGCGCCTGCCGCTGGATCATCGATGAGATCAAGGCGCGGGTGCCGATTTGGAAGCGTGAGTACTACGAGCAGGGAGAGGCGGTCTGGCAGCATCCTTGAGCGTAACGAGAACGATAGATCCATGTCGTTCTTGCCGACCGAAGTAGACAAGGCTCGACCCAAGTATCCTGGTTCGACTTGATACCGGGTTCGAAACGGCAGCCATCCCAATCGATGGACCAGACATTCCAAAAGCCAGGCGTCCTAGGCACCCGATCCGGGACCGCTGTCCTGCTCGCCGAACCCGAGTTCGTTCACGCGCTGCAGCAGCGCGAGATGCTGGTTGAGCGCTGGATCAATCGCTTTCGGGCGGCTTATCTCGCCCTATTCACCGCCGTGGATACGCTCGTGCTGTTCCGTCAGGACACGCTGACGCTGCCGGTAGGCGCCTCCGTCATTGCCCTGCTGATGGTCTTCGCCGGCTTCGTCTACCTCATCGATCGATGCTGCAGACCGCCGCAGTATCGGCCCTGGGTTAAGTATGTGAGCGTCAGCTTCGAGTATGTGATGTTCACCGGCGTGATCGTTGGCTACTACGGCCGGGAGGAGTTTGAGCACTTCAACTCACAGGGTTGGATCATCCTGTTGACCGCAAACTTCATGCTGGTCAACTTCCTCAGCGCGCTACGCCATGGTCGTGCCGTGATCGCCTACAGCACCTTACTCACCTTGGCTGCCAACAGCGTGCTGCTGCGACTGGGCGAAGTGGCTGCGGACTTGAGCGCCTATGTGCTGATCCTAAGCGTGGTTTCAGGGCTGTTGAGCCTGCTGGTGTCACAAAGCCTGAGCGCGCTGTTCGTGCGCTTTCGCCAGCGCGATCGGCTGCGACGGTTCCTTTCCCGAGACGTTGTGCGCAAGCTGGACGACGGACAGATCACCCTGGCGCTGGGCGGTCAGAGTCTGGAAGTGACGATATTGATCTCCGATCTGCGTGGATTTACCCGCCTGTCCGAGGGCAAGGACCCGCAGTTCGTCGTCGCCGCGCTCAACACCTATCTGACCACCATGACCGAGGTGATCTTCAAGCACGGCGGAACCATCGACAAGTTCCTCGGCGACGGGATACTGGCGGTGTTCGGCGCCCCGCTGGCGCAATCCGACCATGCCCGCGCAGGGCTGCTGGCGGCGATGGAGATGCAGCAACGCCTGGCGGAACTGAATACGCGCCTCGGCTCCGGTGATCTCGGCCCACTGCGGATGGGCATCGGCCTGCATAGCGGGCTGGTGGTTGCCGGCAACATCGGTTCCACCGAGCGCATGGAGTACACCGTCATCGGTGATACGGTGAACCTGGCAGCGCGCATCGAAAGCCTGACCAAGGAATACCAGCAAGCCATCCTGTTCAGCGAATCCCTGTGCGCCGCACTACCTGCAGGCACGGCGGCGAGCTTCGTCACGGAAACGGCGGTTCGCGGACGTCAGGGCTTGGTTCGGCTGTATGCCATTGAAGGATCGGCCGGCGCGGGCTGAGGAAAACGATGCAGCTGGCAGCAAACATCTTTGACGTGTGGGCCTTTCGCAGAAGCCAGGGACGGACGGAGTTCCTGTTGCTGCGAACCTCCCAGGAAAAGGCCGATCGTTACTTCAACGGTGGTCGCTTCTGGCAGATCCCCAGCGGCCAGGTGCTTGACGGCGAGTCTGTCACTGAGGCGATCAGGCGCAAACTGGAGCAGTTTGGACTCCGCGCCAATGCCATTTGGGCAGCCGAGCATGCCTACACAGTCTATAACCGGCGCTTCGAGAACATGCAGCTCATCGGTGTCTACGCCGCCGAAGTGGACGACGCGCCAGTAGCGCTGGCGCCAGTAGAGCATTCGGAGTACGGCTGGTGCGACGCCGACACCGCGTTGGAGCTAGTTCACTATCGGGGCCTGAAGGAGGGACTGAAATCGGTGCGGGAGTATGTGACCGGGGTTGGTCAGCCCGCCGCCGAGCTTTGTCTGTTTCGAGGCGATCTCGGCGACTAGGGACTCCCTGAACAATGCACGCGGCCGCGACGGCACCTGAGAAGTTCGCCAGTAAGGCGGGCGTCGCAGGTCATAGCCTGCGCTCTGGGCAAGACGCCCAACGCAGCTGGCGGGCCCCCTTCTCAGCAAGACATGGAGGCGTCGTCCCGAAGGGTTGCGGCCCAAATCGGCTGCTGCGGCGTTGCAGCCCTCTGGCATAGAATGACTATGCCTTTCGGGACTGCGCCTACCAGCAGACGATTTGGACTCGCAACGCGGCTCGTGTGCATTGTTCAGGGAGTCCCTAGCAGCTTGTTGCCTTTCTCCTAGACAGGGACTTGCTTTGCGAGGCTTGGCTTGCGATACCTGTTTGGCAGAGAGCTTGAGGTGAGAGTTTATGCGCGG
>JAUIFV010000233.1 GCA_030430155.1 Gammaproteobacteria bacterium
AGGGCCGCGAACTGCAGCTGCCAACCGAAGATGTGCTGCGCAAGCAGGTGCTGGAGCGCCTGACCCTGCTGCGCCTGCAGGTTCAACGTGCCGAGTCCGGCGGCATCCAGGTCACCGACACCGAGATTGATCAGGCCGTCGCGCGAGTCGCGGCCAGCAATTCACTGACCATTGCCCAGCTGCGTCAGGCGGTAGAGAACGATGGTTTCAACTTCAGCGAGTTCCGCAAGTCCATGCGCGAAGAGCTGCTGGTGCAGAAGCTGCGTTCGCGGGTGGTCGAGAGCCGGGTGGAAATCAGCGAGTCGGAGATCGAGCGTCTGCTCGCCGGCGATACCCTGAAACGCGGTGAAGTGCGGCTGCGCCACATCATGGTCCAGCTGCCCGACGCGGCCACTCCGGAACAGGTGGCCACTGGAGCGGAGAAAATCGAGGGCATACGCAAGCTCATCGACGAAGGCCAGATGGAGTTCTCCGCGGCGGCCATCCGCTACTCCGATTCGCCGCAGGCACTGGAAGGCGGCGATCTGGGCTGGCGTCGCTTTGATCAGATCCCGGCGTCCTTCGCCGATCTGGTCCAGGGCATGCCCAAGGGTGCGATGACCCAGCCGGTGCGCACCGCCAGCGGCTTTCACCTGCTGCAGGTGGACGATATCCGCAAAGACAGCCAGATCATGGTCAACGAATACAAGGTGCGCCACATCGTGACCAAGGTCGACGACCTGAACAGCCACGAAGATGCGCGCATCAAGATCATGGAGGCCAAGCGCCGGATTGACGCCGGTGAGGACTTCCAAACCGTCGCCAGGGCCATTTCCGAGGACACCAATACCGCCAATCTGGGCGGCGACCTGGGCTGGATCCCGCTGGACGCCTATGGACCCTTCTACGCCCAGCCGCTGTCGCAGTTGATCGAGGGCGGGGTCAGCGAACCGCTGCGCTCGGATCAGTCCTGGCACATCCTCAAGCTGGAAGACACCCGCCGCACCGACCGCACCGAGGATTTCTTGCGTCAGCAGGCCACCGAAAGCCTGCGCCAGCGCAAGGCCGAAGAGGTCTACGAGCAGTTCCTGCGCCAGGTCCGCGGCGAAGCCTACGTCGAAACCCGTCTGGACCCGGAAGCCAGCGCGGGCTAAGCCGCGTCGCAGCTCGCATCGCCATGCCGCATGAGTAAGGCGTCGCCCCGGCAGTCGCGAGCCTGCACTGGGCCCTGGGCCCTGAGCCCTGAGCCCTTTGCTTTGGCCGCAGGGCTCGACTCGACCGCGCAGCTACGCGCATTCCCTGGGCCCTGGGCCCTGAGCCCTGGGCCCTTCAATAGGACCCCATGCCCTGGGCCCTTCTATAGATCCCTGGGCCCCGGCCCCCGGCTCGCCCCATGACCCCCATCGCCCTGTGCGTCGGCGAGCCCGCCGGTATCGGCCCCGAACTGGTGGTGCAGGCGGCTCAGCGGCCATGGCCGCTGCCACTGCTGGCCATCGGCGACCCACAGCTATTGACCGCAACGGCGAGCCGCTGCGGCCTGCCGCTGCAGCTGCGACCCGCCGATCAAGCCAGCCGACCGGCTGAACCTGGCAGTCTGTATCTGGCACCGGTCACGCTCCCCGAACCGGCTGCCGCCGGGCGGCTCAACGTGCGCAACTCGGCGGCGATGGTGGCCTGCATAGACCAAGCCACCGACGGCTGCCTGCGCGGCGACTATGCGGCCATGGTCACTGCGCCGGTGCACAAGGCGGCGATCAACCAGGGCGGCATCGCCTTCAGCGGCCACACCGAACGCATCGCCGAGCGCTGCGCTGTGGATCGCGTGGTGATGCTGCTGGTAGCCGGATCACTGCGGGTGGCGCTGGCCACCACCCACCTGCCGCTGCGCGCGGTCGCTGACGCCATCGAAAGCGAGGGCTTGCGTGCCCGACTGCAGATACTCGATGCCGGTCTGCGCCGCTGGTTCGCCCTGCCCGCCCCGCGCATCGGCGTGCTTGGACTCAACCCGCATGCCGGCGAAGACGGCCTGCTGGGGCGCGAAGAAATCGAGGTGATCACGCCGGTCATCGAGTCCCTGCGCGCCGCCGGACTGCAGCTCAGCGGCCCCTGGCCTGCCGACACCGCTTTCGTGCAGACTCGGTTGAGCGATTTCGATGCGGTGATGGCGATGTATCACGATCAGGGCCTGCCGGTACTCAAACACGCCGGCTTTGGCGCGGCGGTCAATGTCACTTTGGGTCTGCCCTTCCTGCGCACCTCGGTCGATCACGGCACCGCGCTGGACATTGCCGGTCGCGACAAGGCCGATCCCGGCAGTCTGTATGCGGCCATTGAGCTGGCGATGCGGGCGGCGCAGTGATGAATGCGGACTGCACCGACGGCGCTCATCGCGCGCGCAAGCGCTTCGGCCAGAATTTTCTACACGATAGCCAGATCATCGCCCGCATCGTCGATGCCATCGCGCCGCAGGCCGACGACCAGATGGTCGAGATTGGTCCAGGCCAGGCCGCACTCACCGCACCCCTGCTGCTTCGACTGAAGCAGCTCAAGGTGATCGAGATCGATCGCGATCTGGTCGCCAGGCTACGCCAACGGCCGCCGCCGGGCGGCAGCCTGGAAATCATTGAGGCCGATGCGTTAAGCGTGGACTTTGCCGCGCTGGCCCCGGCTGGGGCGCTACGCGTGGTCGGCAACTTGCCCTACAACATCTCCACGCCGATCCTTTTCCACCTGCTCGACTCGCTGCAGCAGATCCAGGACATGCACTTCATGCTGCAGCGCGAGGTGGTGGAGCGGATGGGCGCTAGCGAAGGCAGCAAGACCTATGGCCGGCTCAGCGTGATGCTCCAGGCCCGCTGCAGCGTGCAGCCGCTGTTCCTGGTGCCGCCAACGGCCTTTGTGCCGGCACCCAAGGTGGAATCGGCCATTGTTCGTCTGACCCCGCTGGCTACCCAACCCGCGCCGGCGCTGATCCAGCGCCTGGGCGAATTGACCAAAGCCGGATTCGGGCGCCGCCGCAAGACCCTGAGCAACGCACTGCAGGGCGTCGCGGAGCCCGACCAGCTGCAGCGTGCCGGCATCGATCCCAAGCTGCGCGCCGAAGCGGTCAGCGTGGTGCAGTGGTTGGCGCTCGCCAATGCGGGTCCATCGAGCCCTTAGCGAAGTGCGCCGCAGAGACCCTTGGGGTTTTTTGCGTCCTTCCATAGCAACAGGCGCGGCTCACCACGGCCTACGCATGCGCAGGCCGTGATCCTCTAGGCCGTTGTATCTGATCGATCCAGACCCTTCGCGCGCCGAGCACCATCACGATCAGATTCAGCGGCGCTCCTGATCGACAGCCCAAAGCGCCGCAGAGACCCGCCAGCGAGCACGTCCTTCCGCAGCGCCAGGCGCGGGTCTATACGGCCTAACGATAGAGCAGCCTGCCTCATCACAAGGCCGCGTCGGGGCGAAAGTCATCGATCTGACTCGCGTTTGTCACACGGGCTAGCGCCTCGCCCTTATAATCCGCCGCCAATGAGTAGCTCAAATCAAATCGACATTGAGGTCCAGGCGCGTTTTCTGCCTGAGCAATCGGCCCCCGAACAACAGCGCTATGTCTTCGCCTACACCGTGCGCCTGCACAACGCCGGCGACCAGGCGGCACAGCTGATTTCACGTCATTGGGTCATCACCGACGGCAACGAACAGGTCCGCGAGGTGCGCGGTGAGGGCGTGGTTGGCGAGCAGCCGATGATGCAGCCGGGCGCCGACTACGAGTACACCAGCGGCGCGGTACTGGAAACCGAAACCGGCACCATGCACGGCAGCTACCAGATGCGCGCGGCCGACGGCACCCAGTTCGACGCGCCGATTCCGGCCTTCCTGCTGAGCATCCCACGGGTGCTGCATTGATGAACCTGGGTTCCTAGCGTGGCGGTTTATGCCATTGGTGATGTGCAGGGCTGCTACGACCGCCTTGAGGCGCTGGTCGAGAAGCTGGCTTTCGATCCGGCCAAGGACCAGCTGTGGTTTGTGGGCGATCTGGTCAATCGCGGCGGCCAGTCGTTGGAAACCATCCGCTACATCAAGAGCCTGGGCGATGCCGCAGTGGTGGTGCTGGGCAATCATGATCTGCATCTGCTGGCGCAGGAGGTCAAGCCGACCAAGCAGCGCCAGCGCAATCCCGATCTGGGTCGGATTCTTCATGCCGAGGACGCCCGCGAGCTGCTCGACTGGCTGCGCCATCGCAAGCTGCTGCACCACGACCCCAAGCTGAATTTCGTCGCCGTCCACGCCGGCCTGGCGCCGCAGTGGAATCTGGATCAGGCCAAGGCCAGGGCCAAGCAGGTGGAGAACGAGCTGCAGGGACCGAATTGGAAGGGCGTGATCGAACGCATGTACGGCAACGAGCCGCGCGCCTTCTCGCGTCGCCTCAAGGGCATCCGCCGCACCCGCGCGGTGATCAACATCTTCACCCGAATGCGCTACTGCGACACCCGCGGCGCGATCAATTTCGAAGCCAAGGGCCTGCCCGGCACCCAACCGCCAGGCTACTACCCCTGGTTCGAAGTCCCGGGGGGCAAGCCGCGCGACTACCGCATGGTCACGGGTCACTGGTCCGCACTCGGCCGCTTCCACGGCATGAACCTGTGGTGCATCGACACCGGCTGCATCTGGGGCGGCAAACTCACTGCGTTGCGTTTGGACGTGGAGGAACCGGAGTTTATTGCGGTGGATGGGCGGCCGGCGTCGGGGAAGGGTAAGGGGCGCGGAGAGGATTGAAGGGCCCAGGGCATAGGGCCCAGCAGGCCGCACGTCCGAATCTGGGCCCTGAGCCCTGAGCCCTGGGCCCTATCACCGGCACCTAGTATCATCGCGATCCCAACCAACCCAGGACGCTATCCAATGACCATAAAAGTCGGCGACAACCTGCCCGAGGGCACGCTGCAGATCTTCAAGGACGGACCGCAGGCGATCAGCAGCAGTGAGCTGTTTGCCGGCAAGAAGGTGGTGCTGTTCGCGGTACCGGGCGCCTTCACCCCGACCTGCTCGGCCAAGCATCTGCCGGGCTTTGTCGATCACTATCAAGCCCTTAAAGACAAGGGCGTGGACACCGTGGCGTGCATGGCGGTGAACGATGCCTTTGTGATGGGCGCCTGGGGCAAGAGCCAGAACGTGCCTGAGGCGATCACCCTGGTGGCCGACGGCAACGGCAGCTACACCAAGGCCCTGGGCCTGGAGATGGACGCCACCGGTTTCGGCATGGGCATGCGCGCCAAGCGCTTTGCGCTGGTCGCCGAGGACGGCAAGGTGACCCATCTGGCCGTGGAACAGCCGGGCGAGTTCCGGGTGTCGTCGGCTGAGGCCGTGTTGGAAGCGATCTAGGTTTCGATGTGACCACGAGGATCTGCGCGCAAGGCGCAGATCCTCGATTAGTCGCCAAATCGCTTATCGGCTGAAAGAGATCAGCTCCTGCACCGTCTCATCCAGCGGCGGCGCTCCTGGGAAATTGATCCGCGAAATGCTTTCAGCGCGGATAACTTCAGCCACATCGGCGCGGCTCCAGATCTTTTGCTCGGTAACCGTCGTTACCGGCCCGGCATTGCTGATGATCTCGCGCTCCAGATAGCAGGCGTTTTCAAACGTGCCGGCCGGGACGGTCACTGTTTCCCGTCGAATCAGCCTAATGCTCTCAGTCGTCGGGACCGGGCCCACGCCGGTAGTGGTCACCACGTAGTCCTGCGAAAGCAATTCGCCCAACGGCGGCGACAACGAGGTCCGAGGCAGCGGCGCGTAGGTCACCGTTGTGTTGACCGTGCCACCTGAGACCAACTCCTGACCGACAATCACTTCCTCGCCGTTCTCAATTCGACGGTAATCACGAGTCAGATCGCCGTTCGCCTCTCGAATCTCAATCAGGGTCGCGCTTTGACCCTGAAAAGTGGCCGGGCCTATCACCTCGTGCTCCAGTTCAAAACTGGAACCGGCGCTGGTGATACGAACCCGGCGCGTGTCGCCGATAACGTGCTGTTCCGGGAAACATGCGTTCGGATTCCCTCCAGGCCCGCCGCCACCCCCACTCTCCACCATACAAATCGGCTTGGCCGCATCCGGCCCAACCACAACAAAGCGCTTGATCGTCTTGGTCTGATCCACGCCGCCAATCACGTAACGGAAAGTACCGTTCTCGCCATCGCTGAAGGTCAACGTGGCGGTGCCGATCTCCGGCACCGGGAAGCTGGTCGCCGGGCCGGCGATTTGGGCCAGCGGAGTGCCGCTGAGCGGGCGCTGCAACGCGCCGCTGTAGCTCCCGTCGGGCTGCTTGATCAGCGTTGAGGCACTGATCCACTGGTCGCGCCCGCCTTCGCCGTAGGTGTACCAAAGCAGGAAGATGACATCGCCCTGATGAGCGATGGTCAGACCCCAGCCGGCCTCG
>JAUIFV010000029.1 GCA_030430155.1 Gammaproteobacteria bacterium
ACCGGTCATTCAGACAATGACTGACAACAAGGGAGGCCGCCATGCGCGCCCTACTGACCGTGGCACTAGCCCTGATCGGATCGACCGCCGCAGCTGAATCGCTCTGCAGCGCGCATTCCGGCCCACAGCGCACCTCACTGATCGAGCTCTACACCAGCGAAGGCTGCAACTCCTGCCCACCGGCGGATCGCTGGCTGGCCGCATTACCCGCCGACCCGGCCTGGATCGCGCTGGCCTTCCACGTCGACTATTGGGATCAGCTGGGCTGGAAGGACCGCTTCGGCAGTCCGGAATACAGCCAGCGCCAACGGGTCAGCGCGCACAAGCGCGGCAGTCGCAGGGTCTACACGCCGCAGGTGCTGGCCGACGGTCTGGAGCACGTGCGCTGGTACTCCCAGGCTCTGCCTCGCCGCGATCAGAATGATTCACCAGTGATGACGCTGAGCCTGCGCGAATGGGGGACTGGCCAGGCCGAGTTGGAGGTGCTGAGCGACCCCAGCGTCATCGAGCATGCCTTGATCAACGCGGCCATCGTCGAAACCGGATTGTCGACCGACGTGCGCAACGGCGAGAACGGTGGTCGCACTCTGCAACATGCGCACGTGGTGCGCAGCTGGACATACGGCGACGGCGCGGAACGCGTTCGGCTGCAACTGCCGATTCCAACTGACCTTTCTCAAGCCCACTCATCTGTGGTGGCGTGGATCGAAGAACGCGATAGCGGCGTACCGCTGCAGGCGCTGCGACTGCCGCTGCAGAGCTGTGGATCGAAGCTACCCTGATTCACCGAATGTTGATCGATTTGCTGGCCAGCGTGCGCGCTTTGTTGGACACTCCGCCGCGGCCCTAAGACTGAAAGGCTCTGCACATGCTGATTACCGCCCTTACCGCCGCCGCCTGGCTGGCGGCGCCTGCCGCCGAAGTGGATGCTCGCCTGCTTGCCTTGGGCAACGAAGACGCACCGGTGCTGGTGGTGCTACGTGAGCAGCCGGACGTCCGCAACATGCGCTTCATCGCCCGCGGCGACGCCCGCCTCACCGCGGTGGTCAGCACCCTGCGCGACCATGCCAGATCCTCGCAGGCCGAACTGATCGCCGAACTGGACGCGCGCGGCATCGAACATCGCAGCTTCTGGGCGATCAACGCAGTCGCCCTGCGTGCCGACAGCCAGACCATCAACTGGCTGCGCCAGCGGCCCGAAGTGGCCAACCTGGCCTGGGACGGCATGAGCCGGCGTGTTGCAGACGCGGTGGTCGAGCCCATCGTTTCCCAGCCCAAGGCGGTGGAACAAGGATTGACCCTGATCGGGGCACCGACCGTTTGGGCCCAGGGATTTCGCGGTCAAGGTGTGTTGGTAGCCGGTCAGGACACCGGCTATGAATGGACCCACCCGGCGCTGCAGGCCAAGTACGCCGGCTGGGATGGCGCCACCGCCGACCACAATTATCACTGGCACGACGCGATCAGCAGCGGCGGCGGCAGCTGTGGCCCCAACACCACCGCGCCCTGCGATGACCACAACCACGGCACGCATACCATGGGCACCATGGTGGGCGACGATGGCGGCAGCAATCAGATCGGCGTGGCGCCGGACGCGCGTTGGATCGGCTGCCGCAACATGAACGTGGGCGACGGCACGCCGTCCACCTACGCCGACTGCTTTCAGTTCTTTCTTGCCCCGACCGATCTGAGCGGCAATAACCCCGACCCGATGCGTGCGCCGCACGTGATCAACAACTCCTGGGGCTGCCCTACATCCGAAGGCTGTGTCGATCCCAATGTCATGCAAACCCTGGTTGAGAACGTCAAGGCCGCGGGAATCATGGTCGTGGTGTCTGCCGGCAATTCGGGCAGCGGCTGCGGCAGCGTCAACACGCCAGCTGCGATCTACGAGGCCAGCTTCACCGTTGGCAACACCACCTTCAGCGACAACATGGCGGGCAGTTCCAGCCGAGGACCGGTGACCGTAGACGGCAGCAACCGGCTGAAGCCGGAGGTCACCGCACCGGGTACCAGCATCCGCTCCAGCATTCGCGGCGGCGGCTATGCGAACTTCACCGGGACCAGCATGGCCGGACCCCACGTCGCCGGCGCTGCGGCGCTGCTGATGAGCGCCGACGAGTCACTCAAGCGCGATCCGGAACGGGTGGAGGCACTGCTGATGCAGACCGCGGTGCCGGTCAACACCGGGCAAAGCTGCGGTGGCATTCCCAGCAGCACCATTCCCAATCCGGTGTTCGGACACGGTCGTATCGACGTCTGGGCTGCGTTGCGGACCTTCTACATTCATGACGACGGTTTTGAATAGGCAAGCCATGGTCGACGCTGTAACAATGGCGTCATGAACACTGCCAAGGCCTAGCCCACGCCCTCGAGACGAACACTCATGAAGTATCCGGCCTAGCCATGGATCGCCTGGAACGAACCGCCAAGCTGCACCGGCGTCTGGCGGCCGCACGCACCGGTGTCAGCTTTGACACGCTGAAAGACGAGTTGGGCTGCTCGCGGCCTACGCTCTACCGCGATCTGGCCTTTTTGCGCGATGCCCTCGGCGCACCGCTGCTATGTGACCCGGAAACCAAGCGCTGGCGCTATGCGCCTGAACCCGGCGAGCAGTTCGAACTCCCCGGTCTGTGGCTGAGCGAGGACGAGATCCACGCCTTGCTGGTTGCTCAGCAGACCCTCAGCGCACAGAGCGACGGCCTGCTTGCCGAAGCCTTGGGCGACTTGCGGCCGCGATTAAAGAAGGTGCTCGGCGATCGCATCGACCGCCTCAGCCACATCCGCGTACTCAAGCAAGGGGCGCGCCGGATCGCCGACAACTGCTTTCGGGTCGTCGCCAACGCGGTGCTGGAGCTGCGCGTGCTGCGCTTCGCCTACCGGGCGCGTTCCACCCAGGAGCAGACCAAGCGCAAGGTCTCGCCGCAGCGGCTGATCCACTACCGTGACAACTGGTATGTGGACGCTTTCGATCATGACCGCAAGGCGCTGCGCAGCTTCTCGCTGGACCGCATCGCCGGCGTCGAGATCGACGAGGACACCAAGTACGAGGCGCTGCCGGACGAGGAGCTGGATCGGCATCTGGGCGGTGGCTACGGGATCTTCTCCGGACCGCCGCGCGCCGTCGCCACGCTGCGCTTTTCGGCGCATGCCGCGCGCTGGGTGGCCGAAGAACGCTGGCACCGCGAACAAGTCGGCCGCTTTCGCGAGGACGGCACATACGAGCTGCAGCTGCCCTACGCCAATTCGCGCGAGCTGTTGATGGACGTGCTGCGCTTTGGGCCCGACTGTCAGGTCATCGGCCCAGCCAGCCTGCGCGAAGAAATGCGTTCACTGCTCGCTCTCACCGAGGCCGCCTACCTATGAGCACTGCCCTGCCTGTCAGCTCCATTTATGTGGTGATCGCCACCATCCTCATCGTCGTCCTGCTGCTGCGTGTGGCGCAGCTGCGCAACGCGCGCAAAATCGGCATCGGCGACGGCGGCGACAAGACTCTGGCCAAAGCGATACGGGTGCACGCCAACGCGGTCGAATGCCTGCCCATCGCGCTGCTGCTGCTGGTGATGCTGGAGCTCAGCGGCGCTGCGGCCGGCTGGCTGCACGGTCTGGGCAGCGGCCTGATCGTTGCCCGTTTGCTGCATGCACACGGTCTGTCGCGGCGCAGCGGCTATTCCTTCGGGCGCTTCTTTGGCACGCTGTTGACCCTGACCATCATCCTGGTGATGTGCGGCTGGCTGTTGTATCTGAACCTCGCCTCGCCCGCATGATCCCGCCCACAACCGGACCCGCCGCCCATGATGCAAAGACGTAGCGCCCTGGCCTTTCTGCTGTTGCTGTCTGCCTGCGGATATCGACCGAAGAAGCCGCTGGCACCGCCGCGGGTAACGGTGACAGGCCTACGCCGGCAGTCTGGTCAGTGGCTGATCAAGCTGCGTCTGCAGAACCTGGTCGACGCCGACATGTGGCTGGACTATCTGGAACTGCAGCTGGAAATCGCCGGGCAACAGCTGCCGATCCGGATCGGCCCGCCGATGAACATTCTTTCCGCGCTGGCCACCGACGTAGTGGAACAGCCGGTCGCAATCAGCACTACCCAATCCGCCGCGCTGCAGACCGCCACCGCCAACGGCGGCAGCGCCGAGTACAGCCTGCAAGGCAAAGCCTGGACCTCCGAGCCCAAACGTAGCTTCGAAGTAGAGCAGCAGGGCTTTCTGTCGGCGGTACCGGGGCGCGAGGGTGAGTATCGATAGCCAGCTAGCGCTGGCTAGGGCCCAGGGAATAGGGCCCAGGGCCCAGCAAAGCCCGGCGCGGTGCGGCACTCCGAATGCGCGGGCGAAGCTTCAGTCCGAAAGACAGCTTCGTCGAAGCCTATCTGGGCCCTGAGCCCTGTGCCCTGGGCCCTTCAGCCGCAGGCTCCTCCACCCCATACCCACGCGTATCGTGGCAAGATCTGTCCATCGTCAATCGCCAGAGCGAGCAAACCATGGACTATCGCGCCCCGCAGACCGATATGCGCTTTGTGCTGCACGAAGTGCTCAAGGTGGCAGACCACTATCAGCAGTTCGGAATGGACGATCCGCCCGGCGAGGATCTAATCAATGCCGTAGTTGAAGAGGGCGCCAAGTTCTGTGAGCAGGTGCTGCTGCCGCTCAACCGCAGTGGCGACGAAGAAGGCTGCCACATCGAAGACGGGGTAGTCACCACGCCGAAGGGTTTCAAGGATGCCTTCGACCAGTTCGTGGAGAACGGCTGGAGCGGTTTGACCTCGCCTACCGAGTTCGGCGGCCAGGGCCTGCCGGAATCGGTTGGGGTGGCGATCAAGGAGATGATCGACTCCTGCAATTTGTCCTGGGGCTGCTATCCGCTGCTTTCCCACGGCGCCAGCGAGGCGCTCAAGCACCACGGCGAGCCTTGGCAGCGCGAGGCCTTCTTGCGCCCCATTGTCGAGGGCCGCTGGACCGGCACCATGTGCCTGACCGAACCGCACTCGGGCTCGGATTTGGGCCTGCTGCGGACCAAGGCCGAGCCCCAGGCCGACGGCAGCTACGCAATCACCGGGACCAAGATCTTCATCACCGGCGGCGAGCAGGATCTGTCCGAGAACATCGTGCATCTGGTGCTGGCGCGGATCAGCGATGCGCCTTCAGGCACCAAGGGCATCAGCATGTTCGTGGTGCCCAAGTTCAAGGTCGACCAGCAGGGCGCGATGGGTGAGCGCAATGAAGTCAGCTGCGGCTCTATCGAACACAAGATGGGGCTAAAGGCTTCGGCCACCTGCGTGATGAACTTCGACGGCGCCCAGGGTTGGCTGATCGGGCCGCCGAACAAGGGATTGAACTGCATGTTCACGATGATGAACACGGCGCGCCTGGCCGTGGGCATCCAGGGCCTGGGGCTGATCGAGATCACTTACCAGAACGCCCTCGCCTACGCCAAGGACCGCCTGCAGATGCGCTCGCTGTCCGGACCGAAGTACCCCGACAAGCCGGCCGATCCGATCATCGTGCACCCGGATATCCGGCGCATGCTGCTGACCCAGCGCGCCTTCGCCGAAGGTGGTCGGGTGCTCAGCTTCGAGGCGGCGCTGCTGGTCGACACCAGCGAGCGTCATGCGGATGCCGAGGTGCGCGCCGAGGCCGACGCGCAGCTGGGCATCCTGACTCCGATCATCAAGGCGCTGCTCACTGAAATGGCGGTGGAATGCACCTACCACGGCGTGCAAACCCTGGGCGGCCACGGCTACATCGCCGAGTGGGGTCAGGAACAGCTGGCACGCGACGCCCGCATCACCACCATCTACGAAGGCACTACGCAGATTCAGGCGCTGGACCTGCTCGGCCGCAAGGTGATGGGCGGCAAGGGTCAGGCGCTGGGCACCCTGATCGAAAAGGTCACCGCCAACTGCAGTGCCGCCGAAGCACACGAGCCGTTGAAGGCGGCGGCAGCACGGATGCAGGAAACCGCGGCTGATTGGGCGGCGCTGACCCAGGAAGTCGCCAAACGGGCGATGGCCGATGCCGACGAAGTGGGCGCGGCTGCTGTCGACTATCTGTTCCTCAGCGGCTACATCCTGGTCGGCGATGCGCTGCTGCGCTCGGCTCTGGTGGCCCAGCAGGCGCACATCGACGCCAAGCTGCGCGACGGCAAGCAAGCGCTGCTGAACTTCTACGTCGATCGCATCCTGCCCCGAGTCGGTCAGCACGCCGCCAGCATTCGCGCCGGCGGCAAGAGCCTGACCGCGCTGCCGGAATCCATGTTTGATGCGGCCTGATCGCCGCGCAAGAATTCACCTGCGGGCGACACTGAAGCGCAAGATCTGGATGCCAGCAGCGGCAAGGACAGGCGTAGTCTGACAGGCACTCACCTACGGGTGGGTGCCGGCGCCGCAGCTCACAGCGGACGGGACACGCGGTGAGCGCGGCGTCGGCGTTCTTACCCGCATTGTTCGATGCGGGCTGACCTCAGCGCATATTCGCCGTAAACGCGATCCAGTCTGACACTGCCGCGATCAGCTCCTCGTCGACGGTCACTTCGATCGCTCCGTAGCGTGAGGGCGAGCCGTCGTCGGTCGGCTGCAGCATGTGGTTTACCCGCGGCAGCACGACCACCTTCAGCGTAGCGGCGTTGGCAATCGGAAGTGCATTGGGCTCTGCCGGCACCTGAACGTCCTTCTCGCCAAAGACCAGCAGCCCCGGCGCGGTCGTCGCCTTCCAGCTGTGCAGCGGGTCCACCGCAAGCAGGCGGTGATAGCTGGGCGCCCTGAGCATTCCCGCGCCCAGCGTCCCGGTACCGCCGTTGTAGCGTTGGAACAACTCGCGCTCGACGTCGCTGGCAGCCGACATCAACTCTCCCAAAGCCGCCATTCGCTGCTCCGGATCCGCGTGCTGCGCGGCGAGCGCGTAGATGCGCCCAGTGAAGGCCTGCAGCGCAGCGGCTTCATCGGCAGTTGCGCCGGCGGCAACCGCCTCGGTGCCATCCTGCAGCGCAAAGAGATCGATGAGCGGCAGCGTCGGGCCCATCAGCGACACCACTCCAGCCAACGACTGATCTGCAGCCAGCATGGCCGCAACCAACCCACCTTCACTGTGTCCGACCACCAGCAGCGGTAGCTGCGGATGCAACTCGCGCAGCTTACCCAGCGCCGCCCGCGCGTCGGCGGCGATCGTGTCCAGATCGGTCACGTCGAGACTGCCGCTGCTGCGATAGACCCCGCGCTTGTCATAGCGCAACGAGGCGATTTGAGCATCCGCCAGCGCCGACCCCAGCACCGCCAGCGGTCGATGGCCAGAGTGATAGCCATCGCGCTGCGCGCGACCCGATCCGGCCAGCAGCAGCACCGCGGCTTTGGGCTGGGTCGGCGACACATGTGTCCCAGCCAAGCTTGCACCGGCTGCTGGAATACTGATTTCCGCGCCGGGCCAGGCGGCCAGCGCCGCGACCGACTGCGCTCGCTCGACTTCGGTCATTCCCGCGCTGGGCCGCAACTGCAGCTCGGCGCGGAACTCGCCTTGCTCGAAATGGGCCAGCCAGGCGCCGTCGGCGCTCAGCTCACCGCTGATGCGCGCGTTGGGTGCAGCGGTCGTCACTGCCAGGGTGTCGTCGTCCAAAGCAACCGAAGTCACCGACACATAGCGGTTGCCCTGAGCGGGACTGGACATGTTGCCAGAGGGATTACCGGCGGCATCAAGGAAGAATTCCAGCTCCATGGGTAGCCGGTTGCCATCGGGCAAGGCCAGTTCGCCACGATAGTAGGCACTGGGCGGCAACTCCGCGGCATGGCTCAGCGGCGCCAGCAGTATTAGCAGGGGGAGAAGAACGGTACGCATGATCACCTCGCTTGGGTCAGTACATAGTATTGCTATGTACATAGCCTAACCAGGTCAAAAGACCTAAGCTATGTGCCGGAAGACACGCCAGCGTGATCCATGGAAGCGACCGAACCGGTAATCGAGAAATGGCTGCCGCAGCTGCGCAAGGGACTGCTGGAGATCCTGATTCTGGAGATCGTGGCGGCGCAGATCAGCTACGGCTATGAGATCGCCAGTCGACTCAAGTTGGCGCTGCGCGCCGAGATCGCCGAAGGAACGCTTTACCCGCTGCTTAAGCGTCTGCTCCGTGATGAGCTGGTCACCACGCAGTGGGTCACCGATGGCCAAAGCGCGCCGCGCAAGTACTACCGCATCACGCCGCTGGGTGAGGCGGTGCTGTTGCGCATGCGCGAGGAGTGGGCAACCGCCCACAACGCACTGCAGGAGCTGAGTCAGTGACTAATTCGGCTATCGATCGCAGCGATCCACAGGTCCGCAAGGCGCTAGCCAACCTGCAGCAGCAGCTCTGCCGCGCGCTACCCGCTGGGGATGAACGCGATGATCTGATCCGCGAACTGCAGGCCCACGTGCTCGACGCCGCCGAGCGCGGCAACGGCAGTCCTGGCGAGCGTGTGACCCGGGCGATCACCGACCTCGGACCGCTGTCGGCATTCGCGCCTGAGCTCGCGGCAGAGTTGGCATTGCAGCAGTCCGCCGCCCGTGGCTCACCGCTGGCCATCGCCGGACTGCTGGCCACGCACCTGGGCCGCGACTTGCTCAAGTCCGCCGTGCTGATGATCTGCGCGCTGGCGATGCTGTTTGCGCTGCTGCTGCTGTGCTGCGCGATTGCCGCACTGTGGCTACCCGATGCCGGGCTGTACTGGAACGGCTGGAGCGACTTCACGCTGAGTTTCGAGGCCCAGCAGCACGCGCCCAAGGTGGCTACGGCCTGGTTTGTGCCGGGAGCGCTGCTGGTGGCGATCGGCATGTATCTGGGGGCATCCCGGATCATGGTTTGGACGCTGCGGCGGACGAAATCGGGATAGCTAGTGTGGTGTCCCCAAATTAAGTTGGACTTAGTTCAGATGTATTTTGGTCTGAGACTAGGCGCGAAGAGCAAGGCATAGCTTTGCCTATGGCTGCGACGAGCAACGACGTATCAGGGCAAAAGACGCTGAAATAAGTCAAGGTAATTTGGGGACACCACACTAGGGACTCCCTGAACACTGCGCGTGGCCGCGACGGCACCTGAGAAGTTCGCCAGTAAGGCGGGCGTCGCAGGTCATAGCCTGCGCTCTGGGCAAGACGCCCAACGCAGCTGGCGGGCCCATTGCTCAGCAAGACATGGAGGCGTCTTCCCGTAGGTTCTGGAGGCCCAGCGCCTGCTGCGGCGTTGCAGCCCTCGGGCATAGAATGACTATGCCTGTCGGGACTGCGCCTACCAGCAGACGCTGGACTCGCAACGCGGCTCGCGTGCAGTGTTCAGGGGGTCCCAAGGACCGGATTCGGCCAACTCGGACCCGAGAAAGGCCGGTACGGCGGATTCGGTCGCCGCCCAGCCCGGCAATCGCGACGCTGAGCTGGTCGCAGCCAGGATTCCATTCATGCACCGCATCACTACCACCGCAGCCAAGCTGCTCGCAGGGTTGGTGTTCGCCCTCAGCTGTGCGGCCATCGCCGCGCATTCGCTGAACTACCTCAGCGTGCAGTTCAACCCGAACAATCCGTTCCACGTCAGCTACGCCAGCGGCGGCTGGCCGGTCCCGGCACACTTCTACTTCGCCGGCGTCGCGCTGCTGGTGGCGCCAGTCCAGCTCAGCCAAGGACTGCGCCGACGCTGGCCGGCGCTGCATCGCTGCGTCGGCTGGCTTTATGTGGGCTGCGTCACGGTGGCGGGGTTCGCGGGTGTGGTCCTGGCCTTCGCCGCGCAAGGCGGCTGGTCCACCGGCGCGTCGTTCCTGGCCCTGGCGCTGCTTTGGCTGTACACCACCGCAATGGCGCTGATTGGCGTGATCGGTGGCGATATCGCCGCGCATCGCCGCTGGATGCTGCGCAGCGTGGCGCTGACCTTCGCTGCGGTGACCCTGCGCATCTATCTGGGCTTGGGTTTGGCGGTCTTCGCCCTGCCCTTCCTGCAGGCCTATCTGATCGCCGCCTGGGCGTGTTGGCCGCTCAATCTGATCGCGGTGGAGTGCTATTTGCGCTGGTCGGCGCGACCGCAACGGCGAGGCGCTATCGAATCTGCCGTCGGCACTGACTCGGCGTTTGCCCGGCGAAGCGCTTGAAGGCCGCGTTGAAGGTGGACTTGGAGCTGAAGCCGCAATCGTAGGCAATCTCCAGGGCGGTGCGGGTGTCCGCAGGGTCGAGCAAATGAGCCTTTGCAGCCTCGACCCGGTGTCGGTTGACGTAATCCCAGAATGGACAGCCGAAGCGTCGATTGATCACCGCCGAAACCAGGTACTCCGGGTACCCGGAGCGCTTGGCTAGCTGCCCGATCGATAGCGCGGTTTGTCTGTAGATGCCTTCGGCCATCAGCTGCTCCAAGCGCTGCGCGACATCGTCGAAGCGCTGGTCGTCCTCAGCCGTGTCGGACGCGGGCCGGTCTTCGGAATTGTCTTCGGCGCCCTTGACGTCCTCGGCATCACTGGCCAAAGCGGCAGCCGAATTCAGCAGCGACATATAGCCCGCCAGCAGCACCCAGGCGGCAACCGCAACGTAGATCGCTTCATTGGCCAGCCAACGATTCGGCAACAGCGCTTGCAGCAGAGCCACCAGCCAGATCACGCACTGGCTGGCCGCGACCACCATCAGCCAGCGCAGCGCCTCCGGGCTGTGGTCAGACTGGGTTTGACGCAGTTCGCGCCGGCGCCGCAGCACCGTCGCCACCGCGTAGCTGACGTAGCTGAGGCTGTAGCCGAACAGAAAGAAATCCGACCACAGCCCGAAACGCCAGAAGCCCAGGCTCTGGCCGGGCGGCACTAGCCTGAGTGACTGCGCATCCATGCTCAACAGCTGGATTGATGCCAACAGTGCCACTGCAAAACCCGCCGTATGGCGCAAATCGCGCCAGCGCAGCGACTGGCCGCTGATCAAGGTGCGCACATAGAGATAGAAGGCGCTGGCATGCAGAAAGGGAAACAACGACACCAGCCGCATCAGCCTGAAGGTGGTCAGGCTGTGATCGACCTGAGCCCAGGCGCGCACGCACAGATCCACGCACACCAGCAGCATCCAGCCGGCCAGGAAGCGATTGGCATGGCAATCGGTCGGCCGCCGCCACAGCGCGGCCGCCAGCAGCAGCGCCTGCGCAGCACCTATTACGTAGATCAGTTGCCAAGCGGTCATTGAGGGCAAGGTGGCGAGCTGGAAGCGGCATTATCGCCATTCCACCGCGTGCTGCGAGGTCAGGAGCGATGCCGGCGAGACGCCGGCGCTCCGTTTGACTCCAGCGTGTCCACAGCTTCAGCGTCTACTGGCGCTTGGCTCTCGCCTTGCCGGACGTGCTTGATGAGCCGCATTGCCGACATCCCGTCTTAGGAGCGCCGGTATCCTGCCGGCATGCTCTTGGCTTTCGCTGCGAGATCAGGAACGATGCCGGCGAGACGTCGGCGCTCCGTTTAGAGCACCAACGCCGATGCTACTCCGCCCGCTACTCAAAGCCGTCTCGATGCACCACCGAGATCACCACCGCATTGGCAACGTAGATCCCGCCCAGGTATTGGCTGTCAAAGGCCAGCACGCTGTCACCGTCACGGCCATCCGGCGACAAGAAGCGAGTCAGCAGCGGCGCCCCGCCGCTGCCTGGCGCGGTGATGATGTCGGCCATGCCGTCGCCATTGACGTCCCCGGTCGCCACCCGCACACCGCCGGTGAAGTTGTTCGGATATGGGAAAAAGCCCATCAGCGGCTCGCCGTCCAGCGCACCAAAGACCCGCACTTCTGGCGCCTCATCTGCACCGGAGCCGACGATGATGTCGCCGCGCCGGTCGCCATTCCAGTCGCCGACTGCGACAAAGATCCCGCCGCTGAAACTTGGACCGAAGGCGGGGAATTCGTTCAGCTGCGCGCCGTTGGTAGCGTTGAACACCCGCACGTGAGGGCCGCCACCAGCGCCCGGCCCGGTGACGATATCGTCGTTGCCGTCACCGTTGACGTCGCCCACGCCAACGCGCACGCCGCCGTTGAAGCCCGGATAGGCGACGAAGCTGGTCACCTCGCCCGAGGTGCGTCCATCGAACACCCTTACTTGCGCCGGCGTACCACTGCCGGAACCGGTGATGATGTCGGCCGTTCCGTCGCCGGTCACATCGCCGGCGGCGACAAAGACACCGCCGGTGAATTGCGGCCCGTAGGGCTCAAAGGTCAGCAGCGGCAGCAGCGTGTTGCCGTCGAATACCCGCACCGTGGCCGCGATCCCAGGCCCGCTGCCGGTAATAATGTCGGGTATGCCGTCGCCGGTGATATCGCCCGATGCCACCCGGACCCCGCCGGTAAAGCCGGTATCGAAGGGAAACAGCGAGCGGCTGTCGCCGCTGACGTCGTATACCCGTACCTCGTCGCCGTTGTCATCCATCGCCGCGACCAGACGCTCTTGTGCCAAGGCGGCATTTGAAAGCCCGGCCGCAATCAGCACGCTGACCGCCAGTCGGCAGCTACCGCTCAAACGAACACACATGAACTGCTCCTGGTTGATGTCGTTGCTGTTAGGTACGCAGTTTCGTAGCGAAAGCGACATTGGGCACCGGGATGTCCTCGGCGATCCGTCGAATCGCTACCGTTCAAGCGGGTCGCAGGCCCGCGTCGCGCAAATGAAGCAACTCTGAGCTATGCTCGCCCGGTCTAGCGCGAAAAGAGGTCTGTCGTGGCGGAGTTACACACCACGCGCGTTCTGTCCCTGGACGCCAGCGGTCGCATCCTGGACTGGATCTCCTGGCAGGATGCGGTTTGTTTGTACGTCCGTGAAGCGGTCGCCTGGACGCTGGGCGACCCCTGCCTGACCATCCACGGTGGCCACTGTCGCGAGACCGGCGAGCAAAGTCAGATCCAGCTCCACCCCATCGTGGCCAGCCGCTCGCGCTCCAGTTCCAAGATGGGCCACTTCGCCCCGTCGCTCAACAACGCCGCGCTGTTTTCCCGCGACCGCCACCTGTGCCTGTACTGCGGCAAGCACTGCAGCCGCGGCGACGCCACTCGCGATCACGTGGTACCAATCTCGCAGGGCGGCAAGGACGTGTGGCAGAACGTGGTCACCGCCTGCATTGCCTGCAACACGCGCAAAGGCGGCCGCACTCCGCAACAGGCTTCCATGCCGCTGTTGGCGGTGCCCTATCGGCCCAGCTGGGTGGAGCATCTGATCCTGAGCAACCGCCACATCCTCACCGATCAGATGGAATTCCTGGTCAACCATTTGCCCAAGAAGCGCAAGGACGCGTTGGAAAACGAGTTGGCGTCGCTGAATTCGTGACTGCGGGACGGCGGCCCGCTGCTTCGGCTCCTGGGGGGGTTCGCAGACGCAAGTCTCACGCTCCGGGTGAGGCAAGGGCCCAGGGAATAGGGCCCAGGGCCCAGAAAATGAGCTTCGGCGGTCTGGTGGTCTCGGTGGTCGATCGAGTTAAAGCTTGAACTCCACGCTAATCCAGAGTTTGTCCACGTCGACTGAGAAGTCTTGTGCGTCGTAGTGCGCGTACTTGATAAACGCATTCCACTTCGGCGCGAAGGCCCAGCTCAGCTGCAGGTTCAGCTCCTGACCGAAATCGGCTGATCCTCGATTGGCGTCGTACTGGTGCCAGCGCACGGCATACTTGAGCGGACCTAGCGGGCCGTCCACGCCGAGGTAGAAGTCATCCAGGCCGGCGCTGGGCGTGTTCAGAAAGCGGTCGGCCCAGCCGTTGAAGGCGTGCAGCGTGGCCAGCGGCGTTTGCAGCGCGCGCCTGCCGTTGCTGCCCAGCGATTCGAAGCCCAGTCGAAACTGATGACCGCGGTAGGCGTAGCCGCCTTCAGCCAGCCAGTAACTCACATCGCCCAGATCGGGGGCGTCGGCGTAGTCGGACTGGGAGGCATACTCGGCGCTGTAGAACCAGCCACGCTGCTCGTCTATCGCATGCTTGCCGCCGAAGCGCAGTCCGAAGGTCTTGCTGGAGGTCGCCGGCAGGTCCTGGTTGTCATAGAAGTAGCCATAGCCGATCAGGCTGCCGAAGGGCAAGGTCCAGGCCAGATTGAACAAGTGCGTGTCCAGATCCTGCTCTGCCGCAATCGGATTGGGGTGGCCGTTGCCGAAGATGCGGTGGGCTTGGTCCAGATAGGCGTAGCGAAAGCTGACGTTGTCGCCGAGCCTCCAGGCCACCGACAGCGCGTCGAAGGTCTGTTCGTTCTGGCGCCAACCGACGTTACCGATGAAGCGGTGGTTGTCCATCGCCAAGCGCTGCCGCCCCAGCGCAAACTGATTGCCGTCGCTACCTTTCCAGCCCAGATAGGCCTGATTCCACTCGCTGCCTTCAGGATCGACCACCACCGGCCGCGCCACTTCGCCATTGGCGGTGGAGTTGTAGTCCTCGATCAGCGCGCGCACATCTTCCAACTCGGCCAGCACATACCAACCGTTGAGCGGCGCGCTCTGCCAGCCCAGGCGGGTGCGCAGGGTCAGCGCGCTGGCATCCTGTGCGAGGGCGTCATCGTCGACCTGTTCCAGGCGCAGGCGAGTGTCAAAGAGGAGTTTGCCGTTGCTGTACCAGTTGCCCTCGTCGGCCACGACCGGCGACGGCATTGCCATCGCCAAGACGAGTGCGACCGAAAGACAAGAGACGCGCGAAGTGACTTTCATCGTCGATATCCAAAGCGAACAGCCGGGGAGAAAGAGGCCCCGACGCCACCGTGTGGCGACGCCGGGATTTGTCGGCGCCGTCTAGTAGACGTCCTTCACCGTGTTGTAGATATTGAACTTGCCGGTGGGTGTCACCAGCCGCGGCCCCTTGATCACCTTCTTCAGCTTCAGGGTGCGGTCGTCGACGATGACCAGGGCGCTTTCCTCCTCCTTGCCGCTCCACACCGAGAACCAGACCTCGTCGCCGGCCTTGTTGAATTCCGGCTGCACCACGCGTTTCGGGCCCGGCCCCAGCTTGGCCCAGTCGGCGATGGGCAGCACCTTGTAGCCGGCGTCCAGATTGTTGATATCGAAGACGGCAATGGTCTGACTGGCCTTGGGATCCGGGTTCAGCGGCGTATCCACATAGAGGTGATGGCTGGTCGGATGGGTCTTGATGAACAGCGAGCCACCGCCCTGACCCTTAAGCGTCTGCACCACCTTCCAGGCCTGCTCCGGATGGCCCTCGGGATCTGTTCCGATCAGGGTGATGTCCTCGTTGCCCAGCGCGCTGGTGGACCACACCGGACCGAACTTGGGATGGACGAAATTGGCGCCGCGACCGGGATGGGGAATCTTCTCGGCATCGACCAGATCGACCATCTTGCGCATCTTCGAATCCACCACCGCGATCTTGTTGGACTGGTTCGCGGCGGTCAGGAAGTAGCGATGGGTGGCGTCCCAGCCGCCGTCATGCAGGAAGCGCGCGGCGTTCAGCGTGGTCACCTGCAGATTCTCGATATCGGCATAGTTGACCAGCAGGATGCGCCCGGTTTCCTTGACGTTGACGATGAATTCGGGGTGCTCATGGCTGGCCACGATGGCCGCCACGCGCGGCTCCGGGTGGTATTCCTGGGTGTCCACGGTCATCCCGCGCGTGGAGACGATCTTCAGCGGCTCCAGCGTAGGCCCGTCCATGATCACGTACTGCGGCGGCCAGTAGGCGCCGGCAATGGCGTAACGATCCTCGAAACCCTCGTATTTGCTGGTTTCCACCGAGCGCGCTTCCAGCCCGATCTTGATCTCCGCCACCACCGCCGGCGGGTCCATCCACAGATCGATCAGATCCAGCTTGGCGTCGCGGCCGATCACATAGACATAGCGACCGGAATGGGAAACACGCGAGATGTGCACCGCGTAGCCGGTTGGCAGGATGGCAACGATCTCCTTGGTATCGCCGTCGATCAGCGCCACCTCGCCCGAATCGCGCAGGGTCACCGAGAAGAAGTTGTCGATGTTGCGCGAGTGCATCGGCTTGGTCGGCCGCTGCTCGACCGGCACCAACACCTTCCAGCTGTCGCGCATCTGCGGCAGTCCGAACTCCGGCGGGTTGGGCGGATCGTGCTGCAGGAAGCGGGCCATGATGTTGACCTCGTCCGCAGTCAAATCACCCGAGGTGCCCCAGTTCGGCATGCCTGCCGGGGAGCCGAAGTTGATCAGGGCTTCCAGATAGGCGGTGCCCTTGGCGCGGGTCAGGTCCGGGGTCAGCGGCTTGCCGGTTGCGCCTTTGCGCAGCACGCCGTGGCAGCCGGCGCAGCGCTCGAAGAAGATCTGCGTGGCGCGACCGAATTCGGCCTTGGACATCAGCGGCGCATCGGGATTGACCACCATCTCCACGTCTTCGCTGGGGATGGTGGACGGTGCGCCCTGGTATTTCTGCATGCCCTGCGAGGTACCCGGATGGGCTTCGCCCTGGGCGGGGTCGGAACTGACCGCCAGCGACTGGCGCGCCTTGGCGACGTCTGCAGCGCTGATCTCGCCGCCGTCGTTGTCCCAGGCGTTGTAGACATAGGTGACGATGTTGGCGACGTCGGCATCGCTCAAGTGGCTCATCGCCGGCATCACGTTGTTGTACTCGACACCGTTGACCACCAGCTTGCCGCTGAGTCCGCGCAGAATGCTCTCGACCACCTTGGTCGGGCCCTGATCGGTCAAGTAGTCCGAACCCGCCAACGGCGGGAAGGCCCCGGGCAGACCGACACCGGTAGGCTGATGGCAGGCGGCACAGTTGGCCAGATAGGCCGCCTGCCCCGCCTCATGACCTTGTTTGGGCGGTCGCTCGTTGGCCACATCGTTGGCCTGCAGCTGAGCCCCCAGCAGTGCCAAAGCCACTGCTGCCATGAGTTGCTTCGTTTTCATTGACCAGCGCTCCTAGCCTCGCCCCACAGATCGGGCACTGGGTTGAGCTTGCGAGCCTTGCGCTGGCCGGCGCCATGACCTGAATCAAGGACTGGCGATCCTGCCGATTTGCTTGTCGGTCTTGATCCAGATCATCGCCTGACCGGTGATCGCGCAGGCAATGTTTGAGGCAGCAATCCGGGAATCGACTCGATGATCACATCCAGTTTCGTTCTGGCTCTCATCCTGGCCGCGCAGACGCCGCCATCGCCTACCCCTCTGGAACCGGTGGTCAGCGTCGCGGCTCGCGCCGAGCAGCCGCTGCGCGAGGTCGCCGGGACTGTGTCGCTGATCGAGTCCGAACGCCTGCAGCAGACCCTGGCCGGCGATCTGGGCGAGGCCCTGCGCTACGAACCCGGCGTCAGCGTGCCGCGCGATGCGGTGCGCTTTGGCGCCAGCGGCATCAGCATGCGCGGACTGGGCGGCAATCGGGTTGGCCTGTGGGTGGACGACGTGCCGGTGGGTGAGGGTTTCGCCATCGGCAGCTTCTCCAACGCTGATCGCGGCAGTCTGGAAACCGCATTCCTGTCCCGAATTGAACTGATGCGCGGGCCGGCATCCTCGCTGTATGGCTCGGACGCGCTGGCAGGCGTGGTCAGCCTGCGCACCTTCAAGGCTGCAGATCTGCTCGCCGAGGTCGACGGAGGCAGCGCGGTGCGCACCCGTTTGCTCGCCAGCAGCGCCAACGACAGCTTGCAGAGCAGCGCGCTGGGCGCTTGGCAGCTGGGTCACTTCGACCTGCTTGCCGGCGTAGTACACCGCCGCGGTAGCGAGCGCGAGACGCGCCCGCGCAGCGGTGGCCTGGAGGCCAACCCGAGCGACGTGTCCGGCAGTGGCCTGCTGCTGAAAATGGGAGTGGACCAGGGCTGGGGCGGTCGCCATGAGCTGTCGGTGGAGCGCACCGCCGAGCGCCTGGAGAGCGACTTGCGCTCCTTCGTGGGCGGGCCGGCACAGTACGCCACCACCACGCAGATGCTCGGCGACGATGAGTTGGTCCGGCAACGCTGGTCGCTGCAAAGCAGCTTTCCGCTGACCCTTTCAGGGCTGGACAATCTGCGCTTGAGTCTGTGGCAGGCCGAATCGCGATCAGCGCAGCGCACCCTGCAAACCCGACGCGCCGCCCCGCCACGCACTCCACACTCATTACGTGACCGGCTGTTTGTGTACAAGGACCGCAGCATCGGTTTGAGCGTGCGTGGCGAGGGCCGCTTCGGTATCGGGGGCTCAGAGCACTGGCAGGTCTTTGGCCTGGATCTGCGGCGCAGCGACATCAGCGAACTGCGCGACGCGACCGAGACCAACCTCGACACGGGCGCGGTGACCAACGTGCTGATCGGTGAACGCTTTCCGCTGCGCGACTTCCCGCCCACCCGCAGTGACCAGTTGGGCATCTACTGGCAGGACGAGGTGCAGTTCGGCAACGGCCGGCTGACGCTGATTCCCGGCATCCGCCACGATCGAGTGCGGATCGATGCACGCCCCGATCGGCTGTTCATCGAAGACAACCCCAACTTCGCGGCCGCCGATCTGAAAGCGGCACGCACGACGGCCAAGCTGGGGCTGCGCTGGGCACTATCACCGCACTGGCAGCTCTACAGCCAATATGCGCAGGGTTTCCGCGCACCGCCGGCGTCTGACCTCAATGTCGGCTTCACCATTCCCGCCTTCAACTACGTCGCCCTGCCCAATCCTGATCTACGCCCGGAGCGCAGTCAGGGGCTGGAGCTGGGACTGCGCTGGCTGGGCTCGGCCGGCAGCGCGGAACTGGTGGTCTTTCACAATCGCTACCGGGACTTGATCGAATCGCGGGTCAATCTGGGCCGCGACCCCGACAGCGGCGCGCTGGTCTTTCAGTCCATCAACCGCGCCGAAGCCACGATCGAGGGCATGGAAGTGCGCGGGGAGTTCGCCCTGCCGCATCCGGACTACTCACTGATCGGCTCGCTGGCTTGGGCCCGCGGTCAGGACGACGCGCGATCGCTGCCGCTGAACAGCGTCGAACCGGCGCGCTTGGTCGTCGGTATGGTCTACGAGCCCATCGACGGCCGCCAGCGTGTCGAGCTGACCGCAACTGCGGTCGCCGCCAAACAGCGGATTGACCACTCCGCCGGCGATCTCTTCAGCGCACCGGGCTACGTCGTCATCGATGCCTATTGGCGGATGGCGCTGAGCCCGCGCGTGGAGATCAACCTGGGCCTGTTCAATCTGACCAACCAGCGCTACTGGCCCTGGTCCAGTGTCGCCGGCCTCGAAGCCAGCGCGCCCGAAGTCGATCTGTACACGGCGCCGGGCCGCAGCTTCGGTGCGTCCGTGCAGTACCGCTGGTAGCCACAATCGGCTGCCCACCCTGGCCCGGACCCCTCAAACCAAGGCAAAATGCGGCAGCATTTTGTTGGAGGGATCGCGTTGCTTGGGCAAACCGAAACGCTGTGGCCGGCGTCGCCGGTGGACGATGGCGACCAGCAGCACTTTTGCAGCACCTGCGTCTTTGGCAACTTGTGCATGCCCAACGGATATAGCAAGGACGCGCTGCGCGAACTGCATTGCCTGGTCGAGCATGTCGGCCCATTCCGCACCGGAACCGAGATCTTCCGCAGCGGCGGCGAGTTCACCGCGGTCTATTCGGTGCGCGCCGGGGTGGTCAAGACGGTGGTCCGCGATGATCGCGGCCGCGAGCAGATCCTCGGCTTTCATACCCCGGGTGAACTGGTCGGACTGAACGCCGTCTATGGCGACCGCTACCCCTGCAATGCGGTCGCCGTCGACACGGTGATGGTTTGCCGTTTCTCTTTTCCGGCCATCGCCACCCTGTCGGCGAAGATCCCCGACCTGCAGCACACCCTGTTCAAGCTGATGGCCAAGGACATCGGCACCGCGCAGATGGGCAAGGGCGACTTCAGCGCCGAGGAGCGATTTGCGGCATTCCTGGTCAACTGGTGCGAGCGACTGGCCGAACGCGGCTATTCGGACCGCCGGATCTCTTTGCCAATGCCCCGCGGCGACATCGCCAATCACCTCAACCTGGCCCCGGAGACGGTGAGCAGAGTGATCCGACGTTTGATCGATGAGGGTGTGCTGGCGGTGGACCGACGCGATGTGGAGGTGCTCAACAAGAGCGCTCTGCGCAGCTACGCCGCATCCTTGCTGCAGCGGGCCTGAGCTCAACTCGGAACGGGATTGCGGTGTAGAGGACCGCTGCCCGTCGGCCGGACGTCACCCCGCCAGCCAGTTCCGTAGAACGCCGAGGGGATGGTGTGCGCGGGCGATACTCACCATCAGGCCGATGCAAGCCAGCGCAAGCGTCAAATAGCCAGCCCGTGACCAAGCCGAGCGCTCACCGCGTAGTGCTCTGCTTCCGGCCAGCACATAGAGCACCAGCAACACCAGTTTGACCGTCAGCCAATGATTGGCGAAAACCGCGCCGGGCAGAATTGCCAGCAGCATCAGCGCAGCGGTCAGCAGCGTCGTGTCAATGCTGTAGCTGAGGTAGCGAAGCGGTGCCGCCAGCGCAAAGCGCGGCCGGCCCGCCAGCACCAGCACCCCGCGAATGACCAGCAGCAGCACGCTGGCGAAGACGCAGAGCACGTGCAGGTCTTTGATTTGTGGGTAGAACTGGATCATTGCCGGACTCTGATGCGCCGAGCTGCGGGGGCAAGCCCGCAGCTCGGATGGACAACTTGCGGAAAGGGCAAAGCTAGCTTCGCTGCTCAACCAGTACCGGCTCGGCTTTGGGTTTCAGCCACAGCCGCAGCGTGAACCAGGCCAGCATGATCGCCCCAGCGGAGAAGATCGTATCGCCGGGCACACGCATCCAGACCAGCAGTTCGATGATCGGTTTGCCCATGAAGTCCGCCGAACGGGCATACCAGTAGCCGTGCTCCAGCGCGGCCTGCAGCTGCAATACGCCCATCGGCAGCAGGGTAAGCAGCGCCATCAGCGCCAGTCCGATGTTCAGACTCCAGAAGGCACCGCGGAGCAGGCCCGGGTTCCAGACCGTATCCGGCTTCAGGCCACGCAGACAGAACAGCATCAGTCCGATGCCGAGCATGCCATAGACGCCAAACAGTGCGGTGTGGCCATGCAGCGGGGTCAAATTCAGACCCTGCATGTAGTAGAGCGCCAGCGGCGTGTTGATCAGAAAGCCGAACAGACCGGCACCGACCAGATTCCAGAACGAGACCGCCAGGAAGAACATGATCGGCCAGCGGTAGCGGGCCATCCACGGGGTGGCTCGGGAATGACTCCAGGTGTCGTAGGCTTCCAGCCCGATCAGCGCCAGCGGCACCACCTCCAGCGCCGAGAAGCTGGCGCCCAGCGCCAACACCGCCGTGGTGGTGCCGGTGAAGTACAGGTGGTGGAAGATTCCCAATACGCCGCCGGCCATGAACACGATGGTGGCGAACAGCACGTTGATGGTCGCGGTCTTGCCGCGGATCAGACCCAGCTTGACGAACAGGAAGCTGATCACCGCAACGGCGAAGACCTCGAAGAAGCCTTCCACCCAAAGGTGCACTACCCACCAGCGCCAGTATTCGACCATCGCGATATGGGTGTGCTCACCCCACATCAGGCCGGCGCCGTAGAACATGCCGATGGCCACGGTGGACAGGAATAACAGGCCGACAATGGAGGACATCTCATCGCGCCGCTGCATGGCCGGCCACAGCGCCCGGCCAACCAGGAACAGCCACAGCATCAGGCCGATGAACAGGAATATCTGCCAGAAGCGGCCGATATCCACATACTCCCAACCCTGGTGACCAAACCAGAAATTGTGCTCCAGTCCGAGGTTTTGCATCACCGCAAACCACTGGCCGGCAAAGGCGCCGACCACGATGATCAGCAGACACACAAACAGCACGTTGACCCCGAGGCGCTGGAACTTCGGCTCCACGCCGGAGATCGCCGGACCGATGTACAGACCCGTGGCCAGCCAGGCGGTGGCGATCCACAGCACCGCCAGCTGGGTGTGCCAGCTGCGGGTCAGCGCATAGGGCAGGATCTCGGCCAGCTTGATGCCGTAGGCCTCCTGCCCTTCCACCTGGTAGTGCGCAGTCGCTGCGCCGAGCACGATCTGCACCAGAAACAGCGCCAGCACCACCCAGAAGTACTTGGCGGTGGCGCGCATCGACGGGGTGATTTTCAGCCCGCGCAGCGGATCGGTCGCCGGCGGCACCACCGGCTGCTCCCGTCCGTGCCAAACGGCGTAGTGCCAGCCCAGCAGGGCAATACCGGCAATCATGAACAGGATGCTGAACATGGTCCACATGAAGCTGCTGGCCGTTGGGGTGTTGCCGGCCAGCGGTTCATAGGGCCAGTTCTGGGTGTAGCTGATCGTGCTGCCCGGACGTTCCGCCGCGGCCGCCCAGGCGGTCCACCAGAAGAAGGCGGTGACCGCCTGCCGGTGCGCCGGGTCGGGGATGGTGTCCTCGCGCATGGCGTAGGATTCGCGCAGCTCGGCACTGCGCGGATCATCGCCAAAGACGCTCACATAGTGCTCGGCCACGCTGCGCATGGCGGCAGCGCGCAGCGGGGACACGGTGATGGTGGCGCTTTCCGGATCATAGGTGTTGCTCCTTAGCTCCGGCTGCACTCGGGCAGTCAACGCCGCCTGGGCGGCCGCATCCAAGGCCTCGAAGGACTGCCCATGCTCTTGCAGGGCCAGCGATTCCAGCATCGCGATGGCTTCCCGATGCAGCCAGTCAGCCGACCAGTCCGGCGCAACCAGCGCGCCGTGACCCCAGATCGAGCCCAGCTGCTGACCGCCGATGCTCTGCCAGACCTGACGACCCAGCTCCATGTCCGCCCGGGTATACAGCACTTCACCCTGAGTGCTGACCACCTGCTCGGGCAGCGGTGGCGCCTGTCGATGCACTTCGCCACCCATCCACAGCAGCACCGAGAAGGTGACTACCAACAGCACCGCCAGTCCTATCCATAGTCGCTTGGTGGTATCCACCTTTGCACTCCCTCATCTGTCTGAAAGTCGATCGATGACAGATGCTGAGCGCTGCTCACGATGCCGCCCATGATCCAGATCAGGAAAGCCCGATTCTTTGGCGTCAACTGTCGATGCCAACGCAGATTCTTCGGCAGAGTGCCCGGCGCCCGCACGACCGGGTTGGGAATCGCAATTACCCCCCCCAGCTTCTCGACCCAAGGCCGCGGCTGCGACGCGTCTTTCCAATCCCGCTTGATACGAATCAAGGCGGGCATTTGCACCAGCTGACAAGCTCACTGCGTGCCGAGTCGCAAAGTACGGCCTAGCTGCTGCGATCACGCAACTCGGCACATGGCAACGGTAAGCGCTCGATGCTGTGCTCTCTCCCACAGCACCGAGCGCTGATCGCCGTCATCCCTCCTCTCAATCACACACTCGTTCACGATGTCACCGCAATCCATCGCTCAACTGTTCGCAGCGGCGCCGCATCGGCTGCTGTTCTTCGGCGGGGTCAGCGCGCTGCTGCTGTCGATGATCTGGTGGGCGGCGTGGCTGGGCGCGCTGCGTTCCGGCTGGTGGACGATGCCGCTACCGTCCATCCCTGCCGGATGGGCACACGCCATCGGTATGCAGTACATGGCGATCCCGCTGTTCATGTTCGGCTTTCTGCTCACCGTCTTTCCGCGCTGGATGAACCTGCCGGCGCTGGGTTTTCGGGCCTATCTTCCGGTCAGCGGCAGCCTCTTTGTCGGCTACGTGGCTTTCCACCTGGGCCTGCTCGGCTACCCGCTCATCGTCAACGCGAGTTTGCTGGTGGTGACCATCGGCTGGGCAATTGGCCTGATCGTGTTACTGCGTCTGCTATGGCTGGACGGCGCGCGCACCTACCACGCCAACGCCTGCTGGTTCGCGTTGGGCATGGGCTTTTTGGGCTTGCTGCTGGTGCTTGGATACCAGGCCAACGGCGACGCTCGCCTGCTCTACGGCGCAATCAAGCTTGGCACTTTCGGGCTGCTGTTGCCGATCGTCCTCAGCGTTGGCCACCGCATGGTGCCGTTCTTTTCCAGTCTGGTTATCGACAACTATCAGCCCTTCAGACCCGGATGGGTGCTCATCGTCCTGCTAGCGCTGAGTCATGCCCATATGCTCTTGGAACTGGTACACGGACAGCGCTGGCTGTGGTTGGTGGACCTGCCGATGACAATCCTGGGTGCATGGCTGAGTTGGCGCTGGGGGCTTTTTCGAACAGCGCACAATCGCTTGCTGCTGGTACTCCACCTGAGCTTCGCCTGGTTCCCGATCAGCTTCGCGCTGTTCGCCCTGCAGAGTCTGATCTACTGCTTTGATGGCAGCTTTGTGATGGGCCGGGCGCCAGTCCACGCCCTGACCATCGGCCTGTTTGGCAGCATCTTGGTGGCAATGGTGACTCGGGTCACTCAGGGCCATTCCGGACGCCCACTGCAAATGGGTACTGTGCCCTGGCTCAGCTTCCTTTCACTGCAACTGGTGGCAGTGATACGGGTGCTTGGCGAACTGGGCAGCGATCCGCTGCTGTGGCAGTGCATCGCCGCGCTGGCCTGGGTAATCGCGCTGTTGCCTTGGGCACTGCGCTCGGCGTGGATCTACCTGACGCCGCGCATTGACGGCAAACCGGGATAGGCACATGTCCCGCTAACGCACGGTTCCCGCATCGTTGAGCAACCAGTCGTAGTCCAAATGGCGAATGCGATAGTCGCCCTTCGCCAATGCGGCGGCTTGCTCGTCATCCAACCCCAAATCATCAGCGTATAGGGCGAGAAACCCGGCCAGGGAATCTGCGCCCCTGAAGCCCAGCTCAAAGTCGTCGCCGTACCAGCCGAAGATCTTCGAGACCTGCACCGTCTGCGACTGCACATCGACGCGGTTACGGCCGCGATCGGCCAGGAAACGCCGGGTCTGATCCTCCAGCTGGGCTTCCAGCTGTTCAGCCGTGTAGGCCTCCGGACGCAGCGCCGGGCAACCCACCGAGGCGCAATTCACCGCGAAATGGATACGTGGATCGTCGTACTCGGCGCTGCCGCGCAGCAGTTCGTGTTCGATCTCATCCAGCGAGCGCTTGGTCCCGAGCAGATCTACAAACTCCTGCTTCCAGGGCGAACTGAACCAGCTACCCAGGTCCTTGATCGATTCCAGGTCCGGATACTTGGTCAGGATCAGCTCGATGGTGAAAGCGTTGTAGGCATTGATCAGAAAGGCCCAGCGCTGCGCCTTGTTCCACCGCTGGTAGGAGTCCACGCTCACCGCCGACAGCGCAGCCAAATACTCACCCAGCTGCTGTCGATCCTCCGCAAAGCCCGCGTAGTCCACGCCGCTAGCGGTGCCCGCTGCGTTCCAACTCACGTGCTTTGCCAACAGCCCCGTCCACTGGGCCGCAGCGACATCGCCAGCGCGAGCCGGACTGGCCGATCCCACCAAGCATGCCGCGAACGCCACGATCAGCGCGTAGTACCCAACCACTGTGTTCATCCCAAGCTCCCTGCCACGTACCTACCCAGACCGCCCTGCGCGACACATTCTCGCACCGCGCCGCACCCCCACTGGGCCATGAGCCCTGGGCCCTGTGCCCTGAGCATTCCCTGAGCCCTAGCCCTCAGCCCTGTGTAAACTGCACCGCCCATTCCAATCCCCCCAATGACCCAACCCACCGACCAGCGATTCCCAATCATCGCCATGCTGGTCGCGGTTGCCTCGTTCGGCGCAATGGATGCCTTTCTCAAGCTGCTCGCGGCGCACTACCCGCCGCTGCAGATTGCCGCGCTGCGCGGCTGGTCGTCGCTGCCATTGATTACCCTATGGGTGGCGATGAGTGGCGGCTTTGGGCAGCTACTGCGGGTGCGCTGGGGGCTGCATCTGCTGCGCGGGGTGCTTGGCGTGCTGATGCTGGCCAGCTTCAGCTACGCCCTGATCAGCCTGCCGCTGACCGAAGCCTATGCGCTGTTTTTCATTGCTCCGCTGCTGATCACCGCCTTGTCGGTTCCGGTCCTCGGGGAGCAGGTCGGTTGGCGACGCTGGCTAACCATTGCCATCGGCATCCTTGGCGTGGTCTGGGTGCTCCGCCCCAGCGGCGAAGGCATGGTGTCCTGGGCCGGGCTCGCGGTGCTGCTGGCAGCACTGGGCTACGCCGTTTCGTCACTGATCGTGCGCGTACTCGGCCGCACCGACAGCACCCAGTCCATGGTCTTTTGGGTCATGGCGATGCTGAGCGTCTTCGCCACTGCGGCCGCGCTGCCCCATTGGGTCAGCATAGACGCCGCGCACCTGCCTTGGCTCCTGGGCCTGGCAATAACCGGCGCGCTCGGCCAGTGGGGCGTCACCGAAGCGTTCCGCCGCGGCGAAGCCAGCATCATTGCGCCGCTGGAGTACACCGCGCTGGGCTGGGGCCTGATCCTGGATTGGTTCATCTGGCAGGTCGCCGCCGAGGCACGCACGCTGTATGGGGCATTGGTCGTTGCCGCCTGCGGCATCTATCTGATTTATCGCGAGCAGCAGTTGAAAAGCGCCGACCGGACCCCTGATCAGGATGCTGCCTCGAACTGACCGCAACGGGAACTGAACTAGCCTGCGCATCGGTCGGCGGTAGCGCCTCGACGCCGCCATTACAGGCTAAACTAGCGGGCTTTCCTCGATCGGTACCCCGACCATGTCGACCGCCCCTACCCTCGCCCGGCAGATCAACCGGGCTGAGGTCGTCGACCAGCAGTTTGTGCGCTTTGTCCAGGAGTATGACGGCGCCGTCGCTCCGCAGGCACCCTCAGCTGAGCAGACCCTGCACGCCCACTCCACGCTAACCGCACAGGCCTTCGAGCGACTCTTCGAGTCGCAGCTGATCTCCCGTCATCTGGACCTGATGGCGCGGGTGCTGCGGGTGCGCAACAAGGTCTTCTACACCATCGGCAGTTCCGGTCACGAAGGCAATGCAATGGTGGCCAGGGCCAGCCGCCACACCGACCCGGCGTTCTTGCATTACCGTTCCGGCGCATTCATGGCCGAGCGCTTCCGCAAACTGCCGGGCATGGATCCGATCTACGATTCGGCATTGAGCTTCGCCGCCAGTTGCGAGGATCCAGCCAGCGGTGGCCGGCACAAAGTCTGGGGCAGCAAGCCGCTGTGGGTGCTGCCGCAGACCTCGACCATCGCCAGCCATCCGCCCAAGGCCTACGGCACCGCCCTGGCTATCGAACATGCGCGACGTATCGGCCATCAGCTGCCGATACCGGACGATTCCATAGTGGTATGCAGCTTTGGCGATGCCAGTGCCAATCACTCCACTGGTCAAGGCACTTTCAACGCCTGCGAATGGGCCGTGCATCAGGGGCTGAAGGTACCGCTGCTGTTCGTCTGCGAAGACAACAATATCGGCATCTCGGTGCGCACCCCGGCCGGCTGGATCGAAACCAGCTTCGCCAATCGCCCGCATCTGCGCTATTTCCAGGCCGATGGATTGGATCTGGTCCACGGCTGGGATCGTGTTCAGGCCGCAGTGGACTACTGTCGCCGCGAGCGCAAGCCGGCCTTCCTGCACCTGCGCACCGCGCGGCTGATGGGCCATGCCGGCACCGATTTCGAGGTCGAGTACCGGGCGATCGAAGAGATCTGCGCCGATGAGGCCCTGGATCCGCTGCTGAAATCGGCGCGCTGGGCGCTGCAAAGCGGCCTGTACACCCCGCAGGCGCTGTTGGACAAGTACGAGAGCATCCGCAAAGCCTGTTTCGACGCGGCAGAACGTGCCGACCAAACCGCCAAGATCACCACCCTGGACGAGGTGATGCGGCCGCTGGCGCCGTACACCGCGACCGCGGTCAATGCCGAGGCCAGCCGCGCCGACTACCAGGACAAGCGTCTGGCCTTGTGGGGCGAAGAGCGCGCCCTACCGGAAAATCAAGCGCCCAAACATCTGGCTATTCAGATCAATCAGGCTCTGCACGATCTGCTCTTGAAGTACCCCAATTCGCTGATTTTCGGCGAAGATGTGGCCCGTAAAGGCGGCGTCTACACCGTTACCAAGGGTCTGTTCAAGGCCTTCAAAGGGGCCAGGGTGTTCAACACCCTACTCGACGAGCAAACCATCCTGGGGCTGGCCCAGGGCTACGCCAATCTGGGCTATCTGCCGATTCCGGAGATCCAGTATCTGGCCTACTACCACAACGCCTGCGATCAGATTCGCGGCGAGGCCTGCTCGCTGCAGTTCTTCAGCAACAACCAGTACCGCAATCCGATGCTGATGCGGGTCGCCGGACTGGGCTATCAGAAGGGCTTTGGCGGTCATTTCCACAACGACAACTCCTTTGCCGCGCTGCGTGACATTCCAGGCCTGATCATTGGCTGCCCCAGCCGCGGTGATGATGCGGCGATGATGCTGCGCACGCTGATGGCGCTGTGCCAGGTGGATGGGCGGGTCTGTGCCTTTCTCGAGCCCATCGCCCTGTACATGACCAAGGACCTGCACGAAGCTGGCGACGGCCTGTGGAGCTTTGCCTACCCAGATCCCAGCCAGCACATCGCACTCGGCGAACCGCGCATCTACAACGCAGAAGCCAGCGACCTGCTGATCATCAGCTACGGTAACGGACTGCTGATGGGCTTGCGTGCGGCCAAGCAGATCGCCGAAGAGCAGGGACTCTCGGTTCGCGTCATGGATCTGCGCTGGCTGCTGCCGCTCAACGAAGCGGCCATCATTGACCAGGCAAAACAATGCAAACGCGTGCTGATTGTTGATGAAGGTCGGCGCTCAGCCAGCGTTGGCGAAGGCATCATGACTGCCCTGGTAGAAGGTGGTGCTGCTGAGCGTCCAATTGCCCGCGTGGTCGGCGCTGACACCTATACGCCGCTGGCAAGTGCTGCGACACTCGTGTTGCCGTCTGATCTCGAGCCGATCACCATCCTGTTCGCCGATATAGCGGGCAGTACCAAGCTGTTTGAGCTGTACGGCGATGTCGGCGCACGGCAGCTGACTTCGCAAGTGCTCGGCGTGCTCAGCGAAATCACCGTCAAGAACGGCGGGCGGGTGATCAAAACCATCGGCGATGAGCTGATGGTGACCTTCCCCGGACCAATGAACGCAGTGATGGCGGCAATGGAGATGCAGCGCCGTGTGGCCGGCGACGCGGAGTGGGCCAAGCAGCATTTGGCCGTCCGTATCGGCCTGCACTACGGCGATGCGCTGCTGGAAGATGGCGATGTCTATGGCGACGCGGTGAATCTCGCCGCACGAGTGACCGGTCTGGCCAAGCGCGAGCAGATCGTCACCACCGTTACCACCATCGACGCGATCACCAACGCCAGCTTCATCCGCACCCGCCATCTGGGTCAGGCCCGGGTGTCTGGCAAGCTGCAGCCGGTCGACATCGTAGACGTCATCTGGCAGGAAGACACCTCCAACGTCACCATGGTGGCCCGCGCGATCAAACTCGATGACGCGCCCACCGGCCACAAGCTGGTGTTGCGCTTCCGGGGTGAGTTGATCGAGGTTTCTGATGTCTCCCCACCCTTCGGTTTGGGCCGTGATCACGGCAATGCCCTGGTAATCGACAACGAGTGGGTGTCGCGCAACCACGCCAGCATCGAGTTCAGCCGCGGCTTCTTTGTGGTCACCGACCGATCCACCAACGGCACCTACGTCAAGCTCGGTGACGACGACGAAATCCGCCTGCACCGCGACGAACTGCAGCTGCGCAAGAGCGGCTCTATCAGCCTGGGCCAACTGGCCGAGCGCAAACCTGAGGATGTGCTGCACTTTCAGTGCACAACCTAGTGCGGCTGATTCCGTGGTGGGTCAGCGCTATGCGCTGACGCTTTTGGTCGGGCAAACGCGAGCCGCAGCGTACAGCGTCCGATCACAGATCGGAGCCCAAGACCGGCGCGCCTAGCGAGCCTGCAGATTCAGCGCCAGCCGTCCGACTGCCCGCGCATCCTGGACCGCGCCGTGCGCTTGGAGGCGGCGCGCAAGTTGACGCCGCAATGGCGACAGATTGCCGGACGGCCCGGGTTGATGCCACCGCATTCCGGACAGCTTTTGCCCTGGGCTGACCAGCGCGTGGTCAATAGCCAGCCTATCGGCCCCAGCAGCGCGCCGTAAATCAATCCCTTGATGCCCTGCCCCTTGCGCAGCCCAAGCAGGCAGCCGATGACGCCGGCGACGACGAAATAGATGGCGATGCCAGGCGCGTAGCTGATCAGTAGTGCCTGTAGCTGTTCCAATGTTCAGGCCTCGATCTTCGCCAGCGCAGCGTCGATCCGCAGCAGCGCCTGATCACGACCTGCGAGGTAGATCGTGTGGTCTATGGATGGCGACACCTGGGTACCGGTCAGCGCCACGCGCAGTGGTCCGGCAACCTTGCCCAGGCCCAGCCCCAGCGCCTCGCCCACCCCGCGCACGACCTGATCAATCTGCGCAGCGCTCCATTCCGACAGGTCTGCAAGCGCTTGACGGACCTGACGCAGCGGTTCGGCTGCTTCGGGCTTGAGATGCTTGGCAACCGCCTTGTCGTCATAGTCGCTCAGCGGCTCGAACCAGACCTTGGCCCGCTCAGCCAGTTCCTCCAGCGTATGTACCCGCTCGCGCAGGGCAATCAGCAAATCCTCGGCGGCCGGGCCCTGTTCCGGGTCCAGTCCGGCTCGACGCAAATGCCAGCGGATCTCCTCGGCCAGATCAGCAGGCTCCAGAGTTTTCAAATAGTGCTGGTTGAGCCAGCGCAGTTTGTCGATATCGAAGCGCGAGGCCGACTGATTGACGTCGTCTACGCTGAACAACTGCTCCAACTCGGACATGCTGAAAATTTCCTGGTCACCGTGGGACCAGCCCAGCCGCACCAGGTAGTTCAGCATCGCCTCGCGCACAAAACCCAGCTCGCGATACATCATCACGTTGACCGCGCCGTGCCGTTTGGAGAGCTTGGCGCCGTCCGGGCCCAAAATCATCGGCAGCGATGCGAAGCTGGGCGGAGTCAGGCCCAGCGCCAGATACAGGTTGATCTGCCTGGGCGTGTTGTTGAGATGGTCGTCGCCGCGAATCACGTCGGTGATGCCCATGTCGCTGTCGTCGACGACCACGGAGAAGTTGTAAGTGGGCGAGTCATCCGAGCGCCAGATGATCAGATCGTCCAACTCGGCATTCTCAAACACGACTTTTCCGCGCACACGGTCATTGACCACCACCTGGCCAGAATCGGGATTGCGGAACCGAATCACCGGATTGACGCCCTCTGGCGGCGGCTCGCTGCGATTGCGACAACGGCCGTCGTAGCGCGGCTTTTCGCCACGCGCTTCGGCCTCGGCGCGCATCTGGTCCAGCGTCTCACGCGAGCAATAGCAGTGGTAGGCCTTGCCCTCGGCAAGCAGTCTCTGCGCGACTTCGCGATAGCGTTCGAAGCGCTTGGTCTGAAACACGGCCGGTTCTTGGGACGTCAGCCCCAGCCAATCCAGACCGTCGAATATCGCCTGCACCGCCTCTGGCGTGGAGCGGGTCAGATCGGTGTCTTCGATGCGCAGCACATACTCGCCGTCGCGCCGCCTTGCCTCCAAGAAGCTGAACAAGGCGGTACGAGCCCCGCCGACGTGCAGGAATCCGGTCGGACTGGGCGCAAAACGGGTGCGGACGGTCATAGCAACGCTCGAATCAATACTTGGGGCGCGCACCATAGCAAAGCACGCGCCCGAGTCCGAGTGCGGTGGTCAGCTATTTCACGACCACGGTGATCTTTGCACTGGCAATTACCGGGTCGAAGGGCACGTGCAGGAAATCACCCAGCACCAATTGCAGCGTGTGCTCGCCGGGTTCCAGACTGATCTTGGCCTCGGTCTGCCCGCCGCCGTAGTGCCGGTGCTGCGCATCGTTGGGCAGCGGCTGGGAGAGATCCTCGGGTAGATCGGCGTTGATCAGCAGATGGTGATGACCGGTCTTGTCCAGCTTGATCCCGGCCGGCGCCACGCCCATGCCGCTCAACCCGAAGCGGACTACAAAGTCTCGATCTACCGTCTGGCCATCCTTCAAGTCGATGAAATAGAGTTCCACGCCCGCCGGCGCTGGCGTTCTGTCCAGTGCACTGACAGTTTCAGCGAAAACCAATCCCGCGGTAAGCATCGTTGCAAACATCAAGCGCATGGCAAACTCCATCCCAGTCCAAGTTTCATACAGTACACCGAGCCGGTGCAGGCGGCGCGAAACCGCGCTGGGTCGGCAGTGTAAAGTCATTGAGGTGCGATGCCCTATCGTCTGGATCTGGTTACCCTGCTGGCTCGCGATTTGAATGCGGCCAGTGCCCAGTGGACCGAAAGCGCCGGATTCAGCCGCTGTGCTGCGGGCAAGCTGCCGGCCGAGTTGGCATTGCGGATTGGCCAGCCCGCAATGGCCGGCGCCAACTGGATTGCACTGTCGCACGAAGGCATCAATCCGCGCCTACGTCTGATTGAATTCGCCGCTAGCGAGTCTGCCGACGCCGGCTGGGGAGCGATACGGATCTCCCATGAACCCGAGCCAACCGCGGCAAGGGTCGTGGTGGACCTGCATGCGAAAGACACGGAGGTCAGCAGCGCCTTCTATCTGGGACTGTTGGGTGCCCGGCGCATCGAGCGCGAACTGCGATTGCCGGGCGCCTCGCTGCGCTTGTGCGCCATCGGTGACTGTCCCAGTAGCGCTCCCTTTGCGCTCCGCTTCCAGCGCTACCGAGAATGCAGCGAAGCTATCGGCACGCTGACTGAGCTGCCGCGCTGCCTGAGTGGACCGCAGGGCGAATACATAGAACTGATATGATTGCCGGCCGTGATAACAGCGGTTCACGCGTCACTGACGCGATCCGCAAAGACCGTCCCAACGCGGTATCCGCGTAGCAACCGAAAGAGGATTAGATCATGCGTGTGCTTGTTAGCCTGCTGCTGGCGCTGTCTGCATCGTTCGCATTGGCCCAGGATGAAGCCGCCAACCCCAAGGTGGCGCTGAAGACCAACCAGGGCGAGATCGTGATCGAGCTGTATCCGAAGGAAGCTCCGAAAACGGTGGAGAACTTCCTTGGCTATGTCAATGCGGGTCACTACAACGGCACCATCTTCCACCGGGTGATCGACGGCTTCATGATCCAGGGCGGTGGCTATGCCTCGGATCTATCCGCCCGCCCCACCGGCGAGCCGATCATGAATGAAGCCGGCAACGGACTGAAGAACGACGTAGGCACCATCGCCATGGCGCGTACCGGCGAGCCGCATTCGGCCACCGCGCAGTTCTTCATCAACGTCAACAACAACGCGGCGCTGAACCACCGCAGCCCGGCCAGCGGCGCCACCTTCGGCTACGCCGTATTCGGCAAGGTCGTCGAGGGCATGGATGTGGTCAACAAGATCAAGGCCATTCCCACCCAGGCGCGCTCGGCGCAGTTTGCCAACCTGCCGACCACCCCGGTATTGATTGAGAAGGCCTCGGTCGTCGAATAACCGAACCGCGTCTCAACATGAGCGCGTTGTTCATCTCAGACCTGCATATCGACGCCCTCAGCGGCGTCGATATGCTGGCGCAAAGTCTGCGCACGCAGCGCGACGCACCGATCAGCGACCTCTACATACTCGGCGATTTGTTTGAGGCCTGGCTGGGTGACGATGACGATCAGCCCGCGGCGCACGCAGTTGCCAAACTGTTTGACGAGTACCGTCAGCATGGTTGGCGCATCCACTTTCTTCCGGGCAATCGCGATTTCCTGCTCGGATCGGACTATCTGGAGCGTTTCGGGGGACGACTGCTACCCGACCCCAGCGTCATCGAGCTGAACAATCAGCGCGTGCTGCTGATTCATGGCGACCGCGAGTGTCTCGCCGACACCCAGTACCAGACCGTTCGTCAGCAGCTGCGTAATCCGGCCTGGCAGCGGCAATTTCTAGCCCAGCCGCTAGCGGCTCGCCGCCAATTCGCAGCAGCCGCACGCCAGCAGAGCCGCGAGCACACCAGCAGCCAGAGCGCGACCATCATGGACGCCGACGTCGATGAACTGCTCCGACTGGCCGATGCGCATGCGGCCGACGTGCTGATCCACGGTCATACCCACCGGCCGGCACTGCACGTACTGGACGTGGGCGGCCGCAGCGTGTTGCGTGCTGTGCTCGGCGATTGGCACCGAGCGCCGAGCTGGCTGCGAGTGGATGAGGATGGGTTCAAGCTGGTTGCCGGGCAGATCGAGTTGCGCTGCCGCTGGCCCACGCAGCCGTCTGCACAAGGCAATCGCGGCTAGACTGGCATCATCTCTCGCAGCTCTATGAATCTACCGCTAGGCCTCCGCGGACCAGCATTCATGAACAACGCAGGCTAGCGCTTGCGGCCATTGCTGGCCCGGGCTACTGTCGATATCAAAGCCGCGCGCCAGTTAGCGCCGCGTGCGGTCGCAAAAACCAGCCAAGGAAGAAACGATGAATTTTCAGTTCACCGACGAGCAGCTGATGCTGCAGGACGTAGCGCGCAAGTTCGCCGCCGAGCAGATTCAACCCATCGCTGCCAAACATGACGCTAGCGGAGAGTTTCCGCTGCCGACCATCCGTCAAATGGGCGAGCTCGGCCTGATGGGCATCGAAGTGCCCGGCGAGTACGGCGGTTCGGGTCTGGACGCAATCAGCTACGTGTTGGCGATGGTCGAGATCTCCGCCGTCGATGCCTCCCACGGCACCATCATGTCGGTCAACAACACGCTCTACTGCAATGGCCTGCTCAAATACGGCAGCGAAGAGCAGAAACAGGCCTACGTGCGACCGGTCGCCGAAGGCAAGGCCATCGGCGCCTATGCATTGACCGAACCGCAGTCCGGCTCTGACGCTTCCTCGATGCGTATTCGTGCGGTAAAGAGCGCCGACGGCAGCCACTACGTGATCAACGGCAAAAAGAGCTGGATCACCTCCGGACCGGTGGCCGACTATGTGATTCTGTTCGCGGTGACCGAACCCGCCGCAGGTTCCAAGGGCATCAGCGCCTTCATCATCGACACCAACAAGGAAGGCTTCCACCGCGGCAAGTCCGAGCCCAAGCTGGGCATCCGCGCCTCGGCCACCTGCGAGATCGAGTTCACCGACTACCAGTGCCCTGCCGAGAACCTGCTCGGCAAGGAAGGCGAAGGCTTCAAGATCGCGCTGGGGGTGCTCGATGCCGGCCGCATCGGCATCGCCGCTCAGGCCGTCGGCATCTCCCGTGCCGCCTACGAGGCCGCGGTAGCCTACGCTGGCGAGCGCAAGGCATTCGGCCAATCCATAGGCAGCTTCCAGATGATTCAGCAGAAGATCGCCGACATGAAGTGCCGGCTGGACGCAGCCTACCTACTTACGCTTCGCGCCGCCTGGCTCAAGCAGCAGGCGGTCAACAGCGGCGCTCGCTTCACTACCGAAGCCAGCGTTGCCAAGCTCACCGCATCCGAAACCGCCATGTACATCACCCACCAGGCGGTGCAGATCCACGGCGGCATGGGTTATAGCAAGGAATTGCCGGTCGAACGCTACTTCCGCGATGCCAAGATCACCGAGATCTATGAAGGCACCAGCGAGATTCAGCGCATGGTGATTGCGCGGATGGAAACTGGGTTGCGATAGTTCGCTTGGAGCAAAACGAGATGGCGACGATCCTTAGTCGCCATCTCGCCTCTAAAAGCTTGCTAGTCTGAACCTGTTGGTTCCGGCTAGCGCGTCCAGCAGCGCTCCGCTTGGGTGCCTGTTGCGGACTTGTTGCCCAGATTATCGACGGTCAATGTCGTGCAATCAGGATCCTGATGACCGTTCGATGGCGTTAGGGTCAGTACATAACCCCGATTGGCATTGGTCAGAGCAATCCCCACAGTGAACTTGTTGTTCGGTGCGGTCGATGAACTGAAGCCCAGTCCAGCCGTGCCAGTGCCGGTCATGCTGGCCGAATACACCGAGTTGTTGGTGTAGAAGCGCTCTTGAGCGGCTTGAACACGCAACAGGAAATTCTTACCTTCGGCTCGATTGGCTCGCAGGATGTAGCCCTGATAGGACGGAATCGCGATGCTGAGCAGCAAAGCCAGGATCGCCACGACGATCAGCAACTCGATCATCGTGAAGCCTCTGCTGAGCATGCTAACGCGGTGCTGATCAAGCGACCAAGATCTAGAGCTCATTCTCACCCACCTCACGCCACGAGCGACGTCGGAATTGTAGGAAAGGAATCGCATCCAAGCCACCGTTGTTGGCGTTCGAGCCCGCGCCGCCGCCAATCAACAGCACACCAGCGCCACCGCCCGGCGGCGTCACAACTGGCGGCGGTTGCAGCACTGCAGTATTGACGATCTTGCCTACGACCGACGGACTATCACCTTGATCGACCACGCCGTTGCCATTGACATCAAACAGCGGGGTGTCCTCGAGAAAACCACCATTGATGGCGTCCAGGACCATGACCGCACTACTCAAGCTGGGGTCACATGGGTCTGCACTCGCGGGAATGATGGTGCTAGCGATCAGAACCTTCAATCCGGTCAGCAATCCGGCGATTGACACGTTGCGCTCACCATTGGCAATCAGGTTGAATCGCCATCCACGCGCGCCAGGAGTAATTGGATTGTCGGTAATCCGGCGAAAACCCTGCAGATCCTGAGAAAGGGTCTGCCTGACCAGTGTACCCACCGGAACCGGATAAGACGCCGCCGCCGACCCGCAGGCCAATCGACCAGACTCGCGAATGCCGTAATAGGCCTGCTGATCATTGGTCACCTTATCGGCCTGAGTCAGATAACGCCCCGTTCCGAACGTCACGATGAAGTTGTTGCCGAAGTCCCACGGATCGCTGCCACCTAGCGTACCCAACTCATCCAGGACCAGACGAGGCGTGACAGTAATCGCCTGCGTACCGGGAGTCTGGAACATCAGATCAGAGCACCAACTGGACGGGGTGGGAGATTCCAGATTGAATCTAAACAGCTTTCCAGTCAGATCACCTGCAAACCCGACCTCATAGCTGATGTCACCGTCATAATCGCCCAGATTGACGCCGACCAATCCCTGGGTACCAGCCCCTAGATCGAACTTCTTAAGCACAGTACCAGTCGCGACGTCAATCGCAAACAAGACACTTCGTCCAGAGCCTACGACCCCATCCGATTCATCACTGTTATATCCGGCCGACACGAACACCGCGTACTGCCCGTTGTTCATACGTCCGATCTGCGGCAATCCGTAGGTGTATCCGAGATCACGGTCACCCGGCGCTGAGCGGTCCGTGAACTCCCACAGCACTTTTGCAGCCAGAGTCGATTCAGAAGCACCAAAGCCTGGATCGGTCACATCAAGCAGGCTGACGCTCTGCCCGCCACCGCGTAGCGTAACGGCCGCGACCGTTCTCCAACGTCCGTTGAGGAAAACATCGCGCGGAATGATCTCTTGGTCAACGAACGGATTGAACTGGAAGTTTGTATCCGTCAACTCTCCCAGATTCGGATACACCGCACCCGGAATATAGGCCCAAACCTCTTCGCCACTGTCTGCGTCAAACGCATGCAGCATTCCGTCGTTGCCGCCGACGTACACCATCGGACGCCGTTGAGTCAGACTGCCGCAATTGAGTCCTGCCGCGGCTGCGCTATCCCGCTGATCCGACAAACAAAGCGCGAAGGTGTTGTAACAGACCCCCGGATTGCTGGTGCACGCGTACTCCGCGTCAGTCGGTTGCCAAACACCATCGGAGTAACCATCGAATGGCGCCTCGATGAATACCGCTTGCGAGGAAATGACCGCGCCCAGCA
>JAUIFV010000234.1 GCA_030430155.1 Gammaproteobacteria bacterium
CATCACCGTTGAGCGCTATGGCCGGCTGCGGGGCCTCCTGGAGGAGGCGCTTGCGCTGGAGGAGGCTGCGCGGGCGGAGCTGGTCGAGCGGGAATGCGGCGACGACTCCGAGATGCGGGGGCAGCTGGAGCGGCTGCTGCGTGGCAAGGCGGCGGAAGTCAGCGCCGATGAGGCGGATTCCGACAGCGGCCACACCCTGCATCAGGCCGACCTGAGCGAGATCCTCCGCTATGGACTTAGCAGCAACCGCGGCGCGGTGGTGGTCGGCGCAGCCTTCGCTGCCGGCTGGCAGTTTCAGTTTTGGGAGAGTTCGCAGTTCGGCGACGCCATCCGCTGGCTGTTCGGATCGACCGGTACGCTGCTGGATGCCTTCGGCGGTTGGCTGCACACGCTGCTGACCGGGTTGGCGGTACTGGTGTTGCTAGCGCTGGTACTCAAGGCGCTCTCGGTGTTGATGTGTTTGCTCAGCGACTACGGCTTTCGTCTGGATCTGGACGAGCAGCGCGTGGCCACCGAGGCCGGCCTGCTCAACCGGCGACACGCCAGCGCCAATCTGGGCAAGCTGCAGCGGCTGCTGCTGAGTCAGTCCTGGCTGGCCCGACGCATGGGTCGGGTCCACCTGCAATGCGAGGTGGCATCGGGCGCCGAGGACGACGGCTTCTCCGACAACCACCGCATGAGCACGCTGGTGCCGCTGGGAACCCATGCGGAGGTGACCGCAGTGATCAAGGCGCTGGCGCCGGAGCTGGATCCGGACGGCCTGCAGTGGCGGCCCATCCACCCCCGAGGCTGGCGCCGACGCCTGTGGCCATCGCTGATCGTCGCCAGCGTTGTCGCGGTGCCGGTGAGCTGGCTGTTCGGATTCTGGGGCCCCGCGCTGTGGACGGTGGTCACTGCGCTGCTGGTCTTGGAGGCCCGCGGCTGGGCCAGATACGCCGCATACGCCTGTACCGATCGCATCTTCGCCTTCCGTGCCGGCTGGCTGACCCGGCATTGGACCGTCGCCGCCATCGACAAGGGTCAGGCGGTGCTGCTGCAGCAATCGCCCTTTGATCGCCGCCATCAGATGGCCGGAATCAGACTGGATACGGCCGGGGTGTCCGCCACCAGCTTTACGCTGCAGATACCATATCTGGACGTCGATCAGGCGCGAGAGCTATTTGATGCGAGCAGTCGGGCTGTCGCGGCCGATAAGGGCTAAGGGCTGAGGGCTGAGGAAGAGCTAGAAGGATGAGCCCGGCTCGCTGAGGAAGGACTCCTCGGCGGGCGTTGAGGTGCGGCCTAGGATGGCGTTGCGGTGGGGGTAGCGGCCGAAGCGCTGGATGATGGCCCGATGTTTGTGCTCGAACCCCAGCGATGAGGGGTCGTCCAGCGCGGTGTACAGCGCCACCGCGACGTCGTGTATGGGCAGCGATTCGCTGTGCATGTACGGCATGTACAGGAAGGCGCGCCGCGATTGTTCCAGCTGCTGATCCTGACCGCGAGCAACGGCGGCTTGGGCCAGACCCAGTGCCAGCGGGTCCTGGGCAAAGCTGGCCGGCTGATCGCGGTAGATGTTGCGCGAGAACTGGTCCAGAACTATGACTTCGGCCAGCGCGCCGTCGGCGTGTTCGCGCCACCGGTACAGCTCGCAGCGGGCCGCCCGCGCATGCAGCTCACCGAATCGGCGGGCAATCAGCCGGTCGAAGTCCGCGTCCTTGCGCCACCACTGTGACGGCTCGATCTCTACAAACCAGAAGCGCAATACCGACTCAAATTCCATCGATCCATCTCAGCGCTTGAACAACCGCCGACCCAGAACCACCAGGCCGATCGCGGAGAAGTACATGAGCAGCCCGTAGACCGCCGACGGAATCGCCGCCTCGGTGGATTTAAGCAGGTTGAGCGCTACCAGCAGGCCCAGCGTGCCGTTCTTCAGGCCCAGCTCCACACCCACGGTCAGCGCGTCCACAAAGCGCAGCCCGCTGAGTCTGGCCACGCCGATGCCGATGGCGATGCCGAGCAGATTGAGCAGCAAACAGGCCGGTCCGGCCTGACGCAGCAGCGTCGGCAGCCGATCCCACATCGACGCGGCGATAGCCACGATCAGCGCCACCAGCACCACCATGCCGAAGATCCCGACGCCGCGCTCCAGTGTCGCCGCCAGCGCCGGTTTCCTGGCCCGCAGCAGCATGCCGCAGGCGACCGGCAACAGGACCACGACGGCCAGCGTGCCGATGGTGTTGGCCAGCGGCAGACTGACCTCGGTGCCGCCGCCGGCGAAGCTGCTCAGTCCCAAACCGACGTAGATCGGCAGGCTTACGATGGTGACCACGCTGGCGGTGACGGTCAGCGCGATCGACAGAGCCAGATTGGCGCCGGCCAAGTAGGTGATCAGATTGGAGGTGGTGCCGCCTGGACAGGCCGCCAGCACCACCAGACCAACGGCCAGCATCGGCGGCAGCTGCAGCGCGCTGGCGATCGCAAAGGCCAGCGCCGGCATCACCAGCGCCTGCGCCAGCGTGCCGACAATAACCCCGCGCGGCTGCGACAGCTCATGGCGGAAGTGGGCCACGGTCAGGCTCAGGCCCATACCCGCCATGATGATCATCAGCGAAATCGGCAGGCCGATGCTGATCAGCGCGCTTTGTTCCATTCGCCTCCCCGCTCCCGTGTCCTAGCCTGGGTTATTCATGAACCTTCTACTGCGGCTTCCGCAGACGCACTGTGGCGCGGCTTGCTCCCTGCTATCGACTCGACGTACTGCCGAGCACGCCTTCATCGATCTCCGGTCCGCGATCCGCACCACAGCGCGCCTGCGAAACCCTCGCTACGAACGTTCATGAATAATCCAGGCTCGCGCGACGAGCTTAGCCGGTCCACACGCTGCGTGGGCCGCTGTTGATCAAGTGGACAACGCGACGACGCAGCGATTGGCTACCATGTGGGCCCGCTTTCCCACTGTGAGCCGCCATGCCGCGCTACCTGATCGCCGCGCTGATCCTGCTCCTGCCGCTCTCCTCGCCGGCCGCGGACAAGCTGCAAACGCTGGCCGAGCAATCGGGCTTCCAGCGCACCGGTCGCTACGCGGAGGTGATCGATCTGTGCCAGCGCTTCGCCGCGCAGTATCCCGACGCGGTGCGCTGCGAGACCTTCGGAAGCAGCCCGGAAGGCCGTCCCATGCAGCTGCTGATTGCCAGTCGCAGCGGTGTCCTGGACGCAGCACAGGCGCGCCAGCAGAAGCTGCCGGTGATTCTGTTCCAGGGCGGCATCCATGCCGGCGAGATCGACGGCAAAGACGCTGGTTTCTGGGCACTGCGAGAGATGCTCGAAGGCCGCCAGGCGGCAAAGGCGCTGGACCAGCTGGTGTTCCTGTTCGTCCCGGTGTTCAGCGTCGACGGGCATGAGCGCTTCGGTCCCTGGAACCGACCCAATCAGCGCGGCCCGGAGCAGATGGGCTGGCGCACCACGGCGCAGAACTACAACCTCAACCGCGACTACATGAAGCTGGACTCGACCGAGATGCAGCACATGATGGGCCTGCTCAACCGCTGGGATCCGCTGGTTGTAGCCGACCTGCACGCCACCAACGGTGCCCAGTTCCAGCACGACATTTCGATCATGGTCGAACCCAATCACGGCGGCGCCGAGACGCTGCGTGCAGCGGGACGCGCCCTGCGTGATCAGGTGATGGATGAGCTGCGTGAGCGTGGCGCCCAGCCGGTGCCCTTCTATCCGTCCTTTGTGGTCTACGACGACCCCAGCTCCGGTTTCAAGGATGGACCCGGCTCGCCGCGCTTCTCACTGTCCTATGTCGCCCTGCGCAATCGCTTTTCGATGCTGGTGGAAACCCACTCATGGAAAACCTATCCGGTGCGGGTCAAGTCCACCTTCGACACCATCATCGCCTTGACCGAGTTGACTGCAGCGAAAGGCGCGCAGTGGCAACAGCTGACGGATCAGGCCGATCGCACCAGCCGGCGTCTGGCCGGCAAGTCCGTGCCCATCGCCTTCGACGCCACGGATCAAGCGCGGCAAATCGACTTCCTCGGCTACGCCTACACTCGCACGCCATCGGAGATCTCTGGACAGCTGATGACCCGCTACGACGAGAGCAAGCCGCAAACGTGGAAGGTGCCGCTCTACGATCAGGTGCAGGCCAGCAAGCAGGCGCAGCTGCCCGGATACGCCTATCTGGTCCCCGCCGCGCACGCCGACTGGGTCGGCGCCAAGCTGGCGCTGCACGGCATCCGGGCGCGGCCGCTGGGCAAGGACGCTGAACAGGTTTCGGCCCAGGTCTACAGGGCCAGTGAGAAGGCGCTCACCCCGCACTCCTTCGAAGGTCGGCAAATGCTGACGGTCAAAGGCGATTGGGAAGACTACAGCGTGGACCTGCGTAGCGCTGATCTGGTCGTCGAGGTCAACGGCAACAACGGCCTGCTGCTGGCCGCGCTGCTGGATCCCGAAGCGCCCGACTCGCTGCTGGCCTGGGGCTTTTTCAACAATCACTTCGAGAGCAAGGAGTACATGGAACCCTACGTCGCTGAGGCGGTCGCCCGGGAAATGCTGGCCAGCGACCCGGCAGTCGCCGAAGCGTTCAACCAGCGTCTGGCCAGCGACCCCGGGTTTGCCGCCGATCCGAACGCCCGTCTGCGCTTCTTCTACGCCAAGCACAGTGCCTTTGATCAACGCCTCGATCTGTATCCGATCCTGAAGCTGGATCAGGCGCCGTTGCCATGAGCCAATCGGAGACTGTGGATCTACTCGCCCAGCCGCTGACCCTGCCCTGCGGGATCACCCTGCAAAATCGATTGTGCAAGGCGGCGATGACCGAGGGTCTGGGCGACCGCCAGCTGCGCGCCACCGAGCGTCACCGGCGGCTGTATGCGCGTTGGGGCGCTGGCGGTCCCGCACTGTGCCTGACCGGCAACGTGATGATCGATCGCTGGGTGATCGAACGACCGGGCAAAGTCGCCATCGACACCACCCACCCGGCCAGCGTGGACGAGGCAGCGCGGCAGCGATTGCGCGCCTGGGCCGAAGCCGGAACCGCCAACGGCGCGCAGCTGTGGATGCAGATCTCGCACGCCGGACGCCAATCCCCGCGCTATGCGGCCAAGCAGCCGCTTGGGCCCTCGGCGGTCCAGCTCGACCTGATGGGCAACTACGCTCGACCGCGGGCGCTGGAGGATGGCGAGATCTGCGAGCTGATACAGCGCTTCGGCGCCGCCGCCGGGATTGCCAAGGAAACCGGGTTCACTGGCGTACAGATCCACGGCGCGCACGGCTATCTGATCAGCAGCTTTCTATCCCCGGTCACCAACCGACGCACCGACCGCTGGGGCGGCGAGCTGATCAACAGAGCACGCTTTCTGCTGGAGACGGTGCGCGCGGTGCGCCACGTCGTCGGCCGCGACTATCCGGTATCGGTGAAGCTCAACTCGGACGATTTCCGCAAGGGCGGATTCAGTCACGAGGACTGCCTCAGCGTGGTGCGCATGCTCAACGACGAGCACATCGACCTGCTGGAGATCTCCGGCGGCACCTACGAGCAGCCGCAGCTGCTGGGATTGGCCGGTCGCGCTAACGATGCGGTAGCGGTCAAACCCAGCACCCGCGCCAGAGAGGCCTATTTCCTCCACTACGCCGCGCAGATCCGCGCGGTGGCGGCGATGCCGCTGATGGTCACCGGCGGCTTTCGCAGCCGAGACGGCATGGCCTCGGCACTGGCCAGCGGCGAGACCGACATGATCGGCATCGCCCGACCGTTCTGCACCATGCCCGATGCCGCAGCCGCGCTGCTGGCACGGACTGTCGATCAGTTACCCGCGTACGAACAGCGCCTACGCCTGGCCAACAGCGGCTGGCGCTCGCCAGCGAGCCCGATACTGCTGTTCAAGGTGATCAACATGCTCGGCGCCCAGGGCTGGTATTACCAGCAGATCGAACGGCTCGCCGACGGCAAGGACGCCGACTTGGATCGCGGACTAATGCGCAGCTTCGGCCGCCATCTGTGGGATGAATTGAGCCGGGCGGCGAGGTTGCGGCGGTAGCCCTTGCACCCGTACCTGAGGCTTTGGACGTCTGGCTCTGCCACTGAGTCCGCGCTCAGGGCCCAGGGCCCGGAGTTACGACCGCACACGCTCCGCAATTGCTGCACGAGGCCTGGGCCCTTCCCGCCCGGACCCTGCAACGATCAGGGCCCAGCAAGGCAAAAGCCGCGTACGGCCCAGTCTCGCTCTCCTGGGCCCTGGGCCCTAAGCCCTGGGCCCTAGACTCTCAACCACTCCGCCTGATCTCGAAAACGAAAGCCGGCGGCAGATTGCGCCATGCGGCGCTAACCCGTTTG
>JAUIFV010000235.1 GCA_030430155.1 Gammaproteobacteria bacterium
CCGGCACCCTGCTCAACTGTGCCGGCGGAGTCACCCCTTGGGGCAGCTGGCTGAGCTGCGAGGAGATCGTGCACCTGGACGGGAATCCGCTGGGCGGCGCGGTTGATCATCCGCAGATGATCGACCATGGCTACGTCTTCGAGGTCCCGGCTGAAGGCCGCGCCAGCGCCAAGCCGCTCAAGGAGATGGGCCTGTTCCGCCACGAAGCGGTGGCTTTCGACCCCAAGACCTCGATGTGCTATCTGACCGAGGACCAATACGCCCAGGCCGGCTTCTACCGCTTTATACCCAATACGCCCGGCAAGTTGAGCGACGGTGGCAAGCTGCAAATGCTGCGCATCAAGGGCTGGCCCGATTTGCGCCAGGATGTGCCGCGCGATCGGGTGATGGCCGCAGATTGGGTCACCATCGACGATCCCACCTTCGGCCGCTACAACGAAGAGGACCGCATCGGCATCGGTGTCTCCCAGCAGGGCATCAACCTCGGCGCCACCCGCTTCACCCGCCTGGAAGGCTGTGCCTACAGCGATGGAAGGATCTATTTCACCAGCACCGACGGCGGCGACGCCAAGGCGGGACAGATCTTCGAGTTCAACATCGAACGTAGCGAACTTCGTCTGCTCTACGAGATCGGCGTGGTCGAGCGGGTGGACTTCGACTATCCGGACAACATCATCGCCGCGCCGGGTGGCGGTCTGATCGTTTGCGAAGACAGCCAGCTGCGTGGCCCGGGCAAGGGTCAGGCACTGTACTGGCTCAGCCCACAAGGCAAGCCGGTGCGATTGGCGGTCAATCAGGTCCGCCTAGGCGGCCGCGATCTGTCCGGCGCCGAGTGGGCCGGCTGCTGCTTCTCGGCCGACGGCAAGTGGCTGTTCGCCAACATTTATGTGCCGGGCTTCAGCGTCGCCATCACCGGGCCGTGGGAATCACTCTGGACGAGTGTGTAGTCGCTTCCCCGCCGCACAGGGAGTCCAGTGAGCCGGCCTACGCCGCCCCGCTCCACATCCGCCGCAGCAAACCATCGCGGTCGATCAGCTGATGCTTGAGGGCCGCGGCCACATGCAGCGCCAGCAGCACGACGGCCGCCCAGGCCAGCCACTCATGGATTTCTTCGAGCAGGTGGGCGAACTCGCGATCTGGCGACACCAGGCGCGGAAAATCAAACCAGCCGAAGAAGCTGGTGTCCCGATCACGCGCATGTCGATATGCCAGGCCGGTCATGGGCAAGGCTAGCAGCACCGTGTACCAAGCCCAAACCGTCGCCCTGGCGACCCACTTCTCCCACGTCGGCGCCGCCGGCGGATGGTCCGGCACGACCGCGTACAAGCGCCAGCTCAGGCGGACCAGCAGCAGCAGGAGCAGCCCGATGCCAAGCGACACGTGAAACCCAGAGCCGCCGAAAACGTCATCGAATTCGCCGGCAAGCCATTGCAGCACCAGCAGGCCGGCCATCCCCCAATGCTGCAGCCGGCTGATCACGCCCCATTGCTGCTGCGTATTGCCCAGCGTCATGGCCACCGTCTCCCCAATCAAGGACGGGACAAGGATAGACTGCTCAGATTGACCCTGGTTTGGCGAGCCACTACAAAACTGCTGTCGGCATGATCGAGATCAAAAAAACCACCTGCTACATGTGCGCCTGCCGCTGCGGTATCCGCGTGCATCTGCAGGACGGCCAGCTGCGCTACATCGACGGCAATCCGGAACACCCGGTCAATCGCGGGGTGATCTGTGCCAAGGGCGCCAGCGGGCCGATGCAGCATCTGTCTCCGGCGCGGCTGAGCGCGCCGCTGAGGCGGGTAGGCCCGCGCGGCTCGGGTCAGTTTGAAACGATCTCCTGGGAAGAGGCGCTGCAGACGGTCAGCGAGCGCCTGGGCCGAATCCGCCAGGACGACCCCGACCGGCTGGCCTTTTTCACCGGCCGCGACCAGTCGCAGGCGCTGACCGGCTGGTGGGCGCAGGCCTTCGGCACCGTCAACTACGCTGCTCACGGCGGCTTCTGCTCGGTGAATATGGCTGCGGCCGGGCTGTACAGCATCGGCGGTTCATTCTGGGAATTCGGCGAGCCGGATTGGGAGCATGCCAAGACCCTGTGGATGTGGGGCGTCGCCGAGGACCACGATTCCAATCCGATCAAGCTGGGCCTGAGCAAGCTGCGTCAGCGTGGGGCGAAGATCGTGGTGATCAATCCGGTGCGCACCGGCTACGGCGCGCTGGCCGACGAGTGGATCCCGATACGACCCGGCAGCGATGGCGCCCTGGCCCTGGCCCTGGTGCACGAACTGCTGCGCACCCAGCGCGTCGATCTGGATTACCTGGTTCGCTACGCCAACGCGCACTGGCTGGTGATCAAGGCGCCGGGGCACGCCCACGACGGACTTTTTGCCCGCGATCGCGAGGGGCGGCCGCTGTGTGCAACAGGCGGCGAGCACGTGCCGCAGCTGGTCGCTGCCGATACGCCGGAGATCTCGCCGCTGCTGATTGGCGAGGTGCGCCTGCCCGACGGGCTGGACGCGCTGCCGGTGTTCCAGCTGATCGTCGAGCGCTATCTGCAGCCCGAGTACGCCCCGGAGGCAGCGGCCAAGGTCACCGGCATCCCGGCGGCGCGGATACGCGCGCTGGCTGCCGAGCTGGCGCGCATCGCTTTCGACGAAGCCATCGAACTGGCGCAGCCCTGGACCGACGTCTACGGGCGCCGCCACGAATCGATGACCGGTCGACCGGTGGCGATGCACGCGATGCGCGGCATCTCCGCTCACGTCAATGGATTCCACACCTGCCGCGCGCTGCATTTGCTGCAGATGCTGCTCGGCGCCATCGACACACCCGGCTCCTTCCGCTACCAGCCGCCTTTCCCCAAATCCACGCCGCCGCCGAATCGACCCGGCAGTCGGCGCGGCGCCGACGGGCGCCTGGATGCCGCGCCGCTGGGCTTTCCGCAGTCGCCGGAGGATCTGCTGGTCGACGAGCAGGGGCAACCGCGGCGCATCGACCACGCCTACTCCTGGGCTCATCCGCTGGCCGTGCACGGGATGCTGCACACGGTGATCCGCAACGCCTGGGCCGGTGACCCCTACCCCATCGACACGCTGTTTCTGTTCATGGCCAACATGAGCTGGAACTCGGCGATGAACACCGCGCAGACCATCGGCTGGCTGACCGACACCGACCAGGCCAGCGGCGAGTACAAGATCCCCTTCATCGTCTACTCCGACGCCTACGCCAGCGAGATGGTGGCCTACGCCGACATCGTGCTGCCCGACACCACCTATCTGGAGCGTCACGACGGCATCAGCCTGCTGGATCGACCGATTTCCGATGCCGACGGCGTTTCCGACGCGATCCGCCAGCCGGTGATCGAGCCCGATCGCGACGTGCGCGGCTTCCAGAGCGTGCTGCTGGACCTGGGCGCCCGACTGGGTCTGCCCGGCATGTGTAACGACGACCGCAGCCCGACCTATCCCGGCGGCTACGCCGAATACCTGTGGCGCCACCAGCGCGCGCCCGGCGTCGGTACCCTGGCCGGCTGGCGCGGCGCCGACGGCCAGGCCCAGGGCAAGGGCGAGCCCAACCCCGAACAGCTGAAGCGTTACATAGCCAACGGCTGCCATTGGCACGCCGAGATACCGGCGGCCGGCCGCTATTACAAAATGGCCAACCGGGATTATCTGAACTGGGCTCAGCAGCTGGGCCTGCTGCCCGGTGAGCCCGGCACGGCCGAGCCCATCGTCATGCAGCTGTACAGCGAAACCCTGCAGCGCTTCCGCCTGGCCGCGCAGGGCCACGGCCGGGTGCAGCCGGAGGACGCGCTGCGGTCACGGGTGGAACGCTACTTCGACCCGATGCCGATCTGGTATCCGCCCTTCGAGTCGCAGACCGCCGCCGCTGCCGGCTATCCCCTGGCCGCGCTGACCCAGCGACCGATGTTCATGTATCACGCCTGGGGCAGTCAAAACGCCTGGCAGCGCCAGATCGCCACGCGCAACTACCTCTATGTGCATCCACAGACCCTGGCCGACGCCGGGCTGCAGTCCGATGACTGGGCCTGGGTGATCAGCCAGCACTCGCGGATACGCGTCCAGGTGCGCGCCAGCGATACGGTGGAGCCGGGCACGGTGTGGACCTGGAACGCCATCGGCAAACGCCGCGGCGCCTGGGCCCTGGACCGCAACGCCCCGGAAAGCAACGACGGCTTCCTGCTCAACCACCTGATCTCCGACCAACTCGCTGACCAGCCGCTGGCCAACGCCGACCCGGTCACCGGCCAGGCCGCCTGGTTCGACCTGCGCGTGCGCCTGGAGCCCTGCGCCGAGGCCGAGCAGGGTGTGGAGCCGGCATTCGAGGCGCTGGCCAGCCCGCCGACCGGAATCAAGGCGCCTGCGCTGCTGCGCTTTGGGGCCAAGCTGCGGCAGCGCTGGGAGCATGAATCGTGAGGTGGCAAAGGGCACAGGGCTCAGGGCTCAGGGCCCAGGTTGATCCGGCAAGATGCGCAGCCATCTCGCGCTGGATCGACAAGCCGCAGGGTCGCATCGCCACGAATCGCTTCGCCGCCGCTCTTCTGGGCCCTGAGCCCTGGGCCCTGGGCCCTGTGCTCCATTCACGCAGGAGCGCCCACCGATGACCGCACTCCCCCAATCCACCGAACGCCGCCTCGGCCTGGTCATCGACCTGGACCTGTGCGTGGGCTGTCACGCCTGCGCGGTGGCCTGCAAGAGCTGGAATGCTGGCGGCATGGCCGGGCCCTTGACCGATGAATCGCCATACGGAGCCGAGCCGCACGGGATCTGGTTCAACCGCGTGCACAGCTACACCGCGCAGCGCCCGGAAGACCACGGCGCGCCGCTGACCATGCATTTCCCGCGCTCCTGCCTGCACTGCGAGAACGCCCACTGCGTCACCGTCTGCCCCACTGGCGCCAGCCACAAGCGGCGCAGCGACGGCATCGTGCTGGTCGACGAGGACAAGTGCATCGGCTGCCAGCTGTGCGCCTGGGCCTGCCCCTACGGCGCCCGTGAGTTCAGCGCAGTCGAAGGGGTGATGAAGAAATGCACCCTGTGCGCCGACCGCATCGACAACCAGGACCTGCCACCCGCCGACCGCCAGCCGGCCTGCGTGATGGCCTGCCCGACCAAAGCCCGGCTGTTCGGCGACCTGGCCGACCCCGACAGCGAGGCCTCGCGCTACGCCGCCCAGCGCGGCAGCGTAGACCTGTACGGCGAGCTCGGCTACCAGCCCACCAACCGCTACCTGCCCCCCAAAGCTCGCCCAGCGCCGACTGCGGCTGTCAATGAGACGGAAGAGGAAGTCCAAGCAGAGCAGCTACCGCCGCTGCTGAAGTGGCTGGATCGTGTGTTGAGTCGGTAGCTGGAGCGAGTTCCAGTAGCCAGTAAAAGCTCAGCTACTCGTTCCGTTTCGGCTCCGAATGCGTAGGTTGGGCAAAGCGCAGCGTGCCCGACTTGGATGCCGCGGTCTGCTCGATCCCGTCAATGCGGCCAATGACTTCGGGCCGTCTGAGCACTGTCTTTTCACTCCCGAGGCCAACAGGCGAGCACGCAGCGCTTTGCCCACCCTACGATGGCTGGACCGGTGTAGCGCCGCTAGCGCGTGAGGATTTCCCGGGTTGTCCGGATCGCCGGCAATCCGCACCCCGATACGCAAGCGCCGGCCAAAATGAATCCGCCCGGCTTGGTAATCTTTGGTGCCTGGGGGCTGACTTGCCATCGAGAGTCTGTATGCTCGAGCGGTGGCTTCACAGTTCGTTGACAGTCGTTGACAACTTTTGACGTCTGCCAGCGCGTCTCTACCCGCATTCTGGAATGCCTGATGGGGAACGACGAAGGTCTGCTGCCTGCCCACAAGGCCGAGCAGCACATCGAAGACCCGTCGACGGCGGTATCGTCGCCGGCGGCGGAGATCGGTGGTGCGCACGGGCCGCATGGGGCGATGCTGGCAGCCATCTTCGAGCAGCAGCCGGATTGCGTGAAGCTGGTCAATCAGGCTGGCGAGCTGCTGCAAATGAACCCGGCGGGCCTGCGCATGTTGGGCATCGCCGACGTCGCCGAGGCGAACCGGGTGGGATTGCTCAAGTTCGTCCACCCGGAAGATCGGAGCGACTTTCATGAACTGCATGAGGCCACCTGCGCCGGCGAGCAGCGCAGTTTGCGCTTTCGGGTGGTCAGATCCGATGGGTCGCTGCGCACCCTCAGCTGCACATCCGTGCCGTTGCGCGACCCC
>JAUIFV010000236.1 GCA_030430155.1 Gammaproteobacteria bacterium
CCATCGCGGCTCTGGCCAATCCGCGATGCTTGCGCGCTTCGTAGGATGCGGTGAGGCACGAACCGCATCGATCGCGTCATTGCCGAAGCGTTTCGGAGCCGCGATTGATGCGGTTCGCTGCGCTCACCACATCCTACTCGGGGCGCGACGATTTGCCGCAGCATGGACACGCAGCGCTGACCTCGCCCTCGCCGGATCGGAGCGCCGGCGTCTCGCCGGCATTGCTCCTGGTCCCGCCAGCATGCGAGCAGGATGCTCGCCCACGCCAGAGACTGAGTAGAATCCAATGCGAACCCAGCCGTTGATCAGGCTTGTCGACGAGCGCTGCGCTGGAGCACACGATGAATGTCCTCATCCAACGGCTCGGTCAAACGGAGCTACCGACTTTCCAACTGCTCCTGGACCTGTTCGGCCGCGCCTTCGCAGAAGAAGCGGAATATGGCGACCACCGTCCGAGCGCCGCCTATCTCACCGACCTGCTTGCCAGCGATGGATTCATTGCCATGGTCGCCGTCGCCGAGGGCAATGTGGTTGGCGGACTTGCCGCCTATGTATTGAAGAAGTTCGAGCAAGAGCGCAGCGAGATCTACGTTTACGACTTGGCCGTCGACCAGGACTTTCGACGGCAGGGGATAGCCACGGCGCTGCTGAAACAGCTCCAGTTGGAGGCTTCGAAGGTCGGCGCCCACGTGATCTTCATCCGGGCAGACCAGGGCGACGAGCCCGCGATCGCCCTGTACGAGTCCTTGGGCACCCGCGAAGAGGTGCTGCATTTCGACATTCCGCCCAAGTGAGTCGCTGCCTCAGGTGCGACAATGAGCCTTTGATTCGACCGGCAAGCCGCTTCCATGTCCATCGTCCTAACCGAATTCGCCATCAAGCGCCTGTTTCCGTCCAAGCCGCGCCGCAACACCATTCAGGACTGCAGCGCGCAAGAATTCGAGCGCTACATCAACGATCACGCGCCGCTACAGGTGCTCGACGGCTACGCTCCTTTTTGCAAGCTGCATGTGCATCGCAACTGGACCTCGACCCGCTGCCTGACCGTGCCCATCAGCGACGACAACCGACATCTGCTGCGATCCGATTACGAGGCGCGCACCGATCAGGAGCTGCCGGTGCTGGTGCGCTGGTTTGAGGGCGTGGAACCGCCGCGGGCCGACTATCTAATCGTGATCCTCTACGACCGCGAGCAGTTGGCCAAGGAGGGCACGATGACCGACGCCGATTGGGGTGTGGTGGGCTGCATGTACACGGCCGAAGCGGAAGAAACGCCGATGGCACCGATCACCATGCTGCGCAATGCGCTGGGTGTGGAAGAGGGTGGTTCCGGCGTGCCCTTGGATCGTCAGGCCTATCAGCGAAGCGTGGCTTTTTGGCAGGCCAATGCGAACTGGCGCGGGTAGCTCGATGAGGAGTGCGCTGCACCATTGGCTGGTCGCGCTTGGCTTGAGCATGATTCTGTTGGCTGAACATGCTCTGGCCGGATCGCTGCAAGTCTTGGACATCTCCCAGGCCAGCGCGGCTGAGGTGCGGGCGCAGCGCCAATCTCAGGAAAGCGTTGGCTGGTGGCTGGAGATGGGCAAGCAACTGGTGCTCTACGGTGATCCAGTCGAGAGTGACCTGCCGCTGCTGGCCAGCTACGACGGGATCGATCCGAACGAGCTGCTGCTGCGCGCTCGTGGCTGCAGCGATCATGCTATCGAAGCCGGCGAACTGTTGGCTCGCGGCGGCCGCTGGGAGCTGCGCCGGGTGCCGCTGGGCATGCAGCGGGCGCTGAATCTGACCCGCTTCCACGCCTGGCGAAAGTTGACGCCGAACGCGCGTATCGCCCGGCAGTACCGGCTGGATGCGCCGGCGCAGCGCGGTGCTGCCGATCCGGCGCTGCAGGCGGTGGTCGATCGGATTGACGCTGCGCGTTGGTTCGCCGACCTGGAAGCCTTGGCGGCCTGGGATCGCTCCAGCTACGGCACTTCCGAGCTCAGCGCGGCGCGGGATTGGATCGCCGCGCAGTTCGACGGCCTGGGATTGGACGATCAGCTGCAGCCCTTCAACATGAACGCGCCGGGCGGTGGCGCCATCACCCGTTTCAATGTCTCCGGTGCCTGGACCGGCAGCAGTGACCCGCAGCGCTGGGTGATCGTCGGAGCCCACTACGATTCGCGCAACGCCAGCGGCAGCTCGACGGTGAACACCCCCGGTGCCGAAGACAATGCCAGCGGCTGCGCCGGCGTGGTCGAGCTGGCCCGCGCGCTGCTGCCCTCGCAGCCGGCGGCCAGCATCTTGTTCATCTGCTACGCCGGTGAGGAGCAGGGCCTCATCGGCAGTAGCGCCCACGTGCAGTCGCTGATCGGGGCCGGGCAGCTGTCCAGCGTCGAGGCGGTGGTGATCATGGACATGATCGGCTACAGCGCCGATGCCAACCTGGAGGCGCTGTATGAGAGTTCGGGCAGCTACACCGACTATCTGCAGCGCTTCGGCGCCGCCGCCGCCATCTACGTGCCGGAGCTGGCGGTGATCACCAGCACCAATCCCTTTGGTTCGGACCACGTGCCCTATCTGCAGGCCGGCGTGCAGACCGTGCTCGCAATCGAGAGCGACTGGGATATCTACCCGCACTACCACCGCAGCAGCGATCTGCCGGCGAACATGGGCCCCAATGCATTGGCCATGGGCGGCGCGATATTGAGGACCAATGCGGCGGTGATTGCCGAAATAGCTGGGGTCGACGCTGCGCTGTTTGCTGATGGATTCGAGTAGTGAGAATCGGCGCGGCTAGCGAATCAGACGCCGGGACCAACCACGGTGGTTGAGCTCTACTCCCGCGCCGGGTCGCTGCTGCTGATCAACCTGGCAACGCTGCTGCAGCTGATTATTTTCGCCGTCGCTATAGTCGCGCTTGGGGTGCCCAAGCTGCGCTTTCGCAGCCTGCTGCTGATCATCTTCGCTGCCTTCGCGGTATCCAAGTTCGACGACAGCTGGCAGCTCAGCGGTCTGGCGCTGGTCTATCCGCAGTGGACCTTCATCGGCGCCCTGGGCGGTCTGGTGGTCGGGCCGTCGGTGTATCTCTACGTGCTCTCGCGCACCCGCGAGGACTTTCGATTGCGTCCGCGGCATCTGCTTCATTTGCTCTGGCTGCTGCCGCCGCTGGCCTACCTGGCGCTGATCTGGTGGCCGTTGACTCCCGAGCAAATGATCCGCGCCTTCGTTGATGGAACGCTATCCAACCCGATCGTGCTGCTGATCGGCCCGGCCTACGGCGATCTGCTGCTAACGGCATATCTGGCCTTGGGCATTGCCGAGCTGCGCCGCCACGGGGTGGCGCTGCAGCAATGGTTCTCAAACGTCGAAGACCGCAATCTGGCCGGCCTGCGCAATCTGCTGAGCATGTTCCTGCTCATGGTGGTGCTGCACTTGATCTGGGTCTGGGCCCGCGGTTGGGTGATCGATGCGCAGCTGAGCTGGCTGACCATGCTGCTGCTTAGCGGCTATCACCTGGTGCTGATCAACGGTTTGTACATCGAAGCCTGCACCAACCCGGCAGCTCCCGAGCCGGTTGAGGCCGCCAGTGAAGAGGTCCATGCGGCCGATGCCGAGCTGTCGGCGCTGTGCGAGGCGGCTGAGGCGCAGATGAATTCCAAACAAAGCTATCTCAACCCGGATCTGACCGTCGCCGCTCTGGCCTATTCACTACGAGTGAGTCCGCGCCTGTTGTCGCAGGCCATCAATCACTGTCGAGGTCAGAACTTCTACGAGTTCGTCAATCGCTTCCGCGTGGCGGCGGCACAGCGACGGCTGGTCGACAGTCCCAGCGAGAGCATCCTGGAAATCGCCTACGCCTGCGGCTTCAACACCAAGTCCTCATTCAATACGGCATTCAAGCGCTTCGCGGAGATGACTCCCAGCGGCTATAGACGTAGCCAACGCGTTTGAATCCACGTCGCGCGATTATTCGGACCTCAATCTATACGGCGCAAAGGTACGAGTTCGCGTACTAGGTCGACGGGGCGAAGCGCCGAGCCCAACACTGACCACACCTTAGGGACTCCCTGAATAACTCACGCGAGCCGCGTTGCGAGTCCAAATCGTCTGCTGGTAGGCGCAGTCCCGAGAGGCATAGTCATTCTATGCCCGAGGGCTGCAACGCCGCAGCAGGCGATTTGGGCCGCAACCCTTCGGGACGACGCCTCCATGTCTTGCTGAGAAAGGGGCCCGCCAGCTGCGTTGGACGTCTTGCTCTTAAGCGCAGGCTATGACCTGCGACGCCCGCCTTACTGGCGAACTTCTCAGGTGCCGTCGCGGCCACGTGAGTTATTCAGGGGGTCCCTCGGCAAACGGAGTGGCAGTCATGGGTTACCAGCTCAAAGCGATGGGATTGTGGGTTTCCACAAGTCTGTTTCTGGGCGCCGGAGTGATCACCGGTGTGCTCTTCGTGTACGGCTTCGACGCGCTGATCGACGCGGGTTTCGACTTCTTTACGGCATTGAGCATAGTCGGCCTCAGCAGCTTCCTGCTGCTTGGTATCACCGCCGCCGTCCTCTACCGGCGCGAAGGTCACGTCTACACCTGGCAGGCGTTGAAAACCCGATTACGCCTGAAGCCGATGACCGGGCGCGCCTGGCTGTACACCGCGATCGCCTATGTGGTGGTGCTGGCTTCCTACCTTGGCCTGCTGTTTACCGTGCGCATCTATGCCGAGTATTTCCCGCTGCCGCAGTGGTATCGGATTCCGGCCGACGTCAGCGTGGTCGGCGCCTACGGCATGATTCTGTCCAGGACCCTATTGGTGACCGTCAACGTGCTCTGCGAAGAGTTCCTTTGGCGCGGCTACATTCTGCCCCGCCAGGAGCTGGCACACGGCAAGCACACCTGGTGGATACACGGCACCCAGTGGGCCTGCTACCACCTGTTCAAGCCCTGGGAATTCCTGATGCTGTGGCCGGGCTGCCTGGCCTACGGCTGGGTCTGCACCAAGACCCAAAGCACTACCCCCGGCATCATCCTGCACTTCGGCCTCAACGGCCTGGGCATCGTGATGGTCACCCTGGCGGTCTTCGGCATCATCAGCTGACCTCCAACGAACGGCGCGGGGCAGCCTCAACCACCCGGCCTGCCCGCACGCAACTGACGCTATTCTCAGCCCTCAGCCCTCAGCCCTCAGCCCTGGGCCCTGGGCCCTGAGCCCTGAGCCATGAGCCCTGAGCCCTCAGCTCTAGAACTTACTCTCACTACTCTCGCCCTTCGCCGCCGACAGATCGGTGCGGAACTTGCTGACCCAGGCACTCATCGCGTCAGCGTGGCGCATACGTACTTCCAGCGCCCAGTCATTGGGTTCGCCTTCCAGGCACGGCTTGCCGGTGCTGGTGCAGCCCCAGACGTGGGTGCCAGCGCTTTCCTTGGTCGCCGGTCCATAACGATCGGTGAGCATCTGCAGCCGCTCGGTGCCGGAGCCTTCGGCGGTTTGCTTGAAGCGCAGGAAAGTGATCCGCTTGTTACCGTCAGCTTCGCCGGTCACAAACACTTGACCATCGCGTATCTGGAACTCATAGCGCTCGATCACGTCCGGCGCGGCGTTCTGTGCGCCTTCTTTGTAGAACCAGATGCGCTTGGAGGTGACCACGTCGTCGGCGCTGTAGTAGCCCTTGGCTTCGACCATGGCCTTGGACTTGTCGAAGGTCTCAAACAGCTTTTCGAAGTCATCGCCCAGGCGTACACCGGCCACCACCCAGGACTGCGGCGGGTTGGCCTCGGCGCGAAGGTGCGGGGAACTCAGAGTCAGGACGGCGGCGGCTGCGGCCGTCAATACGAGCATGATCTTGTGCATGGCGATCTCCAATCGGATGAAGGACTGGCGTCACCGCAGTGGGCAACGCTTACAGGCCTACGCGACAATGGAGCCTGGGCGGGATCATCAATTGGAGGGCACTATGCGCAACGACGCGGCAAAGGCAGGAATAGGATTCGGTTCTGCGCTGGCGATCACGATCTCATGGAGCGCCAACAAATCGCTCCTATGGGCCATCGTCCACGGGATCTTTTCCTGGTTCTACGTGATCTATTACGCGATCCGTTATCACGGGGCGACGTAGGCCGTAGTGCCCCGCTCGCCGACCTCCGTACGGAGCGAAATCTTCGCGCGGGGCTCTGCGGCGCTCCTGGTCACGTCTGCGTATATGCGGAGTCTCCCTTGTTTGGAAAATGGTTTCGCCGGCCCAAGTCGCGGGTC
>JAUIFV010000237.1 GCA_030430155.1 Gammaproteobacteria bacterium
GTGGTCAGGTGAACGTCCAAGCACTGTTTCAAATGGGCATGGCAGCCAGCAACCTGATCCGCCTGCCCAAATTGATTGCAGACGGAGGGCGGTCATGATCAGCGTAGGACAGGTGCCTCTGGAGGTGCGAAAAAGAGCCAAAAAGCAGGCCGATAGCACCGCAAACAAGCCCCAACAGCGCTCCGAGACGCCATTTGCCCGACTTGCATCGAGCGACTGCACCCAAATTTCAACAAGCTGCTAGGCCCTGGGCCCTGTGCCCTAGTCCCCTCAGTCAACCCCCCTCCCCTCCGCGCGTTCTCTACAGCTACCTACCCCAAGGAGCAAAACAATGCGCAACCCACTACTCATTCTGGCCCTGCTGGTCGCTCTGTCTGCCGCGCCGCCGCTGGCGGCTCACGCCGGTGATCCGGTCACTCAGGCGCAGCGGGTGGGCCGCTGGCTGCAGTTGGATCACAACCAGGTGGAACAGCTGGCGGTGTTTTTTACCCAGACCAAACTGCAGCGCCAGACCCGCCGTCAGGCGATCAAGCCCGAGCTACTGGCGCTGCTGGACCAGGCGCAAAAGGCGCGATTGGCCGAGCTGATGGTCAGCCGCGAGCTACGGATGCCCAGGCGCGGTGCGAACAATGATCAGGCACGCCTGGATTATCTGCGTCAGGCGCTGTCGCTCAGCCCCAGCCAGGTCAGCGCTCTGCAGCAACGCATTGATGCGCTGCGCGCGGAAAACCAACAGCTGCGCGCTCAGCGCGAGCAGGAGTTGGCGGCGATCATCGGCGTGGACAATGCCAATCGCCTTATCGAACGCCTCGAGCAGCGCCAGGCCCGGCGGCGCTGATGAGCAGCACCTACCCGGCCGCGTCGCCACGGCGCGGTCGGTTTGTTGGCGCGCATACTTGATGCGGGCTACTCGCAAGTTGATGAACGATCGATCCATGCGCTGACGCCAGCGTCGGGGTGAATCTGCTATCTTTTCGCACTCTCACGCCGCGCACTTTCGGGGCCGCTCTAGTAACTGGCCGACGACCCGACAGCCGTTGCACTCGACCGCGTCCGCGGCGCTCGTTCACCATACTGCAGAGTAGTTTTGATGCCCCCGGTTTCCGCCGCTACACCCGACCCCGACGACCACACCACAGCCCACGGTTCCAACGCTTCCTGGCAACAGCGCCGCATCGATGCGGTGCCGCGCGGCGTCGCCACGCTGCTGGAGGTGTTCGCCGAGCGCGCCGAGAATGCCCAGCTGTGGGACGTGGAGGGCAATCGCTACATCGATTTCGCCTCCGGCATCGCCGTGCTCAACACCGGCCACCTGCATCCGCGGATCAAGGCGGCGGTCACCGAGCAGCTGGAGCACTTCAGCCACGTCTGCTTTCAGGTCACCCCCTATCCGGCCTACGTGGAACTGGCCGAGCGGCTCAATGAGCTGGCCCCGGGACCGACGCCGAAGAAGACCATCTTCCTAAGCACCGGCGCGGAGGCGGTCGAAAATGCGGTGAAGATCGCCCGCGCCCACACCGGCCGCAGCGGCGTGATCGCCTTCTCCGGCGGCTTCCACGGCCGCACCATGATGGCGATGGCGCTGACCGGCAAGGTGGTGCCCTACAAGGCCGGCTTCGGTCCGATGTCCGGCCGCGTCTATCACCTGCCCTTCCCCATCGCCTACCACGGCAAGGGCGTGGATAAGGCCACTCAGGCCCTGGAAGATTTGTTCAGCGCCGATCTGGACCCGGATCAGATCGCCGCAATCATCATTGAGCCGGTGCAGGGCGAAGGCGGCTTCTATGTGGCCCCGCCGGAGTTCTTGCAGGCCCTGCGCGACCTCTGCGACGAACACGGCATCGTGATGATTGCCGACGAGGTGCAGTCCGGCTTTGCCCGCACCGGGCGGATGTTCGCGATGGAACATTCCGGCATCGAGCCGGATCTGATGACCACCGCCAAGAGCCTGGCCGGCGGCTTCCCGCTGTCGGCGGTGACCGGCAAGGCAGAGATCATGGACGCCGCTCGCCCCGGCGGCTTGGGCGGCACCTATGCCGGCTCGCCGATCGGCTGCGCCGCGGCGCTGGCGGTACTGGAGGTGATCGAGGACGAATGCCTGTGCTCCCGCGCCGACTGGCTGGGCGCGCTGATGCGCGAGCTGCTGGAGGAGATCCAGACGGACCCGAAGACCCGCAAGGCTATCGGTGACGTCCGCGGCATCGGCGCCATGGTGGCGATGGAGCTGGTCGAAGACGGCGACGCCAGCCGACCGGCCGCGCCGCTGACCAAAGCGCTGGTGCACGCCTGCGCGGCCAAGGGTCTGATCATTCTGGCCTGCGGCGTACGCAGCAACGTGATCCGCTTCCTGCCGCCGCTGACCATCAGCGAAGCGGAGGTGCGCGAGGGTTTGAAGATCCTGCGCGAGTGCCTGCACGAACTGCTGGCCCAAGACGACTCTCCGGCGCCTGCCGCCTGACCACCATTCGGGTGATCGCTGCGAGCGGCGATCAACGATCAAGAGCACCGACTAGATGACCGTACCTTTTGCAATCGCCGGCGTGCAGATGCACGTTCCCGCCATGACCAGCAACCTGTCTGCAGTGCTGCACCGCATCGACGTGTGTATGGCGCGCTTTCCCTGGACCCAGATGATCATGTTCAGCGAGCTGGCGCTGTGTGGACCAGTTCCCAATCACCCGGTGGTCCTGCCGGGGCCTGAAGAGGAGTCGCTGCAGGCGGCCGCCTCCAAGTACGGCATCTGGCTGATTCCCGGTAGCGTCTTCGAACGCGGTGAGAATGGCGAGCTCTACAACACCACCTCGGTGATCAATCCAGCCGGCAAGGTGGTAACCCGCTATCGCAAGATGTTTCCGTTCATGCCTTACGAGCATGACGTTACCGGCGGCACCGAGTTTTGCGTGTTCGACATCCCCAGCGTGGGCCGCTTTGGATTGTCGATCTGCTACGACATTTGGATTCCCGAAACCACCCGCACGCTGGCAGCTATGGGCGCCGAGGTGCTGCTGCATCCGGTGCTGACCGGCACCATCGACCGTGACGTGGAGTTGGCCATCGCCCGCGCCACCGCGGCCCAGTTCCAGTGCTATGTGTTCGACATCAATGGCCTGGACGCCGGCGGTATCGGCCGCTCCTGCGTGGTCGACCCCACCGGCACCGTACTGGCCCAGGCCGGCGGCTCCAACGAAACCCTGCCGGTGGAGGTGGATCTGGGCCGGGTACGGCGCCAGCGCGAGAACGGCATCAACGGTTTGGGGCAACCCTTGAAGAGCTTTCGCGATCGCAAGGTAGACTTCGGTGTCTACAATCGTGAATCCGGCGTTGACCAGTATTTGCATACACTGGGGCCACTGGTGATGCCTAGCAAGGGCGGCAACGCCCATGTTGCAGCGCGGGAGCCGGCGTCGGTGGTACCAGTGGAAAAGTCCGATAGCGAGTAGTCCAGGACCGGCTGGACCGCGAAATCAGAATCTGGAGTAGTCATCCAAGCAAACACCCCCAAATCGCAGGCACTCCCAACACGCTCCCGTTCGCGGCGGGCGTCGGCGCCACGAGCGCTGTGGAGCGTCTGCGGCTTGCGCAAAACAGGAGTGCACCGTGAGTTCGTCAGCAACGACTCCGCCACCCGGCGGCCAATCCCATTCGGCCCCGATGGCGGCCGTTCCGACCAACCCGTTGACCTCGAACACCGGCTCGCTAAGCGACTACTACTCCGCTTCGCAGCTGCGCAATGACCGCTGGACCCGGCTCAAGAGCTTGGCTGCACAGCTGGTTGGTTCCTCCTACGCTCACGTCGACAAGGCTCAGCTGCTCGACGAGATCAATCGCTTGCTGCGCTCGCTGGGCCCGATCGAGGCCTACTGGGCCTTTCCCGGCCGGCGCGGTCTGGCCGAGCTGCGCGCCCTGCTGCGGCGCGATGACTACTTCGACTTCGCCCGCGTGCTCACCCGCATGGTGCGGGCGCTGCAGAGCGGCGCCTACCGCCGTCGCCTGGGCGAGTTCGTGGCCGATGCCGATCATGAGCAGGAGGAAGAGCACGACCTGGCCGAGACCCAGGACGAGCGCGCGCATGCGCGGCCCTTCTTCGAGGTGCTGATCGTCGATGCCTTGTCCCCCGCGCAGGAGGAAGCGCAATGCAACGCGCTGCGCGAACAGCGTCAGCCCGATGATCGCTTCGTCTATGAGACGGTGATTGTGCCCACCTTCGAAGATGCGCTGATCGGCATCCTCTTCAACCACTCCATCCAGTCGGTGGTGGTGCGCCACGATTTCGGTTTCGCCTCCTCCAACCGGATGGAGATCCTGCAGCGTTATCTGCGCCGGGTAGGCAACGAGGATCTGGACGCCATTGATCCTGAGAACTACGGCCCCGAGCTGTGCCGGCTGATCCGCAAGATCCGTCCCGAACTCGACGTGTTCATGGTCACCGACCGCTCGGTGGAGGACATCGCCGGTCGTGACCTGGGCTGCGCCCGGGTTTTCTACAACCAGGAGGATTTCACCGAGCTGCATCTGAACATCCTGCGCGGCGTGGCGGCGCGCTACAACACGCCCTTCTTCAACGCCCTGAAGGCCTATTCCAAGCAGCCCACCGGCGTCTTCCACGCCATGCCCATCAGCCGCGGCAAATCGCTGATTCGCTCCAACTGGATCCGCGACATGGCCGATTTCTACGGCATGAACATCTTCATGGCCGAGACCAGCGCCACCTCCGGCGGCCTGGATTCGCTGCTTGAGCCGGTGGGCCCGATCAAGGTTGCCCAGGAACTGGCCGCGCGCGCCTTCGGTGCCAAACAGACCTTCTTCGCCACCAACGGCACCTCGACCTGCAACAAGATCGTGGTCCAGGCCATCGTCCGCCCCGGTGACATCGTCCTGGTCGACCGCGACTGCCATAAATCGCACCACTACGGGATGGTCCTGGCCGGCGCCAACGTGGTCTACCTGGACAGCTATCCGCTAAGCCAGTACTCGATGTACGGCGCGGTGCCGCTGCGCGAGATCAAGCATCAGCTGCTGACCTTGAAGAAGGCCGGCAAACTGCACCGGGTGCGCATGCTGCTGCTCACCAACTGCACCTTCGACGGCATCATCTACAACGTCGAGCGGGTGATGGAGGAATGCCTGGCGATCAAGCCCGATCTGGTGTTCCTGTGGGACGAAGCCTGGTTTGGCTTTGCCCGCTTCTCGCCCACCTACCGGCAGCGCACCGCGATGAGCACCGCGCAAACCCTGCGTGCGCGCTTCAAGGATGCAGCCTACGCCGAACGCTACGCCGAGCACGCCGCCGAGATTGCCGGCTACAGCGAGGAGCAGTTGCTGGACACCCGTCTGATGCCGGATCCGAAACAAGCCCGGGTGCGCGCCTACGCCACCCAGTCCACCCACAAAACCCTGACCTCGCTGCGTCAGGGATCGATGATCCACGTCCACGATCAGGACTTCCGCGGCGAAGTGGAGCAGGCCTTCCACGAGGCCTACATGACCCACACTTCGACCTCGCCCAACTACCAGATCATCGCCTCGCTGGACGTGGGTCGAAGGCAGATCGAACTGGAGGGCTTTGAGTTCGTCCAGAAGCAGATCGAGGCGGCAATGTCGATGCGCAAGGCCATCGACTCGCACCCGCTGCTGAAGAAGTATTTCCAGGTGCTGTCGGTGGGCGAGCTGATTCCCGAGGCGCACCGCCAGTCCGGCATTGAAGCCTATTGGGATCAGGAGGCCGGCTGGAACGACACCTGGGAGGCCTTCGTCAACGACGAGTTCGCCCTGGATGCCTCCCGCCTGACCCTGGCGGTGGGCCAGGCCGGCTTCGACGGCGACACCTTCAAGAATCAGGTGCTGATGAACAAGCACGGCATCCAGATCAACAAGACCTCGCGCAATACCGTGCTGTTCATGACCAACATCGGCACCACCCGCTCTTCGGTGGCCTATCTGATCGAAGTGCTGGTCAAAGTCGCGCAGGATCTGGATGCGCACATGGAAGACGCCAGCGGCATGGAGAAAAAGGCCTTCGAGCGGCGGGTCAAATCGCTGATCGAGCAATATCCGCCGCTGCCGGATTTCTCCCGTTTCCACGACCACTTCCGCCCCGGCAAGGAGCATCAGACCACCGAGGGCGACATCCGCAGCGCCTTCTTCATGGCCTACGAGGAAGACAACTGCGAGTATTTCCCGCTAGAAGACG
>JAUIFV010000030.1 GCA_030430155.1 Gammaproteobacteria bacterium
GCAAACCTGGTTTGATCGTCAACGAGGCATCGATCTGCCTGCGCATCGACGCCGGGTTGGCTATGTGTTTCAGGATGGCCGGTTGTTTCCGCATCTACGAGTTGCGGCCAATCTGGATTTCGGTAGCCGTTACTCTCGCCACCTGCAGTGTGGTTTTGAACGGGATACGGTTGTCGAGCTGCTGGCGCTGGCCCCGCTGCTGAATCGACCGGTGGGTGGGCTGTCTGGGGGTGAACGCCAGCGGGTGGCGATCGGCCGAGCGCTGCTGGCACAGCCACAGCTGTTGCTGCTGGACGAGCCGCTGAGCAGCATTGATCGTGGCCACGCTGAGCAGCTGCTGCCCTATCTGATTCGTCTACGCGACGACATCGGGGTACCAATGATTTACGTCAGTCATGACCGTGATGAGGTCGCGAGACTGGCGCAGGACGTCTTTGCGCTGGGATGATAGTGGCAGCTTAGAATGGCGCGGTTGCGCTTTTGCCTGGGCGGACGCGGAAACGACACTACGCGGGCGCGAGGGAGTGCGATTGGCCGATTCGCAGGACAATGTCGAAGCCGAGGCGAGTTCGGCCGAGATCGAAATGGAAGCGATCGCGCGGCGGATCATGGCTGGCGACCAAGCCGCGGAGGGCGAACTGGTACAGCGCAGCCGTTTCGCACTGTGGATGATCCTGGTCAAGCGCGGCTGCCCGCGTGAGGAGGCAGAGGACCTGGTCCAGGAGGCCCTGATCGTCGCCATAGCTCGTCTGCGTGCGGGGGAGATAGACGACCCGGGGCGTATCAACGGCTATCTGCTGCGAACGGCTTTGTACATGCGGCGGGGCACCCAGCGGCGTCTGGCCGAAACGCGCACGGTCTACGACGCCGAGTCCCTGGACAGCTACGCCGATGACCGGGCCGACCCGCTGGCCGAGCTCGATCGCAATCAGCGTGAAGACCTGCTGCGGCGTGCCTTGAGCTGGCTGCGGCAGTCGCGTGATCGCGATTTGATACGGCGTCATTGCTTGCTGCAGCAGGATAAACAGGAGATCTGCCGCGACATGGATTTGTCATTGGACCATTTCGACCGCGTGCTGCACCGGGCGCGTCGTCGTCTGGCGGATTTGCTGCGGCCATTGCTGGATTGAGCGCCGGGAACTCTGAATGAGAGGATTGGTACGCAAAGCACAGTGTTGTCATCGAAACCCAACTGTGCGAGCGACGTGATGAAGATGAAAATTGTCAGTTCCCAAGCCAAGTCCGGCCCGCCAGATGCGGAGAGCGAGTTCCGCGACTGGGTCGATCCCTATTTGCGCGACGAGCTCGATCCGGGGCAGACCGAGCGATTCGAGCATGCCTTGATCAGCGATCCGAAGTTGCAGCAGCTGACGCGGGAGGCCTATGTCCTGAACGAGCTAAGCCGGGAATTTCCCGAGCAGCTCGCGGTACGGGACAGGCTTTGGCAGCGCCCGCTGTTTGGCTACGCGATGGCGGCCAGTCTGGGCGCGGCTGTGGTTGCAGCGCCGGCGTGGTGGGTCCAGGACTCGCTGCGCGATCAACACAGCGAACTCGCGCTGCAGCTGCAGCAGGCTCAAACCAGTTTAGCCGAGATCGCCACGCCGCAAGCTGGACTTGCGGTATTGCGATTGGGGACGACTCGCTCGGGAGAGACCAATGATGCGCTGTTGCGGCAGTCGGCGCAGGTGCGGTGGGCGCAGCTGATACTGCCCCAGGTCGCGCCCGATGGGAGCCCGTGGCCTAGCGATGCGCAAGTGTTGCTGCAGACCGAGCAGGGCGCCACGATCAACAGCTTCAGCCTCGGTGCAATGGATATGGTCGGCGGACCCAGCCTGCTGTTGCCCATCCAGTCGCTGTCGGCCGGCCGCTATACGATCGCGGTCGTCGAAATAGATACGCTCTTGGGTGCATATGCCTTTCGCCTTGCAGCCGAGTCGAATCAATGAGACCGACGGCTGTGTGGCCAATGTGCTGTGAACCCTGTCCTCGATAGACAATTATTTACATTAGCGTCGCTGTCGCTACAGTCTGCGCCGTTCGCTTCTTAGTCCGCGCGGGAACGCGCCTGGGAGGACTTCGCTGAGCTTCGTCTGAGCCGGCTCGGTCGGCAGCTTGGGCCGGGATCAGCATAAGGTCACTTTCGGTCTGCAGCGCCTTGGGGCAAGCTGTGGCGGTGAACGTCCACACGCCGTCCATCAAGCGCTTGCGACCAGTTCTGGCGAGCTGGCTGTTGGCCTTTGCAATGCCTTGCTCACTGGCCGGCAATGCCGCCCCGGAGCCGGAGCGCGGCGTCATTGCCGGCGGGCAGTCGCTACGTGTGGCGATCCCACAGCCGGCCGACGCCTTCGCGCTGGAACTGCGCGAGCGCGGCGTCGACCTAGTGGTCGACCGACCGGACCTGGGACCCCAAGCTTTCGCCAATTTGCCCGGCCGGCGCTGGGGTGGCCAGGTATTGGCCGCATGGCGGCTGCCGGCTGGGACAGCCGAGTTGGTGGTACGACCGCTGTTGATCAATGCGCCCGCTGGCGAGTACGAACTGCGCTGGCATCGATTGGAAACCAACCAGTCTGCGCAGAAGCTGGTGCTGGACGCGCTCAGCGCAGCGGCCGATCTGGCACCACAGCGCGACCGCGAGTCCACTCAAGCAACCTTACAGAGGCTGCAGCTGGCGCAGGAGGGCATCGCGGCGCTGCGGCTCAGCAGTTCAATGGCTGCAGACGACAACTTGAGTTGGCTGGATCCGGCCGAAATCTGGTTTCGCATAGGACAGCTGCACGGGCGTGCTGGTGACGTGGGTGCGGCGCAGTCGGCCTATGAGGCGAGCTTGGCCCTGTTGCAAAACAGAACGGACAGCGCGCTGGGATTAGCCCACGTGCTCGACGCTATAAGCATGAACCAGCTGCGCCAGGGGCGACTGCAGGATGCGGTAAAAAGCAGTGCGCTGGCCGCACGCGCGGCCATGCATTCCGAGGAGCCCTACCAGCAGGCCGTGGTTAGTAACAATGCCTGTGTGATTTTGCGGGCAGGTGCCGACATGCGCGCGGCTGCAGCCTGCTTCGAGACCGCGTTGGCGCAGTATGAGCAGGCGGGATTGGTCGAACACCAAAGCGCGGTCCTGACCAATCTGGCCGCGGTTCACACCAACCTGGGCAGCGGGCATGAGGCACTTGCCGCTTTGCAGCGTGCGCTGGCCTTGCGCAGCGGTGCGGCGGGCGAGGACGATGACATTGCCCGAGTGGCGACTCTGGTACATCTGGCGCAAACCCAGGCTCGGCTGGGCCGTTATCAACAGGCCCTGCGCTCGGGTCACCAGGCGCTCACCCTAGCGACTGAATTGGGCAACGATGCATTGCAGCAGCAGGCCGTGCGCGTGCTGGCGAGCAGCCACCTGGATTTGGGGCAGGTGAATCGGGCCCGGGAACTGCTGCGGGCGGCGCAATCCGAACCGAATGGCGCCTCTGAATTCGGCTCTTTGCGGATGGCGCTGACTGCGGCGCTGGCGACCGCCAGCGTTCAGGAGCGAGTGCGGTTGCTGGCGCAGGTGACCGAAGCTGCCGCTGCTGCCGGCGACGATCTGGCCCTCGCGCGCGGGCAGCTGCATTGGGCAGCCGAGGCTGATGCCGCCGCGTTGGAAGAGCGGGTCAGTGCACTGCGCAGTGCGCTGGCCCTCGCCGAGCGACACGGTCTGCTTTCGCTGCAGATTCGCGCCAATCTAGGCTTGGCTGAACTGCTTCCGGCCCGCGCTGACGGGCTGCTGGAGCGGGCGCAGGCGCTGGCGCGAAGTGCGGACTTTGCCCCAGAGCAGCACTCGATTTACTACGCCAAAGCAAGACTGGCGGCCGCTCACGGTCAGCTGCCGCAGGCGCGGCGCTGGATACAGGCGGCCGATCAGTTGGAAGATCAGCTGAGCCTGCGCATGAATCGCGCTCAGCGTCATCAGTTCCAGCGCTCACTGCGGCAGCGACAACAATTCGCCCTGGGTTTGGTGGCCCTGGATGATGCCAGCGTAGTGGTCGCGGCCGATTGGGTGTTGCAGCGCCTGTTGCGCAACCGCGCTCAGCTGTGGCGAGAGCAATCCAGGCAGCAGTTGGCCGCAGCAAGGGCCGAGTACCGTCACGCGCTGGAGCGGGTTGAGTATCTGACCAACGCCATCGATGCGGTGGCGCCCTCTGCAGCGGCGGAGCTCACCCTGCAGCGCGAAGCGGCAATGGCTCAGGTCGAGGCGCTGGAGTCTGCACAGCCGAAACGCCGCGAACGACTCGATCTGACTCAGATCCAGGGGCAGTTGGACGGCGCTGATCGATTGCTGCTGCTCGCACTGGGCAGCCCGCATTCGGTGGCAGTGAGTATCTCCAAGGCGGGCGTGGCGTTGATCCCATTGCCTGAATCGGCAGTCCTGGAAGCCGCCGCTGGCAGCGTGCGCGAGGGCTTGAGTCGTCAGGATCCCATGGGCCAAAAGGCGCTAGCGCGGCGCTTCGCATACTTGAGTGGCATGCTTGCACCGGCCTTTGCGGATGCTGAGGCGCCGGCCAGCACCTATGTGCTAAGTGATCCCGAACTGGACGCGGTGCCCTTGGAGGTACTCGCAGGCGCTGATCCGCGCTCGTCCGAATCCGCCGAGCGCCTACTGCGCTGGGGCATCGGCAGCGGCGACGACTGGTTTCCGCCGCGGCCTGCGCTGCCGCTCAACGCGGAGCTGGTGTTACTGCATGATCAACGTCGCAAGCTCGATACTGATCAATCGCTGGCGCCATTGCCCTATGCCGCTGCTGAGATCGAGCGCATCGCGGCGCAGTGGACGCCATCGAGCACGCTGCGCTTGGCTGGACCGGAAGCGGCCGCTTGGCTGACTGATCATCAGCTGCGCCGCATCGGCGTGCTCCACGTCGCCGCGCACGTGGTCAATGATGAGCTGCTGGACGCAAGCAGCGTACTGGCAATGGGTAGTGCGGCCAATGAGGCCAGAGTCAATCTCGGACTGTTACGCCATCAATCACTACAGACCGAATTGACCGTGCTGAGCGGGTGCAGCTCAGGCGTAGGTGCGCAGGGGGAGTTTCGGCAAGGATTTGCCGAGGCCTTCATAGACTCCGGATCCAGGCGCGTGCTGGCCACGCTGTGGCCCGTGGATGACGAGGCCTCCGCTGCCTTCATGGACGAGTTCTATAGGCACCTCATTGCCGATTTGGAGCGCTCGCCAGCGACAGCGCTGGCCAAGGCCAAGCGCACCTTCGCCAGCAGCGCGCGTTGGCGTGACCCTTACTGGTGGGCAGGCTACCAGCTTTGGAGCAGCCACTTCGGCGCTGCTCGATTGGACCAGAGCATCGCCAGCAATCGCTAGCACGGATATTTTGCGGCCGCCAGAGAGTTACCTTGGCGCGACCAGCTCCCCACGATCGACCTGCCGTACTGTTCAAGTACGCCTTCGCCGATCTCCAGTCCGCGGACCGCACCACTGCGGCTCACCAACGCCCTCGTAACGAACATGCAAGAAATTCCGGGATGGCCGGTCGAGAAGGCCAGACTTTCCCTGCGGCGGTCGCCAGTCCGCCCGATTGCATGAGAGAAATCCTCAGTTGATAACAGTTGCTCACTGAATCCCCAATCAGGAGCAACAGATGAACTTTCGCAACTTTCTCGTCGTAACGATGGTCCTTTGCTGCGCGGCTGCCGGGCAGGTATCGGCAGCGCCGAGCAAGGGGAGCAGCGGAGAGCAATGCCCCATCGGCAATCAGCTGGCGAATGCAAAAACGCCATTGGCCGGACTTTGGCGCGTCAACGCATACAGGGAAATCAATGGCGTGAAGAACTACGCCACGGCGGGAGACGCGGTACTGATCGTCCCCACTCTGATTCCGGGCGAGGTGTGCGTGGAATTTACCTCGCCGGTGGAAGGGAGCCAGCACTACTACCTCGCCTTGGAGCCCGACGGCAAGACCATTGATGAAACCGTCTACACCGAATACGGCGGTGAGTTGCGCATTCTGTTTCGCTATCGCTCGGCCGACTCGGTGACCTTCGTGCTCTACCACCGGCCCCTCGGTGGGACGACTGCGGCCAAGGGTGGTCCGGATGAGGGCGGTGCGGTAGGCGAGGTAGAGAGCTGGGATTGACTGGGCATGGAGCACGGATGCCGCAGCCGAGAATCTAGCTCTTGCGTGATCGAAATATCTGCGCTTCTACGCGTCTTGTGGATATGGCGATCAACAGGAAGGGAAGCATGAACATGATTTGGTCTCAACAGGCGGACAGCGACATAGCTGAAACGTTGGCAGGCCTGCACCATTGTCTGGCACCGAGCAGCCGTGGCAGCGACAGCGAGTCCTTCAGTGGCCTGTTGTGTGGGGCTTGGGATCTGCGTTTGCTGCTGTTGGAAGTGGGCAGCGGCGTCGATGGCGCGCACGGACCTTGGCCGTCGAACTGGTTTGACGCCAGCAATGGGCCGGTCGTCGCTGGACTGCGCCTGCGCGCCGAGCGCTGGTCACCGCAACAGGTGGATCTGGACGAATTGGACGAGCGATTCGAAGGTGTAGGAGGGATCTGCCTATGGTTGGGTGAAGACTCCGACGATTCGGCACACGCCGAGTTGGTCGTCGACATTGCCCGCCGCGCCCACGCCATGGGCTTGAGCGTGCTGACCAGTGGGCCGCGCAGCGCGGGCCTGACGATGGGCAACGCCGGCACCGAGGACTTGAGCAAGATCTCTCAGATCTACGCTGGAGACATTCCGGTCGATGCGGTTGCCACGCAATCTGCGGAGTCCAAAACCTTGGCGCCGGTGAAACGCCTGCTCAGCGATTTGCCTAGCGATCAGCGTTTCCAGGCTCGCGTGGCGGTGCTCTCGGCGTTGGGCTGGGAAATGCAGCAAAGCGGCAGCTGCCTGCACGGGCTGGAACGACGACGCGCGTTGGCCGTCGGAGAGCGTCTGCTGATTGCGATGGCCGAGGCCACCACGGTGGAGTGGGCAACCGAGACGATGACCCTGCTGATCGCCGCGGTTCGCGCCAAGAACACTATGGATACGCGGCTGCGCAACATGGCCAATGATCGGCTGGGGCTGCTGGTGCTGCTGGCGACGGCGCGGCTAGGCCTACGCTGCCGCAGCTTTACAGTTCGAGAAATCTGCCGCGAACTGGGCGCGGTGGCGACCGGAATGTAAGCGGGAAGGGCTAGGGCCCAGGGCATAGGGCCCGGGGCCCAGAGGAGTTCGTTCCTCGGCTGTTGCTCTACTGGGCCCTGTGCCCTGTGCCCTGTGCCCTGTGCCCTGAGCCCTGAGCCCTGAGCCCTGAGCCCTGAGCCCTGTGCCCTGTGCCCTGAGCACTGTGCCCTCCAACATAAACTCAGCGCAGCGCGGCAATCTCAATTAGAGATGGCCCCACACTACCGCCGCATGTTACTCTTGCGGGTTTATCCCCGTGAGGAAATCGCGATGCGTGTCGTGGCAGAAGCGCTAACCTTCGACGATGTATCGCTGGTCCCGGCATATTCCAACATCCTGCCGCGTGACGTCAGCCTGCAAACGCAGCTCACCCGCAAGCTCAAGCTCAATATTCCTATCGTCTCGGCGGCCATGGATACGGTCACAGAGGCGCGATTGGCCATCGCCATCGCCCAACAGGGCGGCATCGGCATCGTCCACAAGAACCTCCCTATTGCGCGCCAGGCGGCCGAAGTTCGGCTGGTGAAGAAATTCGAATCCGGGGTGATACGCGATCCAATCACCGTCTCTCCTGGCACCAGCATCGGCGAAGTACTGGCGATTACCCGGGCCAACCACATTTCCGGGGTGCCGGTGGTCGACGGCTCCGCGCTGGTTGGCATCGTCACCAGTCGCGACCTGCGTTTTGAGACCCATCTGAGTGAACCGGTGAGCCGGATCATGACCGGCCGTGATCGCTTGGTCACGGTGAAGGAAGGCGCAACCGAAGAAGAGGTGCTGGCGCTGCTGCATCAGCACCGCATCGAAAAGGTGCTGGTGGTCAACGATGCCTTCGAGCTGCGTGGTCTGATCACGGTCAAGGATATTCAGAAATCGCAGGACAACCCGAGCGCGGCCAAGGACGCCAGCGAGGCGCTGCGGGTCGGTGCGGCCGTGGGCGTCGGTGGCGATACACCGGAGCGGATCACCGCCCTGGTTGAGGCCGGAGTGGACGTGATCGTCGTCGACACCGCCCACGGCCACTCGCAGGGTGTGCTGGATCGGGTGCGCTGGGTGAAGAAGCACTTTGCCGATGTCGAAGTGATCGGCGGCAACATCACCACCGGTGATGCCGCCAAGGCGCTGGTCGACGCCGGTGCCGATGGCGTCAAAGTGGGCGTTGGGCCTGGCTCAATCTGCACCACGCGCATTGTGGCTGGCGTCGGCGTGCCGCAGATCACCGCCGTGTCGATGGTCGCCGAGGCCTTGGCCGGCAGCGGCGTGCCGCTGATCGCCGACGGCGGCATCCGCTATTCCGGTGATTTCGCCAAGGCCATCGTCGCCGGCGCATCGGCAGTGATGCTGGGCAGTATGTTCGCCGGTACCGAAGAGGCGCCCGGAGAGGTCGAGCTGTTCCAGGGCCGCTCCTACAAAAGCTACCGCGGCATGGGTTCGCTGGGGGCGATGCAGGAAGGCTCCAAAGACCGCTATTTCCAAGACGAAGTGGACGCCGAGAAGCTGGTGCCCGAAGGCATTGAGGGCAGGGTGCCTTATCGCGGTCCGATCAGCGCCATCATTCACCAGTTGACCGGTGGTTTGCGCGCGTCGATGGGCTACGTGGGCTGCAAGAACATCGAAGAGATGCGCACCCGGCCGGCCTTCGTTCGAGTCAGCAACGCCGGCGTTCGCGAGTCGCACGTGCACGACGTACAGATCGTCAAGGAAGCGCCGAATTACCGGGTGAGCTGATCACCGTCAAGCGGGTGGGCGGTTGCTTGATAGGCGAGTTCGATTCCCATAAGGAGGCCTGTAAGTGGATATTCATGCCCATCGGCTGTTGATCCTGGATTTCGGCTCGCAATACACGCAGCTGATCGCGCGCAAGGTGCGCGAACTCGGCGTCTACTGCGAGATTCTGCCCTGGGATATGCCAGTCGAGGAGTTGGTGGATTTCGCCCCGCGCGGGGTCATACTCTCCGGCGGCCCGGAATCAACCACCCAGGCCGACGCGCCGCGCATTCCCGACTGCGTGCTCAACATGGGCGTGCCGCTGCTCGGGATCTGCTACGGCATGCAGTCGCTGGCCATGCAGTTGGGTGGCCGAGTGGTCGGCGCCGATGAGCGGGAGTTCGGCTACGCCGAGGTGGAAGTCAGTGGTTCCAGCCGCCTACTGGGCGATCTGAGTGATCACCTCGACGCCAAACGTCTGGACGTGTGGATGAGTCACGGCGACCGGGTCGAGGTACTGCCCAGCGGCTTTTCCAGCGTCGCCCGCACCGAGCATGTGCCCATCGTCGCCATGGAGCACGCCAGCCAGCCCTGGTTCGGCATCCAATTCCATCCCGAAGTGACTCACACCCGCCAAGGCAGCGAGATACTGCGTCGTTTCGCCGTCGACATTTGCGGCTGCGAGGCGCTTTGGACGGCCGAGGGCATCATCGAGGACCAGATCGCCCGGGTCCGCGCCCAGGTCGGCAATGCGCAGGTACTGTTGGGACTCTCCGGCGGTGTGGATTCCTCCGTGGTCGCCGCACTGCTGCATCAGGCGATCGGTGATCAGCTGACCTGCGTCTTCGTCGACACCGGTTTGCTGCGCTATCAGGAAGGCGATCAGGTGATGGAGACCTTCGCCCGCCACATGGGCGTGAAGGTGATCCGGGTCAATGCGCGCGACGAGTACTTCGCCGCGCTGGCCGGCGTCGACGACCCGGAAGCCAAGCGCAAGATCATCGGCGGCTTGTTCGTGGAGATCTTCGAAGATGAAGCCGGCAAGCTCAGCGACGTGCAGTTCCTGGCTCAGGGCACTATCTATCCGGACGTAATCGAGTCGGCCGGCGCGCGCACCGGCAAGGCCCACGTGATCAAGTCCCACCACAACGTCGGCGGCCTGCCCGAGCACATGAAGCTGGCCCTGGTGGAGCCGCTGCGGGAGCTGTTCAAGGACGAGGTTCGGCGTCTGGGCGACGCGCTGGGATTGCCGCACGAGATGATCCATCGGCACCCCTTCCCGGGCCCCGGGCTGGGTGTGCGCGTACTCGGCGCGGTCAACGCCGAGGCGGTCAGCGTGCTGCAGAAGGCCGATCACATCTTCATTCAGGAGCTGCGCGCGGCGGGATGGTACGAGCGCACCTCGCAGGCCTTCGCGGTGTATCTGCCGGTCAAGTCGGTTGGCGTGGTCGGTGACGCTCGGGCCTACGAGCCGGTTATCGCGCTACGCGCGGTGGAGACCATCGATTTCATGACCGCGCGCTGGGCCGAGTTGCCCTACGCGCTGCTCGACCGGGTTGGTCGGCGCATCGTCAACGAGGTGCGCGGCGTGTCGCGCGTGGTCTACGACGTCACCGGCAAGCCGCCGGCGACGATTGAATGGGAGTAGGGCGAGGGCTCGTCACTCAGCCTGACCCTGCCGGTGGGGTTCCCGCTGGCGTCGATCAATCCGTGAGCGCGCAGCCAGGCCCGGGCATCGTCGGCGTCCTCCTCGAACCAGGCGCGCGCTGAGCCAAGTCTGAAGCTGTAGCCCCAGGCATCCATGTCCGTTAGCGCCCTGTCCAGGCCGAACTGCGGTAGCCGCGCGGCCAACAGCAGCTGCAGATAGCAGGTGGCGTCTTCCTCAGCCAGGCAGTCGGAGGCATCGGTGTGCACGCTGGGTCGCTTGGCCGGATCCATGACGATCCAGTGGCAGGCCTCATGCAGCAACGAGTGCAGCGGCGTATCGGCACGCACGAACAGCTCCCCGCCAACCAGACCGGCTTCGGGCTCGCCCCAATAGCTGCCGGGCAGCTTGGCGTCCGCTTCCAGGATCCTCAGCTGCAGTCCGTAGGCGCGGAGCATGGTTGCGATGGGGGCGGCGTCGACCTCGCTCAGGCGCAATACGTCGCTAGCCCGCATTATTCATGAACCTTCTACTGCGGCTTCCGCAGGCGCGCTGTGGCGCGGCTTGCTCCCTCCAATCGACTCGACGTACTGCGAGTACGCTTTCATCGATTTCCGGTCCGCGATCCGCACCACAGCGCGCCTGCGAAAGCCTCGCTACGAACGTACATAAATAATGCGGGCTAGACTCACTCATCCGGTCGGTCGGGAAGCACCACGCTGAGCTCGAGCATCTCCTGCTCGCCTTCCTTCTGCAGATTGACCTGCACCGCGCCGGGATCGACGTTGACGTATTTGCGGATCACTTCCAGCAGTTCCACCTTCAGTCGCGGGATATAGTCCGGCGTACCGCGCTCGCCGCGCTGCTGGGCGACGATGATCAGCAGGCGTTCCTTGGCGGTTTGCGCGGACTTCTGCGGGCGCGACTTGAAGAAATCGAAGATACCCATCAGCTGCCCCCGAAGAGCCGGTTCAGCAGACCCTTCTTCTTCAGCTCGGTAAAGCGCATTGGCCGATCATCGCCGCACATTCGCGCGACCGCATCGTCATAGGCCTGCCCGGCCTCACTGGCTTCGTCCAATATCACCGGCACGCCGGCGTTGGATGCGGCGAGCACGCTTTGTGACTCGGGAATGACGCCGATGACCTTCAGCCCGAGTATTTCTTCCACGTCTGACACGCTCATCATGTCGCCAGTGCTGACTCGCTCCGGTGAGTAGCGGGTTAGCAGCAGATGCTCGGCAATGGAGCCATCACCCTTTTCGGCGCGGTTGGTCTTGCTCGCCAGCAGTCCCAGCACGCGATCTGAATCGCGCACGCTGGAGACTTCGGGGTTGACCACCACCACGGCGCGGTCGGCGTAGTACATCGCCAGATGCGCACCGCGCTCGATGCCTGCAGGGGAATCGCAAATGATGATCTCGAATTCCCCGCGCAGTTCCTTGAGCACGCGCTCGACGCCGTCCTGGGTCAGCGCGTCCTTGTCGCGGGTTTGCGAGGCCGCCAACACCGACAGGTTGTCGAAGCGCTTGTCCTTGATCAGCGCCTGCTTGAGGCTGCAGTCGCCGTTGATGACGTTGACGAAGTCGTAGACCACGCGCCGCTCGCAGCCCATGATCAAATCCAGATTGCGCAGCCCGATGTCGAAGTCGACCACCGCGACTTTCTTGCCGCGGCGTGCATAACCGCAGGCGATGGACGCACTCGAGGTGGTTTTGCCTACCCCGCCCTTGCCCGATGTAACGACGATGACCTCACTCAAGAAAACTACTCCCCACTAACACACTGCGTTGATAAAGCGGGACAACCCCAAACCGCCGACGCCGCCTTCCCTCCCCAAAGGCCTTGTCGCAGCGGTCAGCGTGCGCCTATGGACCTCAAGTCCAGGCGTTCGTTGTCCAGCACCACTTCCACCGCCAGACCGCGCAAGGATTCGGGTATCGACTCCATCAATCGATACTGACCGGCAATGCTCACCAGCTCCGGCTGAAAATTCAATGCGTAGATGCGCGCATGCTCATTGCCCTGTGCGCCGGCCAGAGCCTTGCCAGCCAGGCGCGCGTAGACATGGATGCAGCCGTCAGCAATGACTTCGGCTCCGGCGCTCACTGCCGCGGTAATGACCAAATCGCGACCCTTGGCATAAATTTGCTGGCCAGATCGTACAGGCGTGTTCACATAAAGAGAACCCGGCGCGGGCGCTGGCGCCGATGCGGCAACAGAACTGTGCTCCGCGTCGTCGTCGAAGTCTGTTGTTGCGGCTGTCTGGGCCGGCGGCGTCGAGGCTTCAGCGGCCACCGGCAAGGCGCCGGATGCTCCGACTTCGGCGGCCTCCGCTACCGATTGCGACGGGCTCTGCTCAGCAGCGTCAGGCTCCTCGCTGGTAGCGCTCTTGCGCAGCGGCGTCGCCGCAATCACCGGCAGGCCGAACAGCTGCTGCAGCGAGTCCGGGTCAGCATCGGGGCCCTGGGCCACCGCCAACGGCTGCAGACCTGCGGCACGCAATCGCGCCAGCAGGTCTGCGGTCTGCTCGGTGTCTGGCAGCTTCTCCAGCAGACCCGGGTCGATCACCACCGGCGCGTTCTCCAGCAGTCCGGGCGCGTTGCCGACCTGGTCGGCAAGGTGCGCCTGAATCTGATAGAGGTCCAACTTGAACAAACGAACAGTGAACAGCCCATAGCGGCCCTGCCGCAGTTCGCACGGCGCTGTCGCCGTGTTCTGGCCAAGCTGAGCCGCGCTCACGCGGTTTTTCGCTCCGACCAGCCGTTGCCGCGTTTGCTGAGCCGATCCTCGCGGGCGTAGGCCGGCAGCTGCGAGCGCATGCCGTTGTCCAAATAGCTCTCCCTGACAAACTCAAAAGGCTTGAGCGGTTTGGTCATCAGGCTGACCTGGCGCTGATTGGGCAAGACCTGCTGTCCGACTTCGGTGAAGTCGTTGGTTCCAAAGAAGATCAGCGAGACGTCGTCGCGAGGCTCGATGAAGACCTCGCAACTGAGCACCGGAAAGCGCACCTCGGCGAAGCTGAGCACGTCGCAATAGAGCACGCGGCCGATGCCGTGGCGGCGAAAGCGCGAGGAAACGACCACCCGGTCGATGTACAAAAAGCCCTCATCGGCACAGTGGCCCTTGAACCAGCTGAAGTTTGGGCTGTCGTAGTCGGCTTCTCGAGTCAAACCGACCAGAAAGCCGGCCAACTGCCCGTCCACCTCGGCGACCCGGAAATAGCGCGCCACCTGCTCCAACTGGGCAAGCCGCTCTGCGCTGATAGGGACGATGGATTTACCGGCTTCGTTGTTCAGACCGAGGACCTGTTCCAAATCCCCGGTTTCAATGTCGCGCAATGCGATGGTCATGGACGCTTAGCCCTTGTTTGATAGGCGCACAGTACCGGCCGCGCGTCTGGAGCGATGTCGGCGAACGCAGGAAACGCATTTTGGACGCTGGGAGTTTGCCGCTCCCAGTCCCTATAGGCGCTGATCCAGTCGCTGTTTTGGCGGACCGCTCTGATTCGGAACTGGCCAGGCCACGGTCCGCTTGCCGACGTGTACTTGCTGCGGGATTATCGCACGACCGACCCCCCATCGGCATACCGCAATGCGTCATGGGGGTGTCGGCCTGGCCCAAATGTTGAGCACCGCCTTGCCTACCGATGCGCGATGCAAAAGCGTGCTAATTGTCGTCCATCGGCCCTCGACCAACCTTGGCCGGCTCGCTGAAGCGACCTTAGCGGCGACAGCCAATCCGCTGATCGATAGCGTGCAGGCGATTCTGAAAACACCGGCGCAAACCGACGCTGAGGCGGTGCTCGCCTGTGATGGGCTGATCCTGGGTACGAGTGAGAACTTCGGCTACATGGCCGGCGCCCTGAAGGACTTCTTCGAACGTATCTATTACCCGTGCCTGGAGCGGACTCGCGGTAAGCCCTACGCGCTTTGGGTGCGTGCCGGGCAAGACGGCCAGGGCGCCAAGCAAAGCGTGGAGCGTATCGTCACCGGTCTGGGCTGGCATGCGGTGCAGCCGGCGCTGATCATGCGCGGGGAGTGGCGGGAGGAATTTGTCGATCAGGTGAGCGAACTCAGCCTTACTGTCGCGGCCGGACTGGACGCGGGAATTTATTGATTCGATGCGCCGTCTGTGCTGAGCCGACGGGCGCCGACCCAGCGTGCCGGGTCGGCGCGGTTTTCAGACCCCACAGGCGCTCAACAAAAGAAGCGCTCCTCAACGATCTTGCCGTCGGCGACGGTGTAGACGCCGACTTCATCCATTTGCATCCGCTCGCCGCTCTCCTTGACGGTGACGTCGATGTAGAAGCGCAACGCAAACTGATCGCCGTTGACGTAGGGGCCGTGGGCCTGCGTTTCGTGCACCTCATGGGCGCCGTACCACCACTCCGCCTTGGCCTTCACTGCCGCCGTGCCGCGGACTTCGGCCATCGGCCCCTCCATTGCCTCGACACTGACAATGTCCGGGTCATTGAACTGGGCCGCGGCTTCCTCATCCCGGCCGGCCTTGAGCAGTTCAGTGAATGCGTTGGCGATTTCACGCGTGTCCATGATGGTCTCCCTATGCTGTTGAGTGGATGTCGCTTTACGCGGCCCGACTGTAAGTCTTTTACGGTCCCTCGGCCCATCCAATACGCATTCGTTGTGACAGGGTTATGGCAGGAAGTCTGACCGGCGGGCTGGCCCGCATTATTCATGAACGTTCGTAGCGTGGACCGGTGTAGCATCGGCGCCCATCGATCGAGCAGCAGCGAGCGGGTATGAACAAGGCAGTGATTGATCGCGGCGGCGCTGTGCGCGCAGGGGAAGAGTTGGACCTGAGCCGTCTGCAGCCGTGGTTGGCCGAACAGATCGAGGGTTTGGAGGGCACTCCGGAAGTGACCCAGTACTCCGGCGGGGCCTCAAACTGGACCTATCGCCTGAAGTACCCGGGTCACGATCTGATCCTGCGCCGCGGCCCGGCGGGGACCAAGGCCAAGGGCGCCCACGACATGGGCCGGGAGTTTCGTCTGCAGCAGGCGCTGCGACCGGTGTTCCCCTACGTGCCGAAGATGTTTGTGTGGAGCGATGACGAAAGCCTGATCGGAGCCGAGTTCTATCTGATGGAGCGAATGGCCGGGATCATCCCGCGCAAGAACCTGCCCAAGGGTCTGGAACTGTCCACTGATCAGATCAAGGCGCTCTGCATCAACGCACTCGACGCGCTGATCGCGCTGCATTCGGTGGATGTGGAAAAGGCGGGCTTGAGCGGATTGGCCAAGGGCGAAGGCTACACACAGCGCCAGATCAGCGGCTGGAGCAAGCGCTACCGCCAGGCCCGGACCTGGAACGTGCTGCGCGGGGAGAAGATTATTCGCTGGCTGGAACGCAATCTGCCCAGCAAAGAGTGGATCAGCCTGACCCACAACGATTATCGCTTCGACAACCTAGTGCTGGACCCGGAGGACCCCACGCGGATCATCGGCGTGCTCGACTGGGAGTTGGCCACGCTGGGTGATCCGCTGATGGATCTGGGCAACTCGCTGGCCTACTGGGTGGAGGCCGGCGATGATTTCCTCGCTCAATCCACCCGCCGCCAGCCCACCCATCTGCCCGGCATGCTTACCCGCCGCGAGGTGATGGAGTACTACTGCGACAAGCGCAACATGGACGTCGCCGACTGGCGCTTCTATCAGGTCTACGGCTTGTTCCGCCTGGCCGGCATCGCTCAGCAGATCTACTACCGCTATCACCACGGCCAAACCGACAACCCGGCCTTCAAGCGCTTCTGGCTCTTCGTCAACTACCTGCTATGGCGATGCAATCGGGTGATCAAAAGCTAAGCTGGCACGGCGGCGCGTCCTCTTGCTCTTCCTCAGCCCTCAGCCCTCAGCCCTCAGCCCTGGGTCCTTGCTACCCCCAACTCGGCAGATTGGTCTGTATCCACTCCACCGCCTCGCTGCCAAAGATAAAAAACAACGCGAAGATCAAGGTGAAGTAGCAGACCGTGGCGATCTGCCAGAAGATGCTGACCAGGATCATCAGTCCGTCGCGCTCCAGTATCGCCACCGCGGCAAAGATCATCGCCAGCGCCGGCAGGGTGTTGTTGAACGGCGCAATCGGCATCGGAATGGCCAGCAGCACGCCACCCAGCGCAATCAGCCCGCCGCAAAGGCGCATGCCACGGCGACCGTCGGTCCACTTGGTCAGCCGCACCCGGGTGATCTTTGACAGCAGGTTGACCAGCCAGCGACAGACGCCGAGCAGGGTCTTCCAGGTCTTCACTCCGGGCTGGATCTTGTAGATGCGCTCGGGCAGCCAGGGTTTTTCGCGCCCCTGCCACATCTGCCAGCCCAGCGAGGCGAGTACGAAGCCGCCGACGCCCGACAGCGGGCCCAGCGTCAATGGCTGCATGAAGGGTAGGCATAGCACCAGCGCCACCAAGCCAAAGCTGGACTGTTCCAAACGATCCAGCACTGCGCCAAGCGATAGCGGTTCGCGTTCGGCGCGTTCCACACAGTCGGTCAGCAGCCCTATCAGGGCGTCGCGATGGCGCATGCTCGGGCTCGGCAGTCACAACAGGCGGCGAAGGCTAGCCAGTTGTCGCTCGCAACGCCAGTGTTGGGGACTATCGGTACAGCGCTTGCGCGTGAAAATTCAGATGATCAGCGACGAAGCTCTGTATGAACCAATAGCTATGGTCATAACCGGGTTGCATGCGCAATCGCAGTGGCTGTCCGGCCTGCTCACAGCTGCGCTGCAGGCGTTCGGGCTGCAGCTGTGATTGCAAAAAGGGATCAGCCTCGCCTTGGTCGACCAACAACTCGGCGGGGAAGCGATGGCCAGCACCAATCAGCGCGCAGGCGTCGTGTCTGAGCCAGCTTGCGCGGTCGTCGCCGAGATAGCGCGGCAGGGCCTTCTCTCCCCAGGGCACCTGACTAGGAGCGACGATAGGGGCGAAAGCCGAGATGGATCGATAGCGCTGTGGGTTGTTCAGGCCAATGGTCAACGCGCCGTGGCCGCCCATGGAGTGCCCGCACAGGCTCTGCCGTTGCGCATCGCCGGCCAGCTGTTCGGCGACGATAGTCGGTAGCTCATCGCGCACGTAGCTGTACATGCGGAAGTGCGCCGACCAGGGTGCCTGGCTGGCGTCCAGATAGAAGCCCGCCCCGGCGCCGAATTCCCAGTCATCGGCTTCGCCGGTGATGCCGGTATCGCGCGGGCTGGTATCGGGCGCCACCAGCATCAGCCCGTGACGAGCGGCCAGTGCCTGGGCGCCCGCCTTGATCATGAAGGTCTCTTCATTGCAGGTCAGCCCAGCGAGCAGATAGAGCACCGGCAGCGGCCGCTGCGGGTCACCCGGCGGGCGATAGACGGAGAAGCGCATCGGTCCGTTGCAGCAGTCGGAATGATGGCTGTAGACACTCTGGGTGCCGTCAAAGCAGCGCTGCTCGCTGTGCTTAGTGAGTTCGCTGGCCGGCATCAGTATTGCACCACCGCGCGGATGGACTCGCCGCGGTGCATCAGGTCGAAGCCCTCGTTGATTCGCTCCAGCGGCAGGGTGTGGGTGATCAACTCGTCGATGCGAATCTTCCCGTCCATGTACCAATCGACGATCTTCGGTACATCAGTGCGACCACGGGCGCCGCCGAAGGCGCTGCCGCGCCAGTTGCGTCCGGTGACCAGCTGGAAGGGGCGGGTGCTGATTTCCTGACCAGAACCGGCCACGCCGATAATGATCGAGGTGCCCCAGCCCTTGTGACAGCACTCTAAGGCCTGACGCATCAGCGTGGTGTTGCCGACGCACTCGAAGCTGTAGTCGGCGCCGCCCTTGGTCAGGGACACCAGATAGGGCACCAGATCGCCCTCGACCTCCTTGGGATTGACGAAGTGGGTCATGCCGAACTCCTCGGCCAGTGCCCGCTTGCTGGGATTGATGTCCACACCGACGATCATTTCCGCGCCGACCAGGCGCAATCCCTGGATCACGTTCAAGCCGATGCCGCCCAGGCCAAAGACCACGCAGCGCGAGCCGGCTTCCACTTTGCCGGTGTAGATCACCGCGCCAATGCCGGTGGTCACGCCGCAGCCGATGTAGCAGACCTTGTCGAAGGGCGCGTCGGGCCGGATCTTGGCTACCGCGATTTCCGGTAGCACCGTGTATTCGGCAAAGGTGGAGGTGCCCATGTAGTGATAGAGCGCTTCGTTGCCGATGGAGAAGCGGCTGCTACCGTCAGGCATCAGGCCCTGGCCCTGGGTGCTGCGGATGGACTGACAGAGGTTGGTCTTGGGGTTCAGGCAGTACTCGCACTGCCGACACTCTGGCGTGTAAAGCGGAATCACGTGATCGCCTTTGCGCACGCTGGTCACGCCGGGACCGGTGTCGACGACAATGCCGGCGCCTTCGTGTCCGAGGATAGACGGAAACAGCCCCTCGGGGTCGTCGCCGGAAAGCGTGTAGGCGTCGGTATGGCAAATCCCGGTGGCCTTCAGCTGTACCAGGACCTCGCCCGTTTTGGGGCCTTCCAAATCAACCGTCTCAATGCTCAACGGCGCGCCAGCCTGGTGCGCAACGGCAGCTCTAACCTTCATCTATCCGTACCTCAAGTCGGGAAGCCGTTTTAGTCTAGTCGATGGATGCGCGTCGGTTTCCACGGCGGGGATCAACCAATGAGGAGATCGTGATGAGTGAGTTTCGAACGCTGCGCGACAGCATGGGTGAACTGCAGGTCCCGCTTGCGGCGCTGTTTGGCGCCCAAACCCAGCGTGCAGTGGAGAATTTCCGCATATCTGGCAGACCCATGCCGGCGGACTTCATCCACGCGCTGGGCTTGATCAAGGCCGCAGCGGCACAGGCCAACGGACAGTTGGGTCACCTGCACTCCGACATTGCCGCGGCGATCGCTGCAGCCGCCTTGGCGGTGGCCGAAGGAGGTCATGATGAGCAATTCCCGGTCGACGTGTTTCAAACCGGATCGGCGACCTCCTCAAATATGAACGCCAATGAGGTGATTGCCACTTTGGCGTCCAGTTCGGGGCTGTCGGTGCACCCCAACGATCACGTCAACTTCGGGCAGTCCAGCAACGATGTGGTCCCTACCGCGATCCAGGTTGCCGCATGTCTGGCCGTAGAGCATCGGCTGCTGCCGGCGATTGCTCATCTGCGCGCGGTCATCGAAGGACGTGCCGCAGACCTTGCCGACGTGGTCAAAACCGGTCGCACCCACCTGATGGACGCCATGCCGATCCGCATGGATCAGGAGTTGGGCGCCTGGGCAGCGCAGCTGGGCGCCGGCGAAGCGCGACTCAGCGATAGCCTGCGCCGAGTACGCCAGCTGCCTCTAGGCGGCACCGCAGTGGGCACCGGGATCAATGCCGACCCGAAATACTCCGCTCTTGCGGTGGCCGAGCTGAGCCAGATCAGCGGTTATCGATTTGAGGTGGCGGAGAATTTGTTTGCCGGCATTGCGGCCAAGGACGAAGCGGTGGAGCTTTCCGGCCAGCTCAAAGCCGTGGCCTGCAGCGTGATGAAGATCGCCAATGACCTGCGCTGGATGAATTCCGGTCCGCTGGCCGGATTGGCCGAGATCGAGTTGCCCGCGCTGCAGCCTGGCTCGTCGATCATGCCCGGCAAGGTCAATCCGGTCATCGCCGAAGCGGTTGCGATGGTGTGCGCCAAGGTGATGGGCAACGACGTCGCCATCGGTATTGCCGGGCAGTCGGGGAATTTTCAGCTCAATGTGATGTTGCCGCTGATCGCCGATGCGCTGCTGGAGAGTATCAACCTGCTGGCCAACAGCCTGCCCCTGCTGGCGGACAAGGTGGTGGCAGGAATCCAGCCCAATCGCGAGCGTCTGAGCGAACTGCTGGCGAGCAATCCGGTGCTGGTTACCGCGCTGAACGCGAAGATTGGCTACGAGCGTGGCGCAGAAATTGCCAAACGGGCCTACGCGGAGGGTCGACCCATATTCGAGGTCGCCTGCGAATCGCTAGACTTCGAGGCTGAAGAACTGCGCACGCTGCTGGATCCGCGGCGGCTGACTCGCGGTGGGTTAAGCTGATCTGAGTTATACGATAAGCAGATCGTGCAACTGCCGCGGCGGCCATTCATACTCCTACTGGAGGCCGCAGAGTCGCACAGATTGTCACGATTCTCCCTGCGAGGACGGTTCTATCCGGGTCTGTAGGTATGATCGGGGCTGCGAGGCTGAGTTTGGTTCGCAGCACAGCTGCACGTCGCTGACGGCGCTGGCAGCAACGTGGTGAGCAATAAAGGGTTGGGAGGATCACTGTGAAACGAGTCTTCACGTTCGTTGCCATGCTCTGCATGCCGCTGGCGCTGTGGGCGCAGACGGTGGATATCACCGGAGACGATCTGCTCGGTGGGGACGCCGACAATCGGCTTCGTGCGATCGCCGGAGAGGCTGCGCAATCGGGGCGTGGGCTGCAGGTCAGCGCACCGGAATATTGGCACGACATCATCGCCGGTCAGCTGCGACAGGGTGCGGCCGGATTGAATGTCCCGATCAGCTACCGGGATACCACCATCGAGATGGTCACCGTGCGTCTGGTGGATGCCGAGCCTGCGGAGCCGGAGCCCGAGCCGGCTCCAGTCGTCGCTCCGGCACCCGCGGCAGCGCCGGCTCCAGAGCCTGCACCTACGCCACCACCGCCACCGCCACCACCACCGCGCCCGGAACCGACGCCGGTTGCGCCGCAGCCCGCACCACCGCCGCCGCCAGAGCCGGAGCCAGAGCCCGAACCCGAACCCGAGCCAGAACCCGCGCCGCCACCGCCGCCGCCAGTGGTTGAGCCAACGCCGCCGCCGGTCGCTGCGCCGCCACCGGCGCCCGAGCCGCCGCCGGCTGTGGCCGCGACAGTTGCGGATGAACAAGGCGCCGACGAGTCGGCCGAGGACGAAGCGACCGAAGCGGAGCCCATCGGAGTCGTGAACGCCATCGTGCCGGCGCCGAACTCGCCGCTGCGAGCGCGCCTGGAGCGCCGATTCAACAAGAATTCGCCGATCATCGAAACGCTGTCGGTCAGTTCTTTGGCGCGCCGAGATCAGCTCTATGTGACTGACGATGCGGTGGTCGTACTGCGTCGCAACAAGGGCGGCACGCTGGACCGTTATTGGCTGGTGGGCGAGATCGACTTCGGTAATCGCGACTACGCTTCCCGCGGTGGACGGGCTTTCGTGAAGCGGCGCTAGTTTGGCTGCCAAAGAGAATGAAGGGCACGACAGCTTTGGCGCGCGAAGGGTTCTGTAAAGGCTCAACGATAGGCGGAATCAATTCGTGAACCCTCTACTGCGGCATCCGCAGGCGCGCCGTGGCGCGGTTTGCTCCCTCCGATCGACTCGACGTACCTCAAGTATGCCTTCGTCGATCCCCAGTCCGCGAACCACACCACAGCACGCATGTGAAACCTTCGCTACGAACGTTCGTGAACGATGCGGGCTAAGGAGCCTGCGCGTCAGAAGCGGTCGGGCTACGACGGCGCCCTAGCGATTGACGCCGCCTATTGTCGCGCATACATAGAACAATTCAGGCTCGTGCGGTGAGAATCACAAGGTAATCGCGGATTTGGATTGAAGACAATGAGCTCGCGCGAAAAACGCGGTCGTGGCTGCAGTGAAAACGGCGGGCTGATGTGGTATCGCTGTGGCGAATCGCGTTTTGGTGCAACGCTGAATTAGCGCTTGGACCGATTGAACAATAGTGCGCCGCGTGCAGTGGCTGATTCCTCAGTGCAGATTTGTTCAGCTCCACGCAGTCCTGAGCACCGCTCCGTCAAGTCCGTGAGGGAAAGAATCTCCGTTACTCGAGTGTGTGCCACGCAGACCGCGCCGTCGCTATTCCAGCCGGCTTCAAAACTGAGTTCTCCTGCCTGATTCTCGGATTGCTGCACGCCGACTTGGTCGTATACATCGATCAGAGTGCCGTCCCGGGTGTTGGGCCGACCATCGCCACAATAGTCTGCGCGGGCCAGGCGTATGCAGGACTCGAAGTACTTGCCCAGCGGTTCGCCGCTGAATGGTGCGCTGCGCCATGGCGTGTAACCCCAGCGCAAGCACTTGGCTTCTACGCCGCTGACGCAGCTCATGCTGAATCGGTCGGGATCAGCCACGTAGCGACCGGCGTTGTCTAGGTAGCCTGGATACAGCACGACCCGTTCATCGCCTGCGGGGTCCGGCTCGCAAAATCCGTTGTACAGAGTCTCGCCAGGGCCGCGCAACTGCAGCGTGTGCAGCCAGATATCATCGAAGCGGGCCGTGCTATCACGTTCGACGGCGAGAATGCGAATGCTGCCGAGGTCGCTCAGCTCCAGTTCGGCCCCAAGCAGCTGACTCGCGCTGCGGTATTCACCGCTGGCATCCAGCAGCTGCAGCTCAGTCCCGACCACTCGCAGGCCGGTTGCGCTCAGCGAGCTTGCGTAGAGCAAGCTCGCTGTGACCACCAATGTGGCGATCGTGCGTTGGCCGAAACTCATTCCGGCAGCCGAACTTGGACCTGATCGAGCTGGATCCCACTCAACGGTCGCTGCGCAGAGAGCACCAGACTACCGGTTCCCTCGCTGCCGTTGAGCCGCTTTCCGTTGAGCCGTTTTCCGTTCAAGCGAAAACCGTTCAAGCGAAAACCGTTCGATTGCAATCCGGCCTGTTGCTGATGTTTGTCGATGACGGAGCGCAGCCCGGCATGGTCCCCGTTGAGGGCATCTTGCGCGGCAGTGCTTTCAAACGCGGACATCAACAACAGTGCGACGGTGACTTGGTAAATTGTCTTCATCATTACCTCCTGCAAGCTCGCCAGTGCGAGCGGTGATAAAGACATACGTCGAATGCAATGCGCAGGGATCATCGCCACGCGCTGACGCACGATCCGCGCAGCTGACCCGCATACTTTATGAGCGTTCATCGCGAGGGTTTCGCTGGCGTGTTGTGGTTCGATCTGCTCACTACGTTCGACTCGCAGCACTGTCCAAGTACGCCTTCAACGATCTCAAGTCCGCGGATCGGCTCCTCACCGATACAATTGCAGCCATTTGCGCCGAGCCGATTGAGTTGGCTGCGCATCGAGCGCCTGTTGCAATGCTTGATCCAGGTCTGCCCCGGCGCTGAGGCCGTTGTGGGCCTGACAGACTCCGTGCAGGAACTCAGCATAGCGCTGATCGTCTGCCCGACTCATCAGCTCTACAGCTCGGGCGCTGTTCGCGCAGTCACTGGGTTGATCAAGCAACAGCTCGATCTGTGCCTGCTCCAGCGCCAGTCGGCCTTCGAGGGTACGTGGTTTGCGCGGCAACGCTGCGAACAGCTCGGCTGCCAGGCTGGCGCGCTCTGCCGCTAGCGGCAGGTCGCCGGCTGCACGGGCGATGCTGGCAGAGATCTGCGTGCTGTAGGCCAAGTCAACCGGGTTGGCGCTATTGCGGCGGATCGAAATCGCATCTTGGATAAGCGGCTCAGCTGCTGCAACATCGCCCAGCAGCAGCAGAATTCGCGCGTAGTTGCTGCTGCTGGAACCAATCTGGTGACTTCCGGGCGGCGTGGTTTGGCGGTAGATCTGCAGCGCTTCTGCCATCGCGTCGCGGGCTTCGACCAAACGGCCCGCTGCCACGTATGAAAAGGCCAAGTTGTTCCAACGCGTGCCGACATAGCGGTGCTGTTCGCCATAGGTGCCAATGCTCACTTGCAGCGCCTGGCGCCGAAAATCGACCGCAGTGTCGGGTTCGCCCAGCTGGCTCGCTGCGTTGGATTGGGCATCTAGCAGGTCGGCGTAAATCAAAGGGTTGATCTCGGTCCCGGCCTCAGCAGCGGCCATGATCGGGCGAATCAGCCGATCAATATCTCGATAGCGCTCTGCCTCGTCGTAGATCCACGCCAGCATGCGCGTGGCATTCAGTACCTGGTCACTGTAGGCGCCGTGGATGAGGGCAAAAATCTCGCATGCCCGACCCATTCTTTGAGCCGCCGACTGCAGCTCTCCGTCGGCCAAATCTAGGGTCGCGCTCACCTGGTTGAGCTGCGCCTGCACCTCTGAAGGAGGCTTCGCCGGAATCATTGGCGTTGCACGGGCCAGCAGCTGTCGAGCTCGTTCGCGATTGCGCAACCGCGTTTCGGCCTGGGCAAGCATGATCAAGACGCTCGGCAGGTTCTCGCTATTCGATCGGTGTGAGTCGATCTGTGCCAACGTGTCAGTAAGCAGATCGTGGGCGATGTCAGTCAAACCCAAAGCCATGTAGGAGTCGGCCATGATCGCCTGCAGCTCAGTCCGCGTATCGAGGTCGGTGACCGGGCTGCGTTTGATCCGCGCCAGGGTGTCGTCTAGCAAGTCGCGAGCGCTAACGTCAGTGCCGCGTGGAGCCGGCTTGGCCAGGCGAAAAATGTCGACCACGAAATCGCGCATCAGGGTTGCCTTCTGCGCTTCCGCTTGGGCCAAATCACGTTCTTCCTTGGCTTGGTTTGCTTGACTACCGGTCGCCACGATGCCGACGAGCGCGCTGACCGCGAGCAGCGCCGTCAAGGTCGCGGGGAGCTTGTTGCGCGCCAGGATCCGTCCCCATCGATAGCGCCTGGAGCCGCGACGCGCGCTCACCACGCGCTGATCCAGATAGTTGGCAATATCCAGATCCAGCGCATCGACCGAAGGGTAGCGATCGGCTGGCCGTTCGCGGAGCGCCTTCAGCAGGATCGCGTCCAAGTCGCCACGTAGCTGCTTGCGCAGCTGCGGCAGCAGCGCGCCACGGTTGTTGGCTACCTGTCGACCGCGTTGGGGGTCGGCGCTCAGCTCCTGCACAGCCCGGCTCGGCGGCGTTGCATCTTGGCTCAAGGCTTCGGCCACCGCCTGGGCGGTATTCTTTCGCCGCGCCGCTTGTGGTAGGGCGCCGGTAAGCAGCTCAAACAGCAGCAGGCCCAGCGCATACACGTCCGTGAGAGTGCTCACCGTTTCGCCGCGCAGCTGTTCTGGTGCTGCATAGGCCGGGGTTATTGGGGCCGGCCGAGTTTGCGTGAGCGCGCCATGCTCGGTCTGCCCGAGCAGCTTGGCCACGCCGAAATCAAGCAGCTTTACCTGACCGGCGTCAGAGACCATGACGTTGGATGGCTTGATATCGCGATGCACTACCAACCGCTGGTGCGAATAGGACACGGCCGCGCAGACTTGCCGAAACAACTGCAAGCGCTCGCGCAAACTGAGCTTATGGGTGTCGCAATAGGCCGAGATCGTTTGCCCGGTGCAGTATTCCAGGGCCAAATAAGGACTGCCGTCGGCATCGCAGCCACCGTCGAGGAGACGGGCTATGTGCGGGTGCTCCAGCTCCGCCAAGATCTGCCGTTCAGCCTCAAAACGGTGCAAGTACTCGGCCTCGGCCAAACCTGCACGCACTCGTTTCAAGGCAGTCAGCTGCTTGAATCCGCCTTCGACCCGTTCGGCCAGGTAGACGCTGCCCATGCCGCCCTCGCCAAGCGGTTTGAGCAGCCGCCACGGTCCGATTCTGCTGCCTTCGCCAGCCAGCTCCTGATTATCGCCTAGCAGTTTATCGGCGATACTGGAAATCGGAGAACGCGAAGAGATTTCGTCGGTCGATTCCCACTGATCTACTAGTCGCAACACCTCTGTGCACAGAGCTTGATCGGCATTCTGGCTTTGCAGCCAGAGTAGACGTTGTCGTGGCTCCAAATCGGCGCAGTGCTCAGCATATGAACGCACTCGTTTCCAGCGCTGAACCTCCATTTCTGATCCCTCTTGCCGATAGTGCGCAGCAAGCCTTAGGCCGCCAGCGCCGCTTCCAAGAAATTTCGAATGAAGTGCGAGTCGCGCTTGATTGTAGGCACCGAAACGCCCAATGCTTGGGCGATCTCTGACAACTCAAGGCCCACGAAATAGCGCAACTCGGCAACCCGTAGCGCTCGCTCGTCGACCTCCCCCAGTGCGTCGAAGGCGCGATCCAGGCGAATCAGGTCCTCGATTCGACAGGCCTGCCCAATCTGGCCGCCTTCGACCTCATCCAGATTCAGCGCAGCCTGCCCTTGACCGCGCCTGACCGAGAGCTTGCTGCGAGCTTGGTCTACCACTACTTGGCGCATGGCCCGCGCGGCCGCGCCAAAAAAATGCCGCCGCGACTCGAATCCACCTGCCCCTTCGGGAAACAACTTCAGATAGGCCTCGTGTACGAGCGGTCCGGTACTCAGAGTCTGATCCCGGGAGCGAGCACCGAGTTCGCGTCGAGCCAGTTGCTTGAGTTCGGCGTAGACCAATCGGAACAATTGATCGCGTTCGGCAGGGCTCGCGCCTTCGGCCAACAGCTGGGTCAAATCCTTGGACACGCAACGCCTCTTTGATTGTGGGAATAGGTCCGCGAACGCTTGGGCGCGAATTCCTACGCAGTTTACGGCAAAGAGAATGATCCCCGTGGGCGAGAAATCTCGCATGAGGAGTCAATGCGCTCGCTGAGCGCTGATCCTCTCGCCGTTTGGAACTGTCATGACCAACCTCCATAGCCAATCGATTCTTCCGTTTGCATTCCTTGCTGGCATCGCCTTGGCAGGCTCGGTCCACGCCGGGTCGCCAAACATGATTGTGGTTTCAACAACCAGCGACACCCTGAGCGAGGCGGATGGGTTGTGCAGCTTGCGCGAAGCGGTGCGCAACGCCAATCTCAACACGGGCTCCGGCAATCCGGGTGAGTGTGCGCCGGGGTCGGCCAGCTTGACCGATGTCATCGTGTTGAGCAGTGGCCAGGAGTATCAGCTTAGCCTGCCCGAGAGCGCGGTGAACCCGCTAGAGACCGGCGACTTGGATCTGTTTCAGGCCAATCCCATCGCCTTGGATTTGCGCATTGAGACCAGCGGCGTCGATGCGGCGACGATCAATCAAACCGTCGACCTGCAACGCGTTGTTGAGAACGCGGGAGCCAGCGTGGAGATCAGCAACGTGATCATTCGCGGCGCGATGCTGAACGAGCAAGGCGGCGGTTTGTATAACGCTGGTGGCGTCGTCGCTCTGCACGGGGTCACCCTGATCGACAACCGCGCCGAGGAAGGCGGCGCAATTTACAACGCCAATGGGCGCGTTGATATTGCCGACAGCGAGTTGCTTCTGAATCATTCGACGCTGGGTGGCGGCGCGATCTACAACGAAGGCGAATCGGCTGTGGTGATGATCGAGAACTCGCTGCTACGAGGCAACGTTGCTGCCGCCGGTGGCGCGATCCTGCACAACGGTCAGCTATTGCTCGTCTCGGCGGGTACCCAGCTCAACTTGAATGACTCCACGGCCTCATTCGGCGGCGCAATCCAGGCTTTGCAAGGTGCCGCGGTCATTCGTGATGCTAGCTTCGACAGCAACACCGGACAATCCAGAGGCGGTGCGATCTATTATTCCGCCGGCGGCACCTTAGAAGTCAGTGATTCGGCATTCAACGCCAACATCAGCGGTGATGGCGGCGCCATCTACGCAGATCCCACTACTAGCCTTCGCCTGACCCGCTGCACGTTCACAATGAATCAGGCCAGCGGCTCTGGCGGCGCCGTGTGGAGCGGTCGCCTGCTTTCGGTCGAGACCCGGTTCATCGGCAACACGGCAGCGAGCACCGGCGGCGCAATTCGCACTCAGCTGAACGCCAATCTCTACAATCAAACGGAGGTCCGCGAAAACAGCGCGGGCTCAGGTGGCGGCGTACGCGCACAGTTTTTGAATCTGCGTGACAGTCTGTTGGCCGACAACATGGCTAGCGTGCGTGGTGGTGGAGCGGAGGTCAGCAATCGCATGTTGATCGAGCGCAGTCGGGTAATGGCCAATAACGCACCCAATGGCGCCGGGCTGTACCTAGGATCCGCCAATGTGTCGCCATCGACCGTTATCCGCTCGCTGATCATCAACAACGCAGCTACCGGCGAAGGCGGCGGGCTGTGGCTTGGCGCTGACGCCAACATCGCCAATACCACTATTACTCTCAACGATGCGATGAGCGGCGGAGGCATGCTGGTCCGTGAGGGCGCCAATGTGAGCGCAGTGAATACGACCTTGGCCGCGAACGGCACGGGGGGCGATCTGCGGCAAGAAGGCGTATTCACGATGCAAAACAGCATCATCGCGGTTGCCAATCCGCCCGGTTGTAGCTTTGGTGCGCTAAATCCCGAAATCGTCTCCAACGGAAACAACATTGCCAACGACCCATCCTGCGCCGGCCTTACCGAGCCAACCGACATGCCGAACGTCGACCCAATGCTCGACGCGCTGACCGACAGCGGCGGAAACACCCAGACCTACCCACCTTCGGCACTCAGTCCCGCGCTTGACAACGGAAATGCCAGCGCCTGTGCGAACGCTGCGTCAGGTATCGACCAACGCGGCGCGCCGCGGCCCTTCGGTCCGGGATGCGATATCGGTGCCCACGAAACGGGGGCCAGTGTGCCGTTGCAGTTGTTCGCCGATGACTTCGAGTAAGCCGAGCAGGATCACCCAAGGATGGCAAACGCCCTGAGCAGCATTACCACCGGGCAGCTTGGCGACGATGCCTGGATGAATTCATCAGCCAACGCTTGGCTGACCATCGTCCGCAAGTCGCGTGAACCAGGGTACACGTCTCAGAGACGGGCAGACCAAAGCACGATCCTGTACTACAGCACCAGATCTTCTTCACGCACCGGGACAGCGGTCGGCATCGGCACCGCCATGAGATATGTATGCGGGTCGGGATCGCTACAACGACCGGCGCATTCTGCTGATACGGTTCACTTCGTCGTTGAGTCGGCGCTGCACTCAGGGCGAATTGGCCGCTGGCGCGCTGTCGTCGCCGTAGCCGTAGAAGGGCTTGAGCATCGCTTCCGAACCAGCGTACTCGTTGGCGTCGGTGGCGATGAACTCCGATACGCCCAGTTCCACCAGCACCTCGTACATCTCATCGCCTTCGTGGAGCCGCAGCAGTGCGTCGGCGACCTGCTGGACGATGGCCGGGTCCACCCGCGGAGAGGCCGAGATGGCCGAGCCGGGGAACTCTCGGGTCTGATGCACCGGATACAGGTTGGGATAGAGATTCTGTAGCCAGGTCGGGACCATCGCGGCGTCGGCTTCACCAGCGAAGACGATTTCCACCGCGTCGCGCCAGGATGCGGCGGCCGAGCGCACGTCGGGCTGCTGCATCGGGTTGGGATACATTTCCAGCAGCATCGCGAAGCCCAGATTTGGTGCCGGCATGCAAACCACACGTCTGGCGACCAATCCGCGCAGCGGGTCACCGTCGAGCGGGTCCATGGTCAGCAACGAGTAGCTGGACGGCGCGACAGTTTTCACGAGCGGCTGATAACCGAAGTTCTGGGCCCGGTAGTCGACAAAATGCGCCTCCTCCATAGCGAAATCGATATCGCTGCGGCTGCGCAGATCACTCCAATAAAAGTGATAGTTTCTAGCCGTTACCAGCTCGAAATTATGTCCCGTGGATTTATTCAGATAATTCAGCAGTGGGCCATAAACTTCGGCCGCTCTTTCCTGCGTGTAGGTCGGCTCTACCGCGAATTTCAGATCGGCAGCAAGGGCACCATTGAATATCAGCGCTCCGCCTACAACCAGCGCATTCAACAATCCTTGGGTGATAGTCCGTTGCATGCCGATCCCTCCCTGTACGCGCCACTCATTGAATAGCATGTTCGTTGAATAAATTCTACGCCAACCAGTGCCTTAGGTACTGACTTGGGGTTGCGCCGTCGCAGTATTTGGCAATTGCGGCTGGTGCCAGCGTATCGCCCCTTGCTCGCTCCCCCACAACGGCGCCTGCAGCGCGTCGCTACGCACTACGGCCAGCGCGGTTCCTTCGCCTGCGATCTCGACCATCTCGCCTATCATTTGCCCGTCGAGTGTGATCTCGACGGCCTCGCTCAATTTGTGGGAGACACCTTCACAAACCACCAATGTGCGCTTGCTTTGGCCCAAATAGTGGGTTCTAGCGACAATTTCCTGGCCGGGATAGCATCCTTTGGCGACGCTGATGGCGCGCAAGCGATCCAAACCGAGGGCGTGGGCGAGGTGGGTCTCGCTATTGCACTGATCTATTAACGCCATTCCGTGGCGCATCCTGGCAGCTTCCCATTCATCCAGATTGGCCCCTTTGGTGGCGTTCTGCGCTGGATCGAAATACAGCTCGACACGCCAGCCTGCGGGCAGCTGATCCAATACCCAATTGCCCGTTTCGCTCACCTGCAGACGTTGCAATTGTTCATCAAGGCCTGGGGCATCGGGTACGCTTTCGGCCCGTATGCAGGTCGGCTCGATTCGCTCTATGGTGAGCTTTCTGCGCAGCACATAGAGACTCAGGTGCTGCACCAGTCTAGGCGCCACGCTGGCCGCGATCAGCCAGCGCCAGCGCTGTTGATCAAAACGCATCAAGGCGCCGGTGGCGATCACCCGGCCCTTGACTGAGCAGAGCGCTGCCCAGCGCCAGCTCGAATCGATCATCGGGCGCAGATCGGTGGCCAACTGGGCTTGCAAAAAGCTCATTGCCTCGGGGCCAGCGAATTCGATGAGGGTGTAGCGGAGATTCATATGATTGGCCTTGCCTTGACCTGCTCGTCGTATTCGCCTTGCGGCGTATCCCTGGGAATATTACGCTTGAGAAATGAACAAACAGTATCCGCCGTCCACGGATCAGGACGCGCCGAATTCTGGGCGCGCCGGGGCTGACGCTGGGGAGCAAGAGCAGCCGTCTCTACCGGATGAAGTAGGTGGCCGTGCGGGTCCGGAGCCGACCCGCTACGGAGATTGGGAAAAGAACGGACGTTGCATCGATTTCTAGCAGCGGACGTTGCGCAAGGGGCGGATTCGTTTTCGGGTCTGTGTCGACTACTAGGTATGTACAACCAACCGTCTGTCAGGGGTAGCACATGAGTACGACCTCGTCCCAAGGGGGCAATCGGCCCCTGTCGCCGTTCATGATCGGTCCGTACTACCGGCCGCAATTGACCTCCATGCTCTCTATCACCCATCGCGGGACTGGCGTGTTCCTTTGCGCCGGCGCCCTGCTGATGGTGTGGGGTTGTGTGGCGCTAGCCGCCGGAGCCGATCAGTTCGCCGCCTTCAGCGCCTGCATGGGCAGCACCCTGGGCACGCTGGCGGTGATCGGCTTTGTTTACTCGCTCTGGTTTCATTTCTTCAACGGGCTGCGCCATTTGGCATGGGATGTCGGTCGCGGCCTGGAGCTGTCCAGCGCCTACACCAGCGGCTATGTGACCTTGATCCTGGCACTGCTTTGCGGCAGCGCCACGCTGTGGTTGTTTTACCTGAGGAGCTGATCGATGAGCCTGCAAACACCGATTGCTCGCGCCCGCGGACTGGGGTCTGCCAAGAGCGGATCCGAACACTGGATCGTGCAGCGCATAACCGCGGTGCTGCTGTTGCCGCTGACTCTTTGGTTTATCTACTTTGCCTGCATGCTGGTTGGTGCCGACTATGCGGCCATTCGGGCTGCGGTGGGTCAGCCCTGGAATGCGGCGCTGCTGGCGACATTCCTGATCATCGTGCTCTACCACGCGCAACTGGGGTTGCAGGTGGTCATCGAAGACTATCTGCACGTGCGCTGGCTGGAGATCACCGCACTGGTGGCGGTCAAATTCATCGCTTTCTTCGGGTCGGTAGTGGTTCTGCTGGCCTTGGCCCGCGTGGCCCTGGGCGCCTGAGCGCCCAACGACTAAGGACCAATGATGAGCGCTTACAAACTCATAGAGCATAAGTACGACGTCGTGGTGGTCGGTGCCGGCGGGGCAGGGTTGCGGGCCACCATGGGCACGGCGGCAAGAGGTCTCAGCACCGCATGTGTCACCAAGGTCTTTCCGACCCGCAGCCACACCGTTGCCGCGCAGGGCGGTATCAGCGCGGCGCTGGGCAACATGGGTGAGGACGACTGGCGCTTCCATTTCTACGACACCATCAAGGGCTCGGACTGGCTGGGTGATCAGGACGCCATCGAATACATGTGCAGAGAGGCGATTCCGGCGATCATCGAGCTGGAGCATTACGGCGTGCCTTTCTCACGCACCGAGGACGGCAAGATTTATCAGCGCCCCTTCGGCGGCATGACCACGCATTACGGCAAGGGCACTGCGCAGCGCACCTGTGCCGCGGCGGACCGCACCGGCCACGCGATGCTGCACACGCTCTACCAGCAGTCGCTGCGTTACGACGCGCGCTTCTACATCGAATACTTCGCCATGGACCTGATCATGGATGGCGATGAGTGCCGCGGCGTGCTGGCCTGGGATATGTCCACCGGCGAGCTGCACGTGTTCCGTGCCCATGCGGTGATCCTGGCCACCGGCGGTTATGGTCGAGCCTATTTCTCTTGTACTTCCGCCCACACCTGCACCGGCGACGGCAATGCGATGGTGCAGCGGGCCGGCTTCCCCTTGCAGGACATGGAGTTCGTGCAGTTCCATCCCACCGGCATCTACGGTGCGGGCTGCTTGATCACCGAAGGCGTGCGCGGCGAGGGCGGCTATTTGACCAATTCCAAGGGTGAGCGCTTCATGGAGCGCTATGCCCCCAACGCCAAGGATCTGGCCTCGCGCGACGTGGTTTCGCGGGCGATGACCATGGAGATCCGTGAGGGTCGCGGGGTTGGCAAGGAGAATGACCATATCTTCCTGCACCTGGAGCATCTGGGTCCGGAAGTGATCAACGAAAAACTGCCAGGGATCGCCGAAACCGCGCACATCTTTGCCGGCGTGGATGTATCCAAGTCGCCGATCCCGGTACTGCCCACCGTGCACTACAACATGGGCGGCATCCCCACCAACTATCACGGCGAAGTGGTGCGGCTGAAGGACGGCGATCCCGATTGCGTGGTGCCGGGTCTGTTCGCGATCGGCGAAGCGGCCTGCGTCAGCGTGCACGGCGCCAATCGGCTGGGCTCCAATTCACTGCTCGACCTGGTGGTATTCGGCCGCTCGGTGGCCAACCGCTGCGGCGAGATCATGAAGCCCAACCAGCGCCACAAGGATCTGCCGACCAGTCACTACGATGGCATCCTCGGCGAGTTCGACGGCCTGCGCAACGCCAAGGGCGAGCTGCGCACTGCGGACATCCGCCTGGAGATGCAGAAGGTGATGCAGAAGGACGCCGCGGTGTTCCGCACCTCCAAGTCGCTCAAGGAGGGCTGCGAAGCGATCAGCAAGGTCTACGACAGCTTCCCACAGGTCAATGTCTCGGATCGCTCGATGGTCTGGAACTCCGATCTGGTCGAGACCCTGGAGCTGCGCAACCTGCTTGGTCAGGCGGTGGCGACCATGTATTCAGCCGAGAACCGGCATGAGTCCAGAGGTGCGCACGCTCACGAGGACTTCCCCGATCGCAATGACGAGGAGTGGCACAAGCATTCGCTGGTGCACGTCGATGCGGCGGGCAAGGTGAAGTTCGAGTATCGGCCGGTGCACATGTACACCTTGAGCGAAGACGTCGATCCGGTTCCACCGAAGGCGCGCGTTTACTAGAGCAACCTACCGTTAGCCGCGAGAGCAGATCATGGCGCAGTTCAGACTTCCGGAAAATTCGCGTATCAGCGGTGGCAAGCACCACCCGGCCAAGAGCGGCGGCAATATCCGTCGCTTCAAGATCTATCGCTGGGAACCGGACTCGGGGAAAAACCCCAGCACCGACACCTTCGATGTGGATCTGGATTCCTGCGGGCCGATGGTGCTCGACGCGCTGATCAAGATCAAAAACGAGGTTGATCCGACGCTGACCTTCCGTCGCTCCTGCCGCGAGGGGATCTGCGGCTCCTGCGCAATGAACATCGACGGCAGCAACACGCTGGCCTGTACCAAGGCCATTGCCGACGTCAAGGGCGAGGTGAAGATCTACCCGCTGCCGCACATGCCGGTGGTCAAGGACCTGGTCCCCGATCTGACCCATTTCTACGCCCAGCACGCTTCGATCCGGCCGTGGATACGCACCCAAAGCGCGCCGCCACCGGACAGCGAGCGTCTGCAGTCCAAGGAGGAACGGGCCAAGCTGGACGGGCTTTATGAGTGCATCCTCTGCGCCTGCTGCTCCACATCCTGTCCCAGCTACTGGTGGAACGGCGAACGCTATCTGGGCCCGGCGATACTGCTGCAGGCCTACCGCTGGATCATCGACTCCCGTGACGAAGCCACCGGCGAGCGGCTCGACGAGCTTGAGGATCCGTTCAAGCTGTATCGCTGCCACACCATCATGAACTGCACCAAGACCTGTCCAAAGGGTCTGAATCCGGCATTGGCGATCGCCGAGATCAAGAAGCTGATGGTGGCACGGCGCGGGCTGTAGTTTGCGCTGGCGGCGTCGATGAGCGAGGGCGATCTGGGGCGAGTGCGCTGGCGCTGCCGGCGCGGCATGAAGGAGTTGGACTTCATGCTAAACCGTTTCGTTGATCGGCACTGGGAAAGCGCCAGCGAGGCCCAACGCGCGCAGCTATGGCAACTGCTCGAATGCGAAGATGATCAGCTATGGGACTGGCTGAGCGGCCGCTTCGCTTGCCCCGATGAGAGCCTGAGTGAGTTGGTCGAACGCATCCGCCAGCCGACTTGAGCTGAGCACAACGGACCCCCAGCTACGCGTGTTGGTGGTCATCATCGCGGCATTGCTGGTCATCGCGGTGGTCTGGGCCAGCGTGCTGCCGCTGGCGGCATTGGTGTTGCTGCCGTTAATCTGTGGCTGGTTATGGTTTCGCCTCGGCGCTGGCGTCGAGCGCGTCGTGCTGCTGGCCAGCGATAGCGACCAGGTCAGTGTGGACCAGCACAGTTTCACGCTGGCCAATCACGCAGCGGTAGCGGCCTTGATCGGCCTGCGTTTGCAAGATGGAAAGGGAATGCGCATGGATGTGCTTTTTGCACCGTGGAATAGCCGCGCCGAAGACCGGCGTCAGCTGCGCCTGTGGCTGGCGCGGCACGGCAGCGGCGACACGCGCTGATGTTGCGCCCGCTGGAGCTATTCATCGGCCTGCGCTACACCGGGGCCAAGCGGCGTAACTTCTTCATTTCAATCATCTCTGCGTTCTCCATGCTGGGTATCGCTCTCGGCGTGGCGGCGCTGATCGTGGTGATCTCGGTGATGAATGGCTTCGAGCAGGAGCTGCGCGCGCGCATCCTGGGCATGGTGGCGCACGCCACGGTCGCCGAGTTCGGCGCCGATCTGGCCGATTGGCGCAGCGCAGAGTCCACGGTCCTGGAGCACCCGAAGGTGGTCGGCGCGGCGCCCTATGTGGAGCGTGAGGCGCTGTTTCAGGGCCGCAGGGTAAGCGGCGCAATCGTCCGCGGCGTCTTGCCGGAGAAGGAACTGGCGGTCTCCGAGCTCGGCCGCAAGATGGTGCAGGGCAGCCTGGATGATCTGCGCGAGGGCGACTTCGGCATCGTCCTCGGGCTGGAGCTGTCCTACGCGCTGGGCGCGCAGGTCGGCGACAGCGTGACCCTCTACGCGCCGCAGGCGCGGACCACGCCAGCGGGAATGATTCCCACCGTCAAGCGCTTTCGGGTGGTTGGGATATTCGAGATCGGTATGTACGAATACGATCGCGGCACCTCGGTGATCCACATGGCCGATGCGCAGAAGCTGTTCCGCATGGGCGACGGGGTCACCGGCTTACGTCTGCAGCTGACCGATCTGTTTGACGCCTGGACGGTCAGCGACCAGCTCACCGAGCGCATGGGTGGAGACTTGCTGGTTCGCGACTGGACCCAGCAGCACGCCAATTTCTTCCGCGCCATTCGCACCGAGAAGATGGTGAT
>JAUIFV010000031.1 GCA_030430155.1 Gammaproteobacteria bacterium
TAGACAGCCTCGGACGGCAGGAACATCAGGGCGCCGTCTGCGGTTTCGCCCTCGATGATATACTTCTGGGCAATCGCCTTGATATGCGCGCGCACGGCCACGCGCATCGCTTTCGCCGCCTCGTTCACCTCGTATTGCGTGTCGGCGGTGCGCAGGGCTTCATAAGCCTCCAACGGGAATTTCGAGTCGATCACGATCGGCCCCGGCGGGTTGGGCAGGTGGATCAGGCAGTCGGCGCGCTTGCCGTTGGACAGGGTTTGTTGCAGGTCATAGCTGTCTTTCGGCAGCGCCTTGGACACGATGTCATGTAACTGAATCTCGCCAAAGGCACCGCGCGTCTGCTTGTTCGACAGGATGTCCTGCAGGCTGAGCACATCGCCCGACAGCCGCGTGATATTGTCCTGCGCCTTGTCGATCACCGCCAGCCGTTCCTGCAACTGCGTCAGGCTTTCGGTGGTCTTGATCGTGTTGCCTTGCAGGCTTTCCTTCATCCGGTCCTGCAAGTCCGACATGGCGCGGGCGGATTTCATCGCGTTGTCGTGCAGCCGGTCGTTCATCTGGCTTTGCACCTGCGCCAGACGCGACTCCATCGCCTGCAACACCTGTGCCTGCCCGGTGGACTGCGCATCCGACACGGTGCGCAGCCCGCCTGACAGTTGATCCTGCCCCGCGCCCAGCACCTGCACCGCCTGCCCCAGCCCGCCCATTTGTCGGGCCAGGTCTTCGGCCACACGCGCAGACTGACCGGCGCGGCGCACTACGACGATCAACAGGATGAACATGAGCAGCGCCAAGATCGCGCCCCCGATGGTCGCCAAAACCAGCGGGTCGCCGATTGGGTGCAGCCGCAGCCCGGCCAGCGCATTCTCGACGCCTGCGCCGCACCCGGCGGCAAAACCGCACACCTGCTGGAGCGCTGTCCGCACGCCAGCGTCCACGCCATCGACGTGGACCCGCAGCGGCTGCAGCGGGTGGAAGAGAATCTGAGCCGGCTGGGGCTCTCGGCGCAGCTGCTCTGTGCCGACGCCGCCGACACCGAGCGCTGGTGGGATGGCAAGCCCTTCGATCGCATCCTCATTGACGCGCCATGCACCGGCAGCGGCGTAGTGCGTCGCCATCCCGACATCAAGTGGCTGCGCCGGGACAGCGACCCGGAGCAGCTGGCGCAGACCCAGCTCAAGCTGCTGCAGCGCCTGTGGCCGCTGCTGGCCCCCGGCGGGCGACTGATCTACACCACCTGCTCGGTGTTTCGCGCTGAGAACGAAGGGGTGATGGGGCGCTTTGTCGACGAGTTACAGCACGACCAACCCGGGCAGGCTCGGCCGTGGAGACCGACCGATGCCGGCGACGAACGACTACACGGCGTGCAGGTGCTGCCCGGCGACAACGACGAGGATGGCTTCTACTACGCCTCGGTGGAGCGAGCGGCAGTTCGGTAGTTTTGGACCGTGGAATGGTCAGGGCCCAGGATCCAGGGCCCAGGGCCCAGAAAAGCCGAAGCCGCGCGCTCTTGACCTTCCTGGGCCCTGGGCCCTGGGCCCTGTGCCCTGTGCCTCAGCCCTCAGCCCTCAGCCCTCAAGCTAAACTGCGCCGATGAAGCAACAGCATCCATGAGCAAGCCAAGCCGCCTAGCGTTCTGGGCCCTGCTTTGCCTGCCGGCGCTGACTGCGGCCGGGTCGCTGCAGATCACCGGCTTGGAGCGTCTGGGCGGGGCGCCTGACGGCGGGGTGCGGGTGCGCCTGCTGGTGGATCTGAGCGGCGCCCCTGAGCAGGCCCTGGCACACGGGGTCACCCTGCCGCTGCTGATCCAGTGGCGGCGCTGCGTTCAGGGTCTGTGTCAGCCGCCGGCCGGTGCCGTGCATCTGCAGGCCCGCTACGCGCCGCTGCAGGAGCGCTACCTGCTGGAACACCAAGATCGGCCGGTACGCGCCTTCGCCTTCCAGCCCAATCTGCTCGACGCCCTGGAGAATCCGCCGCCGGTGGCGGTGCCCGCGGGCGATGGCTGGCAGCTGCGGGTGCGGCTGCGGGTCCGCCACCTGCCGCCGCCGCTGCGGCTGCCGGCACGACTTAATGCGGAGTGGAAGCTAAACAGCGGCTGGGTCGCGCTGCCGTGAAGCGCAGCCTGGGACGTCGATTGCTGGTGCTGCTGCCGTGGCTAGCAGCACTGTGGCTGGGCGTACTCGCGCTCCTGTTGGATGGCTCCGGCACCGCTTTTGCACCGAGTATCGATCCGGCCGCTCCCGCGGTGATGATCAGCGCGGCGCTGGCGCTGCTGATCCTGCTGCTGGCCTCGGCCGCCCGCGTGCTGCAGCTGCGACGCGCCGCCACCCGTAAGGAGGCCGGTGCGCGGCTGAGCTGGCGGCTGATCCGGCACATGTTGTGGGTCGCGCTGCCGCCGCTGCTGCTGCTCTACGCGGCGTCGATGAAGTTTGTCCACAGCTCTATCGAAGGCTGGTTCCAACCGGACGTGGCAGAGGCGCTGGACAATGCCCTGCAGGTCGCGCAGCGCTCGGTGCAGCTGGCCCAAGCGCGGCGCCGTGGCCAGCTGCAGCCGTGGATGGCCCAGCTCGATCTGAATGACCGCACCCAGGTTGCCGACCTGCTTGATCAGGCCATCGATGAGCTGGACGCACTGGAGCTCACCGTGTTCGGCAGCGACCGCCGCGTGATCGCCAGCGTATCGGCCGATCCGCGCTACTTGCTGCCGCTGTACCCGGAGTTGCCACCAAACGGGCTGGTCGGCGGTGATGGTCTGGCGGTGCTGGAATCGGCTACTGGAGGCCAGGTCAATCTGCTGGTCGTGCCGTTGAGCGGGCAACGTGATGCCCCCCTCCTGCAGGCGCGCTTTGCCTTCGACACTCAGCTCGGTGAGCTGACCCGGCGGCTGGAGGCACAGACTCTGGCCTACACGCGCTTGAGCTTTTTGCGCAATGCGCTGCGCTACACCCTGAGCGCCGTGCTCAGCTTCGTGCTGCTGGTCAGCGCACTGGGCACGCTGTTTCTGGCCTTTGCACTGGCCCGGCGATTGAGCACGCCGATACGCGATCTGGCTGCGGCAACCGAGGCTGTGGCCGAGGGCGATCTGGCGGTGCAGCTGCCCGTTGCCGGCGACGATGAACTCTCCGCGTTGGCGCGCTCGTTCAATCGGATGACCAACCGGTTGGCTGAAGCCGACACCCGAGTCAAGCGCACCCAGGAAGCGCTGGAGTCCGAGCGCGCGTTCTTGGCCACCGTGATCGAGCGCATTAGCTCGGGGGTGATCACCTTCGATGGCGATCTGCATCTGCTGGTCTGCAATGGCGCGGCCCAGGAGTTGCTCGAAGTGGACTTGAGCACGGTGATTGGTCAGACCACCGCACAACTGGGCGTAGCGCTGCCCAGCCTGCAGCCCCTGACCGCGGCCATCGACAGCGGCTACGCGTCGGCGGCGCAGGAATGGCGCCAGGAAATCGCGCTTAGCGAGAGCCGCCGACTGCTGTTGCGGGCCACTCGTTTGCCAGACGACGCCGGTCTGGTGGCGGTATTCGAAGACCAGAACGAGGCCAGCCGGCAGCAGCGCGAAAGCGCCTGGGGCGAGGTGGCACGGCGCCTGGCCCACGAGATCAAGAATCCTTTGACCCCCATTCAGCTGGCCGCCGAGCGACTGCGGCACCGCTATCTGAGTCGGCTGGGTCCGGAAGACGGCCAGGTGCTGGACCGGGCCACCAACACCATCGTGGCGCAGGTGGACGCGCTGAAGTCGATGGTCAACGCCTTCAGCGACTACTCACGGGCGCCGCGACTAGATCTCAAAGCGCAGCCGCTGGAGCCCATCGTGCTGGACGTGGTGGAGCTCTATCGCGGTGAGCAACGGATGCAAATCGACGTCGACCTGCCGGAGCTGCCGCCGATCCGAGTCGATAGCGGCCGCTTACGACAGCTGCTGCACAACCTGCTCAAGAACGCCAGCGAAGCCGCCGAAGACAGCGCCGCCCTGCGCGTGCGCATCGACGCCGAGGCTATCGCCGAAGGCAGCCGCAGCTTCATGGAACTACGCATCGCCGACAACGGCCCCGGCATTGCCGATAACGTCCGCGAACGCCTGTTCGAGCCCTATGTCACCAGCAAGGCCAAGGGCTCCGGGCTGGGTCTGGCCATCGTCAAGCGCATCGTTGAGGAGCACGGCGGGCAGATCCGGGCCGAAAACGGCGCCGACGGCGGCGCCGTGTTTCGGCTGCGGCTGCCTTTGTGAGGGAGGGCACAGGGCCCAGGGCCTAGTGCTACGAGGGCCCAGGGCTCAGGGCACAGGGCCCAGAAAGTCAAAAGCGAGAGCAGAGCCCCGCGAGCCCGAGGCAGTTCTGGGCCCTGAATCAGCGATCGTGAAGGAGTGCCCAGGGCCCAAGGAGTGCTTCGTCGGTGCGCCTCTGGGCCCTGGGCCCTATTCCCTGCGCCCTCAGCGACTCTCCAACCACCCCTTGCTATCCGGCCGCCGGCCTTCGAGTACCCCAAAGAAGTGCTCCTGCACCGCGCGCGTCACCGGGCCGGGCTTGCCGTCGCCGACCGCCTTGCCGTCGACCTGGACCACCGGGGTCACTTCGGCGGCGGTGCCGGTCATGAAGATCTCATCGGCGATGTACAGCGCCTCGCGCGGTAGCGCCTGCTCAATCACCTCGTAGCCGGCTTCGCGAGCCATCTCGATGGCCATCCCGCGAGTGATGCCGAGCAGGATGGAGGCGGTCATCGGCGGGGTGATCACCTTGCCGCCGATGATCAGGAACATGTTCTCGCCGGCACCCTCGGAGATATTGCCGTCCACGCCCAAACCGATGCCCTCGGCACAACCGCGGGCCCGCGCTTCGCGCGAGATCAGGATGCTGGACAGGTAGTTGCCGCCGGCTTTGGCCAGGGTGGGAATGGTGTTCGGGGCCAGCCGACGCCAGCTGGACACGCAGGCCGACACGCCATTTTTCACCGCGTCAGCGCCGAGATACGGACCCCATTCCCAGGCGCCGATGGCGGTTTCAACCGGGTTGTCCGCACCCAGACCGAAGGCACCCAGGCCGCGGAAGGCGATCGGGCGCAGATAGGCAGCGCCGAGCTCGTTTTTGTCGAGCAGATCGAAGCAGGCATTGCGCAGCTCGGCCATGCTGTAGGGAATGGTCATGTCATACATGCGCGCGGACACGTATAGCCGCTCCAGATGTTCGGTGAGCTTGAGTATCCGCGGACCATCGGCGGTGGCATAGGCACGGATCCCTTCAAAGACGCTGGAACCGTAGTGCAGCGCGTGGGCCATGACGTGGGTGGTGCCATCGGCCCAGGCCTTCATTTCGCCGTTCTGCCAGATGTAGGGGGGATACTTGTTGGACATGAGATTTCCTTGGACTGGTCGGGGGAGGCGGGCCAGGGTGCGCCGCAGCCGCGCCGCGGCGTTAGCTCAGCGCAGCACCGCTACGCCTCCTTGTACTTGACTGTGTTGACGCTGACCTGGTCGCCGCCGGGTCGGCGCCGTGCAGCAGCCGTCAGGCGAAGTCTAAGGATTCGGCGCCGCATTGTCAGTGTCGTCGCCGCTTTGGATGGAAGTGCGCGTGGATTGAGACAACCAATACACGCCTACAGACCTATACTTGCCTTCTCGCCGCTAACCGCACCCACCCTATGCACCCATGCTTTCGATTGCTGAGCGCCGCGCTGCTGGCCGCCTTCGCCTTTCACGCCGCAGCTGCCGAACCGACCGAGGAGGCTGCACCGGCGGCCGACGCTACTGCCGCAGCCGACTCGGCCCCGGCTACCGACGCCGAGGTACAGCCCAGCGCCGACGATGATCTGGTTGATCTGGCCGACCTGCGCGCCTTCGCGGCGGTCTACAACGAAGTGCGCCGCTCCTATGTGGAGCCGGTGGCGAGCAAAGAGCTGATGAAGGCCGCGATCCGCGGCTTGTTGGCCGACTTGGACCCGCACAGCGAGTATCTGGACAACGATCAGCTGTTCGCGCTGCAGGACGACGCCAGCGGCAGCTACGGCGGCCTGGGCCTGGAAGTTCAGCTGATGGACGGCAAGCTGACCGTGATCTCGCCCATTGATGACACCCCGGCAGCGCGGGCCGGCCTGCGCAGCGGCGATGTCATCGTCGAGATCGACGGCATTCCTGTCGACGTCGATGCCACCAGCGAAGCGGTGGACGCGATGCGCGGCCGCCCCGGCAGCACGGTGAAACTGAGCGTGTTCCGCGAGGGCAGCGACCCGTTCCGGGTGGAGCTGACCCGTGAGGTGATCAAGGTCACCAGCGTGCGCAGCCGTCTGCTGGATCCGAAGATCGGCTACATCCGGGTCAGCCAGTTCCAGGACGAATCCGGTGGCGACACCGCCGCGGCGGTCAAACGGCTACAGAAACAAAGCGGCGGTCTGCTCGGTCTGGTGCTTGATCTGCGCAGCAATCCCGGTGGGTTGCTTACCGCTGCGGTGGAAGTCAGCGATGTATTCATGGACGGCGGCCAGGTGGTCAGCACCCGCGGTCGGGCTCGCCACACCCAGGCCCAGCTCAGCGCCGGTCCCGATGACCTGCTCAATGGCGCGCCGCTGGTGGTGCTGGTCGATGCCGGCACCGCATCGGCTGCGGAGATCGTCGCCGGGGCGCTGCAGGACACCGAACGCGCGCTGATCATGGGTCAGCGCACCTTCGGCAAGGGCTCGGTGCAGTCGATCATGCCGCTGGAGAACGGCGAGGCGCTGAAGATCACCACCGCCCGCTACTACACCCCCAACGGGCGCTCCATCCAGGCTCTGGGCATCGATCCGGACGTGGTCCTGGCCGAGGCCGACTTCAAGCGTCGCGCCAGCAGCGCGCGGCGGATCAGCGAGGCGGATCTGCCCGGCCATCTGCGCGGTGAGCTGGAGGGCAGCGAGGTCGCCGAGGAAAATAATGGCGATGTCCGGGGACCGGGCGATGACTACCCGCTGACCGAAGCGCTGAGCGTGGTTCGGGCCCTGTCCAAGTGGCAAGCGCGCAACCCGGCGCCGCCAGCGGAGGGCTGAGCGTAGTGCGCCTGGCCAGCTGGAATGTGAATTCACTCAAGGTGCGTCTGCCGCACGTGGAGCAGTGGCTGCAAACGGCGCAGCCGGACATCCTCGGCCTGCAGGAGCTCAAGCTCGATGACGCCAGCTATCCGTCCGAGGCCATCGAGGCATTGGGCTATCAGTCGGTCTGGTCCGGGCAGAAGACCTACAACGGCGTGGCCCTGATTGCCCGCGAACCGGCGCGGGAGGTGGTCAAGGACATTCCGGGGCTGGAGGACCCGCAGCGTCGCGTGATCGCCGCGACCTACGGCGATCTGCGGGTGATCAATCTCTACGTGGTCAACGGTCAGGCGGTGGGCAGCGAGAAGTTCGACTACAAGCTGCATTGGCTGAGCATGCTGCGCGATTGGTTGCAGGACGAGCTGGCGCGGCACCCCAAGCTGGTGGTGATGGGCGATTTCAACATCACTCCGGCCGACATCGATGTCCATGACCCGCAGGCCTGGGCCGGCGAGATCCTCTGCTCCGAGCCTGAGCGAGAGGCGCTGCAGCAGATCTGCGCGCTGGGTCTGACCGACAGCTTCCGCCATCATCAACCCGAGCAGCAGAGCTTCTCCTGGTGGGACTATCGGATGGGCGGATTCCGTCGCAATCGCGGCCTGCGCATCGATCTGATCCTGCTTTCCCAGGCGCTGCTCGGTAAGGTAACCGAGAGCGGCATCGACCGCGAACCGCGCGGCTGGGAGCGCCCCTCCGATCACGCCCCGGCCTGGGTACGCCTGGGGTGAGCAGCAAGCTACTCGACAACCACGACTTCGATGAGCTGGACGCGCTGCTGTCCAGCGTGGTGGCGGACGAGAATCTGGGTCTGGATGGGGTCCACGGCTTACTCAGCGCGCTCGCCGCCGGCCCGGGTCAGATCGGCCCGGATCAGTGGCTGCCGCTGGCCCTGGGACGCGATCCCAGAGCGATCCATCACGCTGACCTGGACCGCTTGATCGAGCTGCTGCTGACCCTGCGCGAGGCAATCGATTACGCCCTGGACCACTACAGCTATGAGCCGGTACTGATGGAACACCACCACGACGACGGCGACTCGGATCTGGATCCGGACGGCTGGTGCGTGGGCTTTGCCGCTGGCGTGGATCTGCTCGATCAACCGTGGACCGCGGCGCTGCGCAGCGAGCCGGGAGTCCGCGAGGCAGCGAGCCTGCTGCAATCGCTTGGGGTAAGCTGCGACCCATTCACCCGCTGCCTGGAGCAGCCGCTAGCCATTGACGATTTCCAGCGTGAACGATTGATTCAGCGCCTGCCCGCTAGTCTGATCGAGCTGCGCCAGTACTGGGAGGAACAGCGCGATGACCATCAGCCCCGCAGCCACCGCCTGCACTAACCCGTCTACGAGGTCGCGCCGGCGGCCGTACCGCCGTTCGGCCAACTGGCTAGCTTGCGCACTGGCGCTGGCGGCCTGGAGCGGCGCGGTGATGGCCGAACAATCTGCCGAACCAGTGCTGCTCATCCACGGCGGCGCTGGCACCCTGCTGCGCGATCAGATGTCGGCTGAAGCCGAAGCAGAGATCCGCAGCACGCTAAGCCTGGCTCTGCGTGAAGGACTACAGGTGCTGGCCAGCGGCGGTAGCGCCGAGGCGGCGGTGATCAGCAGCATTCGAGTGCTGGAGGAGTCAGCCCATTTCAACGCCGGCAAGGGCGCGGTCTACGATGCCGAAGGCGGTCATCAGCTGGACGCCTCGCTGATGCGCAGTCGCGACAGCGCCGCCGGCGCGGTGGCCGGCATGCGTACTGTGCGCAGCCCAATCCTGGCCGCGCAGGCGGTGATGAATGCCTCGCCGCACGTGCTGCTGAGCGGCGAGGGGGCCGATCAGTTTGCCCGCGAACGCAAGTTGGAACAGGTTGATAACAGCTGGTTCGATACGCCCTACCGACAGCAGCAATACGAGGAGTGGAAGGCGCGCAGCGACGGCGACACCAGCGCGGCGGTTCGCAGCGGAGCGCTCGCTGCGGGCTACCTTTATGGCACTGTAGGCGCGGTGGCCAGGGACCAGTCCGGCGGGCTGGCCGCCGGCACCTCCACTGGCGGGATGACCGGCAAGCGCTGGGGCCGCATCGGTGACTCACCGATCATCGGCGCCGGCACCTGGGCCGATGCCGACTGCGCCGTTTCGGCCACCGGCCACGGCGAGTATTTCATCCGTCTCGGTCTGGCCCAGCGTTTGTGCAACCGGGTGGCCTTCCAGGGCGCCTCCATAACCGCGGCCGCTGACCAGGTCATTGGCACCGAGCTGACGGAACTTGGCGGCACCGGCGGAGTCATCGTATTGGGAGCAAACGGTGAATTCGCTCAAAGCTTCAATACCGCCGGCATGTATCGTGGGTGGATCGACGCCGAGGGCAACCTGGAAGTAGCGATTTATGGCGACGAGTCAGCCAAGGAATAAGCGATACGGGCTGGCGTCAGGCTTGGCGCTGGCGTTGTGGCTGGTGGCCGCGGCGCCGGCGACCGCGCAGGTGGTCTACAAGTGCAAGGCGGCCAACGGCGTCACCTCCTATCAGGAAACGCCCTGCAAACGCGGTGAGCTGATCAAGCGCATCGTTCCCGACCCGCCGCCCAAGGTGGTGCCTAAACCGGCCAAAGAGCCGACGGCGGCAAGCGCGGACAGTCCCAGCCCGGCTCCGACCAACCCGCCCCCGCCGCCCTCGCGCAGCGCCGCGCCGCGACCTACCGTAGCCTATCGCTGCACCCGCTACGACGGCAGCCGCTATTACTCGGCAAGTCTTAATCCGAAGCGTCACAACGTGCCGCTGTATGCGCTGGATCAGCCGCCGCCGCTACCGCCCGGCGGCACCCTGTCGCCGGAAGCCCGGGTGTGGGTGGAAGACGAATGCGAGGAGGTGCCGAACAGCGAAGCCTGCGCCCACTATCGCGAGCAGTTGGCCTTCGTCAACGCGCAGATCCGCCGCGGTGCCGGCGATGCCAACAAGCTGGAGCGCGAACGCAAACGATTGAGCGCGATCAGGGGCAGCCGCTGCCCCAACTGAGCCTATCCAATCAGCCGATCGAGCCCCCACTCCAACAGCAGCGCGGTCGGCGCGGCCAGCAGGCCGGCGAGCAGGTCATCCCAGGTGGTGCCCCAGCCGCCGGCGACGTGACGGTCCACCCAGCGGATCGGCCAGGGTTTGAGCACATCAAAGATGCGGAAACACAGAAAGCCGAAGGCCAGATGCTGCAGATCGTCGACGCCGGAGCCGATACCCATCGCCTCGCTAAGCTGAGTCAGCAGCAGCAGGGTCAGCCACTGCCCGGCGATCTCGTCGATCACAATCCAGCCCGGATCATGCACCGCCGACAGCCGCTCGGCGCGGCCGGCTGACCAGCCGCTGATAACCGTGCAGGCGACGACGATCGCCAGCTGTATGGTCCAATCCAGACTGACCAGCGGCAGCCACAGCAGCACCGCCAGCGCCGAACCGAAAGTGCCAGGGGCCCAGCGAATCAGACCGACGCCCAGGCCGCTGGCCAGCCAGCCCGCCGGATCGCGCATCACCCGCCGCACATCGCCGCGTGAACGCACTATGGATGACCGTCGCTGCGCAGTCGCGTCATTGCTTTGCCCTCACGACGGTCCGGGCGACGCACGGCATGCCTTTCTGGGCCCTGGGCCCTACTCCCCATCTTGCTCATCGAAAGTGATCCCAACCCTTGGCCTGCAGCGGCTGGCCGTCAGCGTACAGCATGCCGGGGGGGCCTTCGTGGACGCGGCCAATGCGCTGGACCGGCGTGGCGGTCTCGGCGGCAATGCTTGCGATCGCATCACGCGCCGCCGGCGCGGCGCAGTACAGCAGTTCGTAGTCATCGCCGCCATTGAGCATGTACTGCCGTCGCTGCTGATCAGCGGCGACCACCGCCGCCAGCGCGGAGGACACCGGCAACTGGTCCAGTTCCAGGGTCGCCGCACAGCCGCTGGCGCGAAGCAGATGGCCCGCGTCGGCGAGCAATCCGTCGGAGACGTCGATGGCGGCGCTGGCCTTTGCGGACAATGCAACGCCCAGGGCACAGCGCGGCTGCGGTCGATGCAGGCGCGTCCGCAGCGCCTGGCGCTGCGCCTCGCTACCGGCGCCGGGGATCTTCTCCTGTAGCAAGGCCAGACCGGCAGCGGCATCGCCGACGCTGCCGCTGAGGTACAAGTCGTCGCCAATCTGCGCGCCGCTGCGCAGCAGCGCGTTCGCGCCGAGTCGGCCGATCACGGTCACACTGATGCTCAACGCCGGCCCCCGGCAGGTGTCGCCGCCGATCAGCTGCACTCGATGCGGCTCGGCCAGCGCATTCCAGCCGGCCGTGAACTGATCAATCCAGTCGGCACTCAGCTGCGGTCCGCTCAGCGCCAGCAGCGCCCACTGCGGCGTAGCGCCCATCGCGGCCAGATCGCTCAGGTTCACCGCCAGGGCTTTCCAGCCCAGATCCGCGGCCGAGGTTCCCGGCAAGAAATGCACCCCTTCGACCATCGTGTCGACGGCACTGGCCAGCCGCGTGCCGTTCACATCGATGACCGCGGCGTCGTCGCCGATGCCGACCACGCAATCCTTGCGCCCGCGCCCTAGCGCAGACTGCAATCGCGCGATGAGGTCGAATTCGGACATCAGCGACGACCAGCGCTGCCGAGCGCTCAGCCCGCCGCTTTGCCCGTGGCCTTCTCCGCCTGTCGCCAGGCCGACGCCAGCTGGTCCAGCACGCCGTTGACGTAGCCGGAACCGCCCTGGGTGCCGAAATCACGGGCCAGATCGATAGCCTCGTTGAGGATTACCTGGTAGGGCACATCGAGGCGGTGCTTGAGCTCGTAGGCGGCCAGCCGCAGGCAGGCGCGCTCGATCATGTCGACCTGCTCCATCGGCCGGTCCAGTCGCTCGGCCAGGCCGGCGTCGAGCTCTTCCAGATGTTTCTCGACGCCGAGCAGCAGGTCCTCGAAATAGTCACGGTCGACAATGCTCATGTCCTGCTCTTCTTCGAACTGAGCAACGATACGGGACATGGGCTGATCGTTGATCTGCCACTGATACAGCGCCTGCATGGCCCGGCGCCGGGCCCGCGCGCGATTGGCAAAAGCGGAGTGGTGCTGCTTACTCACCCTGCACCCCCGCGATCTGGCGCTGCAAATCGATCTGCTCCAGCAATGCCAAAGCGGCCTCGGCACCCTTGTTGCCGGCCTTGCTACCGGCGCGTTCGAAGGCCTGGTCCAGGGTATCGACGGTGAGTACGCCGAAGGCGACCGGAATGGCCGTATCCATCGACACCCGCACCAGCCCCTGCGCGGCGGCACCGGAAACGTACTCGAAATGCGCGGTGGCGCCGCGGATCACGCAGCCCAGAGCCACAATGCCGGCGTAGCGACCGCTGCGGGCCAGGCTCTGGCAGGTCAACGGCAGCTCGAAGGCGCCGGGGCAGCGCACCGCCGTGATCCGAGCAGGATCGACGCCATGTCGAATCAGCGCGTCGCGAGCGCCGTCGATCAGCGGATTGACGATCAGCTCGTTGAAACGGGTCGCGGCAATGACGATTTCGCAGTCCGGGGCGCGTAGGTGACCTTCGATATGGCTCATGGGCAAACTGGAAACTCGAGTAAGCCCGCCATTGTAAGCTGAACGCCCCAGGACTGGCGGCATTTTTTCGATGGTGCATTCAGCCGCAATGCACTACCATCGCGCCCGCTGACCGCTTTCGCGCTCGATTTCCCTTTCGGGAGCACTGCCGCTGGTTCTTCCAGCGCGCATCCTTAACTCCGCTTGAGCGCGGCAGCGGCAGCCGGCTTTAACCGGTGCGCGTGTTGCGCACCAGCCGACATCATTCTTAGGCTGCGCGGTACACGGGAACGCAGCACGAGACCAGCGATCGATACTTAGCTGACGCCAAGCGCAGCAGCGACTCGCTGACTCCAGGAGCAACATCCTAATGGACTTTTCCACCTTCGGGCTGGCGCCCGCGCTGCTGCGCGCGCTCGCCGAACAGGGCTACAACAATCCCACCCCGGTGCAGGCGCAGGCGATACCGCTGATCCTCGACGGACACGATCTGCTTGCCGGTTCGCAAACTGGCACCGGCAAGACGGCGGCCTTCTCGCTGCCGCTGCTACACCGCTTGGCCACCGGCAACGGTCGCCGGCAGCCGCGCCAGGTGCGCGCGCTAATCCTCACCCCCACGCGCGAACTGGCCGCCCAGGTGCACGACAGCATCAAGGCCTACGGTCGCCATCTTGGTTTGCGTACAGCGCAGGTCTTCGGCGGGGTCAACATCAACCCGCAGACCGCCGCGCTGCGCGGTGGCCTGGACATTCTGGTTGCCACCCCGGGCCGGCTCATCGATCATCTGCAGCAAGGCAATGTGAGCCTGGCGCAGGTCGAAGTGCTGGTCCTGGACGAAGCCGACCGGATGCTCGACATGGGCTTTCTGCCGGCGCTGAAGAAGATCCTCGGCCAGCTGCCTGCCGACCGCCAAAGCCTGATGTTCTCAGCCACATTCGCCGAGGAGATCCGCCAGCTGGCGCAGTCCTTCCTGCGCGATCCGCAACAGCTGCAGATCGCCTCGCGCAACGCCACAGCCAGCAGCGTCAGCCACTGCGTGCACCCGGTGGAGGCGAGCGCGAAGAAGGATGCCTTGCTGCATCTGCTCGCCGCCGACAGCCGTCGCCAGACCCTGGTCTTTGCCCGCACCAAGCACGGTTCGGACAAGCTGGTGCGCTGGCTGAGCAAATCCGGACTGAAGGCAGCCGCGATCCATGGCAACAAGAGCCAGAACGCCCGCACTCGCGCGCTGGCCGACTTCAAGAGCGGTCGGATCACCGTGCTGGTGGCCACCGACATCGCCGCCCGCGGACTGGACATCGACCAACTGCCGATGGTGATCAATCACGATCTGCCGATGGTGGCCGAGGACTATGTGCACCGCATCGGTCGCACCGGGCGCAATGGCGCCAGCGGCCTGGCGGTGAGCCTGGTCTGTCAGGATGAGGTCGATCAGCTGCGCGCCATCCAACGGCTGCTGCCGCAGAGCCTGCAGATCGACGTGCTGGCCGGGTTCGAGCCCAGCGTGCCGCTGGATATCAACGCCCGCGGCAAGAAGGCCAACGGCGGCGGTCGGCGCCCGCAGCCGGGCGGTTCACGCCCGCAGGCGCAGCGCAAGGCGCGTCCGGCGGGCAGCCCCCGGGCGCCGCACGGTCACCCGCGGCAGCGCAATCGCAAGAGAATGGCAAGCAACGCCTGATCGATCAGGGGCGGCGCTGGTACGCCGCCCTATTTGCCCACCCAACGCACCTGGTAGAGATCCAATCGCCGGTTGTCCAGGTTGCGCACGGTGCCGCTCTGGCGTGATTCGCGCAGCGCCGACAGGCTCAAGTCCGCAATCGCCACCGACTCCACGTTCGGCGTGGTGTCGGCGGCGACACCGTCGCGGGCGAAGGCGAAGTCACAGGGCGTCAAGATGCAGCTCTGCGCATACTGGATGTCCATGTTGTAGACGTTCGGCAGATTGCCGGTGGTCCCGGCCATCGCCACATAGCACTGGTTCTCAATCGCTCTGGCCTGACAGCTGTGGCGCACCCGCATATAGCTTTGCCGCTCGTCGGTGCAAAAAGGCACAAAGAGCATCAGCGCGCCCTGATCAATCAGATAGCGCGACAGCTCCGGAAACTCGCTGTCGTAGCAGATCATCACCCCGATGGGCCCGCAGTCGGTCTGAATGATGCTGGCCGAGTCACCGCCTTCCACCTTCCACCAGTCTGCTTCGGACGGGGTCGGATGGATTTTGGCGCGGCGATGGATGCCGCCGTCGCGCAGGTATACGAAGGCCTCGTTGAGCACCCGCCCATCGGCCTGACGCACCGGGTAGGTGCCGCCAATGATGTTGACGTTGAAACGCATCGCCAAGGAGCTGAACAGCTCGTCCAGCTGCGGCGTGTAGGTGGTCAGCGCGTCGATGGCCTCGGACGGGCTGAGCTTGGAGTCGTGCATGGACAGCAGCTGCAGCTGCATCAGCTCCGGGAAGCAAACAAAGTCTGCGCGGTAGCTGCCCACCGTGTCGACAAAGTAGGTGATGTTCTCGGCGAACTCGGCAAAGGAGCGCACCCGGCGCTGCTGGAACTGCACCGCCACCACCCGCACCCGGTCGGTGGTGCGCTCGCCCGGGCGGTTCTCGGCCACGCTGGCCACGTAGCGCGGATTGCGCCAGCGCATGTGCGCGGCATAGCCCATCGAGTCCTTGTCGTCAGGCAGATAGTTGGGCAGCAGGCCGAGCACCTCGAAGCCGTTGCGCATCTGGAAAGTCACCACCTGATCGCGCACCTGACCGTTGGCCACCGCGTCCAGATAGGCTTGCGGCCCGCCGAACTTCTTCGCTCGCCGGATCATCGACGGGATCCGGCCTCCGAAGATGATCCCTTTGAGGTTGGCCGATTCCACCAGTCGACGCCGCGCCTGGTAGAGGCGCGCACCCAGTCGCAAACGGCGCACCTCCGGATCGACGCAGACTTCCATCCCATACAGGTATTCGCCTTCAGGATCGTGCCTGGAGCCGTAGCCGCTGCCGGTGATGTCGTGCCAGGTGTGGACCCGCTCGGCCAGCGCGGCGGAGATCCGGAAGGAGGCTGAGAATCCCACCACCTTGCCGTTGTACTCGACCACGAACTGGCCCTGCGGAAAGCGCGAGATCACCCCGGTGAGCTGGCCACGGCCGTAGGGCAGCATGCCCGGATAGGCCTTGCGCACCACGGCGATGACGGCGGTGATGTCTTCCAGCTGGGCCTGGCGTACGTGCAGGCGCTTGCTGGGGCGATCCGATGCGGTCTTGTCGGTTGAGTCTTCCATGATCGATACGGTATCAGTATTGCGCTCGTTCACGGTTCATCCGAACCACGCCTATCTCAGTTGCGGATGACGCGGCCAACCAGCCGGCTGATCTCGATTCCGATCTGCTCAGCGGCTTGCGCCTCCGGCGCGGGTATCAGAGCTGGGTTGCTGTACTGATAAGCACGATATTCCGCACCGCGACGAACTTCGACGACCAGCGCCCAGCCATCACTCATATCCAGGGTGGGTTTGGGTAGCACCGATTGGTCCGGCAAGTCGAGGACACCCAGCCTCAACAATCGACGATAGGTGGCCAACCACCGCGGTCGCCCAACAGTTTGTGTTTCGCAGACCACCGATTCGGCACCAACCAAACGTGTACGGCATGTACCCATCTGCCATCTTTGAAACGCTGCATCGCGCTGGGCGGAGGCGAACTCAAGGTCGGCGCGGTGATGCAGAAAGACCTGCCCGGAGACCTTGCCAACCGCACTGACCCGAATCCGCACCATCGACTTCGGCACGACGACGCCGAAACCGGTCCACACGCGCAGCTCCTGCTCCCCATCTGGTAGCGGGGTGTCGCGCAGCAATCCGATTCCGGCGGTTTCGGCAACGTTGTCGACAAAGGTCAACAACCGCGGCACATCGCCTTCTGCGCCTCGCACTGATGTGCTGAGGAAGAACAACCAGCCCAAGGTCCAGGCCCGCATCATCGCTCCCATGTGTCTGACCACTGCGATCGCCCATACGCCAGCGTATCGTTGTATCTTTGCCTGTTCTGAGGACAAACGCGAGTATTTTCATGCGCTTCTCCGGCACCGACCGCTACGTCGCCGATTCCGATTTGATGCTGGCGGTCAACGCCGCCATCACCCTGCAACGACCGCTGCTGGTCAAGGGTGAACCGGGCACCGGCAAGACCCAGCTGGCGATGGAGGTGGCCAGCGCGCTGGACGCGCCGATGGTGGAATGGCACATCAAGAGCACCACCAAGGCGCAGCAGGGGTTGTACGAGTACGACGCGGTGGCGCGACTGCGCGATGCGCAGCTGGGCGATCCGGGCGCGGCGGAAATCGCCCGCTACATCCGCCCCGGCAAGCTCTGGGAGGCCTTCACCACCGAGGCCCGCTCGGTGCTGCTGATCGACGAGGTGGACAAGGCCGATATCGAATTCCCCAACGATCTGCTGCGCGAGCTTGACCGGATGGACTTCCACGTCTATGAGACCGGACAGACCATCACCGCCAAGCACCGGCCGATCGTGATCATCACCTCCAACAACGAAAAGGAGCTGCCTGACGCCTTCCTGCGCCGCTGCTTCTTCCACTACATCCGCTTCCCCGACGAGGCCACGCTGAAGGCCATCGTCGAGGTGCACTATCCGAATCTGAAGAAGGACCTGCTCAGCGAAGCGCTGACCAGCTTCTTCCAACTGCGTGAAGTGCCCGGATTGAAGAAGCGCCCCAGCACCTCCGAACTGCTCGACTGGCTCAAGCTGCTACTCGCCGAAGACGTACCCACCGAGGTGTTGCGCGAAAAGAACCAACGCAAGCTGATTCCGCCGCTGTACGGCGCCTTACTCAAGAACGAGCAGGACGTGCAGCTGTTTGAGAAGTTGGCCTTCCTGTCGCGCCGAGGAGCGTAGCGATGGCTCCTGATCGAGGGCCCAGGGCACAGGGCCCAGGGCCCAGAAAAGCCACAACGAAGCAACGCTGGGCCCTGGGCCCTGGATCCTGGGCCCTCTAAAGCAATGTTGCCCCGCTTCCTCCTCCACCTGCGCGGCAGCGGCCTGCCGATAGGCGTCGGCGAATACCTGACCCTGCTCGGCGCGCTCAAGGCCGGGCTGGCCGAGGCCGATGTGGAGCGCTTTCATACCCTGGCGCGCACCTGTCTGGTCAAGGACGAGACCCACTACGACCGCTTTGATCAGGCCTTCAAGCAGTGGCTGGACGGGGTCTCGGCGGTGGGCGGCGAACTGCTGGCGGGATTGAATGAGGAATGGCTGCGAGACGGGCTGCGCCGCGACTTCAGTGCGGAGGAGATGGCCCAGCTCGAGGCCATGGGCAGTCTGGAAGAGCTGATGGAGACCCTGCGTCAGCGCCTGGCCGAGCAGACCGAGCGCCACGACGGCGGCAACCGCTGGATCGGCACCGGCGGCACCTCGCCTTTTGGTCACGGCGGTTACAACCCGATGGGGGTGCGCATCGGCGGCGCCGGCGGCAAGGGGCGCGCGACCAAGGTCTGGGAGCGCCGCGAATATGCTGATCTGGACGACCGTCGCGAATTGGGCACGCGCAACTTCCGCCTGGCCCTGCGCAAGCTGCGCCGCTTTGCCCGCCAGGGCGCGCCGGAAGTGCTGGACATCGACGACACCGTGCGCGGCACCGCCCGCAACGCCGGCTGGCTGGAATTGGCCTTCCGCCCGGAGCGCAAGAACGCGATCAAGGTGCTGCTGCTGCTGGATATCGGCGGCTCCATGGACCCGCACATCCGCCTCTCCGAAACGCTGTTCAGTGCAGCCCGCGCCGAGTTCAAGCACTTGGAGCCCTACTATTTCCACAACTGCGTCTACGACCGGGTCTGGAAGCACGATGAGCTACGCGGCCGCGACGCGGTGCCAACGGCCGAGCTACTGCATCGCTACAACAGCGACTGGCGGTTGATCATTGTTGGCGACGCGGCGATGAGTCCTTACGAGCTGGTTTCCGAAGGCGGCGCCATCGACCACCACAACGCCGGCTCCGGCGAAGCCTGGCTGGCCAAGCTGTTCGAGACCTGGCGCCGGGTCGCCTGGCTCAACCCGCTGCCTGAGCGCGAGTGGGACTACGTGAGCACGGTCAAACACATCCGGCAGATGGTCGGCGAACGCATGTATCCGCTGACCCCGGAGGGATTGGCCAGGGCGGTGGCGAAGCTGAAGAATTGATGGGGGCGCGCGGCCCATGTCTCGCGGCGGCGTATGCCAGCCCATCCGCTTCTTGGACGTATCGGAGAAGGGCACAGGGCTCAGGGCCCAGGGCCCAGAAGGTCAAGAGCGCGCAGAATGTTGCTTTACTGGGCCCTGTGCCCTGGGCCCTGTGCCCTGGGCCCTGTGCCCTGGGCCCTGTGCCCTGGGCCCTCAACAAATGCCCCAACAGCGCCGCTTGTACGCGGTTCTACACCGCTCAGCCGCCGCCGCCGCGACGACCCACATCAATCTGTTACAAGAGTGATGGGTTTCGATCGGGGGAGAGAGGCTTGAGCATGGATCAGATTGACGCAAACAATGACCTTCAGTGCCCGGCCTGCGGCTGGCGCGGCGTTATGGAGGATTTCGACATCGTCAAGCTGATGGGCGTGCCCCAAGTCCATTGCCCCAGCTGCGACGCCAACCTGGGCACCCGCGAGCACGCGGTCGAGAACGCCGCCTGAAGTCGGCGGCGCCTATCGCCTACTGGAATCCGGGTTTGCCGAGCTGCTCGGCGAACTGCGGCACCTTGAGTACCCGCTCGGCGGCAAATCCCTGCGCGCTGAGTTCCCCCAATAGCGCCTCGTAGCGATCCTGATCGACGAGCGGCTCACGCGCCATGATCCAGGCGTAGTCGCGAGACGGATGTCCGTAAACCAGATAGCGATAGTCCGGATCGACATAAAGCACGTCGAAATCAAACACTATCGGCCAATAGAAGCGGCTGCGCCAGCGGGTATTGCGCGGTGGATCCAGCACCCAGGCGATCCCTTCCAGAACCTCCTCCGGCGCATCGAAGTTTCCCTCGCGGGAATAGTAGAGATCGTCGAAGCGGCCATCCTCGCGGGATCGATACAGCACCCGACCGGCCACCCGGCCGCGCTCGGCGGCATAGGGGATGTTGGCGATCACATACCAGTTGCCGGCAAAGCGCTCGGTGTCGATGCTGTCAACTCGCTGCAATGGCGGCAGATCGGCACGCGGAGCCCCGCCTATGGCGCAGGCCGAGAGCAGCACGGGAATTGCCAGCAGGGCGATCAGTTTGCGCATCGGGTACTCGGCGTCGGTGGACAGTGCTGCGGATGGAAGCACCCGCGCGGCGAAGGCCCAGTCAAAAGCGCGCGAACCTTCAGTGAAGTTGTGGCCACACCGAGTTCGCGACGCAGACTCATGACACATTCAGGCTGGACCTGACTCGGGCTAGACTGCGCGCCGAAGTCATCAATGGGGATGGGTAATGAAGGCTACTGTTCTGGCGGCGCTTGCGCTGATTGTTGGACTGCTCGGCGCAACGCCGGCGACTGCGGCTGAGGACGGCGAAGGTCATCCACTGGCCTCCATACCGCTGCGCTCCATCGGACCGGCGTTGACCTCTGGGCGGGTCGCTGATTTCGCTTTCCACCCCGGGCAGCCGCAGATCCATTATGTGGCGATGGCCAGCGGCGGCCTGTGGAAGACGGTCAACAACGGCACCACCTGGACCCCGCTGTTCGACCAGCAGGGCAGCTATGCGCTGGGCGTCGTGGCACTGAGCCCGCACAACCCGAACACCGTATGGGTCGGCACCGGCGAGAACAACTCGCAGCGCAGCGTAGGCTTTGGTGATGGCGTCTATCGTTCCCTGGACGGCGGCAAGAGCTGGCAGAACATGGGTCTGAAGGACTCCGCCCATATCGGCGCGATCCGCTTCCACCCCACCGATGCCAACGTGGTCTTTGTTGCCGCCATCGGTCCACTTTGGAATAGCGGCGGCGACCGCGGCCTGTACCGCAGCGATGACGGCGGCGAGAACTGGGAGCGCATCCTCGACATCGACGAGCACACCGGCATCTATGACTTCGCCCTGCACCCGGACGATCCGGACACCATCGTCGCCAGCAGCTACCAGCGCCGCCGCCACGTCTGGACCCTGATCAACGGCGGTCCGGGCAGCGGCGTGCACAAGACCACCGACGGCGGCCAGACCTGGCGCAAGATCAGCGGCGGCCTGCCCGGCGGCGATCTGGGCAAGATCGGCATCAGCGCCGCGCCTTCGCAGCCGACCATGCTCTACGCCATCGTCGAGGCCGACGCCAAGGGCCGCGGCACCTACCGCAGCACCGATTTCGGCGAGAGCTGGGAGAAACGCTCCGGCTACGCCTCCGGCGGCGCGCAGTACTACCACGAGCTGATCATCGACCCCAACGACGCCGACCGGGTCTATTCCATGGACACCTTCACCCAGGTTTCCGAGGACGGCGGCAAGAACTTCGCGCCGCTGAGCATCAAATACCGCCACGTCGACGATCACGCGATGTGGATAGACCCCAACAACAGCGACCACTTCTACATCGGCGGCGACGGCGGCATCTTCGAAACCTGGGATCGCGGCCAGACCTGGCGCCACGTCACCAATCTGCCCACCGTGCAGTTCTATCGCGCCTCGGCCGACAACGACGTGCCCTTCTACAACGTCTGCGCCGGCACCCAGGACAACCACACCCAGTGCGGGCCGGCGCGTACCCGCTACACCGACGGCATCACCAACGCCGACTGGTGGATCGCCCAGTTCGGCGACGGCTTCAAGCCGCAATCGGACCCCTCCGACCCGAACACCGTCTATGCCCAGTATCAGCACGGCGGTTTGGTGCGGGTGGATCGGACCAGCGGCGAGCGCACCGCCATCGCCCCCGTCGCGCCGCCCGGACAGCTGGCCTACAACTGGAACTGGAACACCCCGCTGATCATTTCCCCGCACTCGTCTTCACGCCTGTACATGGGCGCCGAGCGACTGCTGCGCTCCGATGACCGCGGCGACAGCTGGCGCGAAGTCAGTCCCGACCTGACCCGCCAGATCGATCGCAATCAGCTGGAAGTGATGGGCCGGGTCTGGAGCGTCGATGCGATCGCCAAGAACGCCTCCACCTCGATCTACGGTGCGCTGATCGCCATCGCCGAGAGCCCGATCACTGAAGGCCTGTTGCTGGTCGGCACCGACGACGGCTTGATCCACGTCAGTGAGGACAGCGGCGAGAACTGGCGCCGCGGCGAGCGCTTCGCCAACGTTCCGGAGATGTCGCTGATCGAGGATCTGATTGCCTCCGCGCACGACGCCAACGTCGCCTACGCGGTGATCGATAATCACAAGCGCGGCGACCACAAGCCCTACGTGCTCAAAACCAGCGACCGCGGCAACAGCTGGCGGCTGATCACCAGCGGCCTGCCCGAGCGCGGCTCGGCGCACACCATCGTCGAAGACCACGTCGACCCCAATCTGCTCTTTGTGGGCACCGAGTTCGGTCTGCACTTCAGCGTCAACGGCGGCGCCAGCTGGCAGGAGCTGAGCAGTCTGCCGACGATCGCGGTGCGCGATCTGGAAATCCAGCGCCGCGAGGGCGACCTGGTGGTCGGCACCTTTGGCCGCGGGGTCTACATCCTCGATGACTACAGTCCGCTGCGCAGCTCGGCGGGGAGCTTGAAGGCGGCCGAGGCGACCTTGTTCGCGGTGCGTGATGCCTGGCGCTATCTGCCCGACGACCGCCGCGGCTGGGGCGGGCTGGGCGACTATGGCAATCGCTATGCGGCCGAGAACCCGCCCCACGGCGCGGTGTTTTCCTACTACCTGCCCGAAGCGCTGCAAACCGCGCAGCAGCAGCGCCAGAAGGCCGAGCAGAAGCTGGCCAAGGAAGGCAAAGACACCCCCTACCCGGGCTGGGATGCGCTGCGTGCCGAGGACGCCGAGGAAGCGCCCAGTCTGACCTTCACCGTGCGTGATGCGCAGGGCCAGGTGGTGGCGCGGGTCAGCGGGCCGACGGGCAAGGGCTTCCACCGGGTGGCCTGGGATTTGCGCTACGCCGCCCCGGACCCGGTCAACCTCAGTCCACCGGCGACCACGGCGCCCTGGCAGTCGCCGCCAGCCGGTCCGCTGGCCCCGGCCGGGCAGTACACGGTCAGCCTGTCCAAGCGCCATCGCGGGGTGAGCACCGAGCTGGCCGGACCGGCCAGCTTCCAGCTCAAGCCGCTGTTCGGCGGCAAGAACTTCGCCGCCGATCAGCAGGCGGTGCTCGCCTTCCAGCAGCAAAGCGCCGAGCTGATCCGCGCGGTAAGCGGCAGTATCGGCAAACTGGATGAGATCGACGGCCGCATCAATCATCTAGTCGAGGCGGTGCAGCTGACCGCAGCAGCCGACGAGAACCAGGCCAGCGCGGTGCGCGCGCTGCGCGATCGCGCCCGCAGCCTGCGCATCTCGCTCAATGGCGACAGCAGCCTGAGCAGCCGCTACGCGCGCATTCCCACGCCGACCGCGCAGCGTATCGGCAGACTGCAGTGGAACTGGGGCAGCCAGGCCGAGATCACCGAGACCGACCGCCAGTCCTTTGCCGTGGCGAAGGATGAACTGGACCGCGCGTTGGCTCAGCTGAGCGGCATCGAAACCGATCTGCGTGCGCTGGAGGCGCAGCTGGAGCAGCTCGGTGCGCCGTGGACGCCGGGGCGGGTTCCGGTAAGCCGGTAGGCAACTCATGGCATCGACCTGCCTTAAGCGCAGGTCGGTGCCCTTCGATGAGGCGTATGCACATCGCGCCGACCAGCACACGGGCATGCTTTGAACATGAGTGAAACGCAAACGCAGCTGAACGTCCTGGGCAAACCGCTGCAGCTGTGCAGCGCGGCGCCATTGACCGGTTTTTTCCGCGACGGCTGCTGCCGCAGCGACGCCAGCGACCGCGGACTGCACGTGGTCTGCGCGGTGATGACGGAAGAATTCCTGCGTTTCTCAAAATCCAGCGGCAACGACCTGTCCACGCCGCGCCCGGAGTTCAGCTTCCCCGGATTGAAGGCGGGTGACCGCTGGTGCCTGTGCGCCGAACGCTGGCGCGAGGCCTTCGAGGTTGGTAAGGCGCCGGATGTGGTTTTGGAGGCGACGCACATTAGTGCGCTGGCCGTTGTTTTTTTGGAGCAGTTGAAGTCGCATGCGGTGGCTTGAGTTGTTTAGGGCCCAGGGCATAGGGCCCAGGGCCCAGCAAAGCAAGAGCGCGCCGGATGCGTCTCTTCTGGGCCCTGGGCCCTGAGCCCTGAGCCCTGGGCCCCAAGCCCCGTGCCCTACTCCCCACCCATAGACCGCAACGCCAAACTAAACTTCACCCCCTGCCCATCGGGCAGATTGCTCGCCGTAGCCTCGCCGCGGTGCAGCTCGGCGACCAGACGAACGATGTACAAACCCAGGCCCAGGTGCGGGCTCTCGGCGCCACCCTGGCGCAGCGAGACCAGCGATTCGAACAGCCGATCCTGCATCTCGTCCGGTAGCGGGGGGCCCTGGTTGCTGACCCAGAAGCTGGCCCCCTCCACGGTGGTCGCACAGCCGATCTCGATCCAGCCATCGTCCGGGGCGAAGCCCAGCGCGTTGTCGACCAGCTTGTCCAGCGCCTGGTGGATCAGCTCCGGCGCGCCGCGCAGATTGATCTCCCGGCTCGGGATCACCAGCCGCAGCTCGCGTTGGCCGGCCAGATCGCGATAGCCCTCGGCTGCGTTGCGGATCAGCGCGGCCAGATCGAAATGCTCTGCCTCAGCCACATCCACCGCCCGTTCGATACGGCCGGCCTCGCTCATCGCCCGCAGTATTGCCCGCAGCCGCTCGGCGCCGCCGCGAGCGCGCTCGGCGTAGGTGCGGGCGCTATCGGGCAGGTCCTCATGCTCGAGGTTTTCCAGCGACGAGCGCACTACCGCCAGTGGGGTGGCCAATTCGTGCGAGAGCTTGCCGGCCAGGGAGCGCAGATAGGCGGTGTAGGCGTGTACCTGATCGAGCAGGCGAGCAAAGCTGCGCGACAGATCACCGACCTCATCAACCGCCCGCGAGCGCGGAAAGCCCTCGCGCAAACGGCCTTCGGGCGTCAGTGCGTTTTCCGCCGCGTTGCGCAGCATGCGGATGCGCAGGCTCAGGTAGCTGGCGTAGCCAAACAGCACTGCGGCGGCGGCCAGGACGCTCAAGAAGCCGCCCAACAGCAATCCGCCCAGACCTCGGTTGGTCCAGATCAGCAGCGCATCGGCGCTGCGCTCCAGCACCACGGCGCCATTGTCGCCGGGCAGCGGCGCGGCGGCGCTGAGCACGACGGTGGCCAGGCTGCCGGCCGGACGCCAGCCCACCGCATCACTGCCGGCCAAGGCCTTTTCGGCCTCGCGCACGCGCAGCACCCGCTGTTCGGGTCCGTAGCCGATGGGGTCGGCCAGCGGCGGCGCCATCAGCCAGCGGTAGACCATCGCCCGGGTCCAGCGCAGGAAGCTCAGCTCCTCCTCCTCGCGCTCTACCAGCTGGCCGGCGCGGCGCAGCACATGGCCACCCGGGCCAACCACGCGGCCGCGCGTGGCCTCGGGCAGCAGGGCCGCCAGCACCGCATCATCCAACCCGGCTTCGACCAACGGCCGCGACGCGGCGGGCTCCTCTACGCCACCGGTGCCGTAGCGATCGCGCAGCTGCGGTGCCTGCGCGCCGGCGTAGTCGATGATCTCCACGCCCAGCGATGCTGGCGCCCGCGGTTCGGGAATCTGGGCCTCGATGGCGTAGCCGTTGGCGCGGTTGATCCAATAAGCGGCGACGCCGATAGTGGGAATGCGCCCCTGCTCGTTGACCAGCGGCTGGGCACGCAGCGGACCTTCGCCAGCACTATGCAATCGATAGCTGCGCCGGCCGTCGGCGTCCTCGACGTGCAGCCGGACCTGATCCACCGCCTGCTCCTGGCCAGCCACCATCTCCGCCCTTAGCGGGCTGCGATCATCGACCTCCAGCCACAGGAACAGCCCACCACGGCTGCGCCCCAGGGTCAGCCGCGCCGGGGTCTGGTTGGTCTTTGCGCTGCGCAGCAGCTGGGCGTCGGCGTCGATGCCGGCCCAGTCGTCGGCATAGCCATCGCGCGCTGGCTGCGCCTGCAGCGGTCGCACGTAGAGCGGTTCGGGCAACACCAGCCGCGGCGTCAGCTCCGGCTCCAGCGCCACATAGGCCTGTGCCGCGGCGTGCGCGGACGCCAACAGCGCCGCCTCCTGACCCTGCCGCAGGGTGGTTTCCATCTCAACCAAGAAACGCCAACCGGCCAGCGGAAAGACCAGCGCTACCGCCAGCATCAGCAGGAGTTTGATGCGTAGAGGCATTAGCTTCGGAGGGCCCAGGGTCCAGGGCCCTCCATCAAGCCTTCCACCGATAGCCCACCCCGTGCACCGTGTCGACCGCGTCGAACTCGGCATCGACGGCGATGAATTTCTTGCGGATGCGCTTGATGTGCGAGGTCACCGTAGCCTCGTCGACCACCACCTGGGCCGCGCTCATCAGCTGGTCGCGGTTTTTGACGTGGCCGGGATAGCGGGCCAGGGTGTGCACGATCCAGAACTCGGTGACCGTCAGCGCCACGGGCTGGTCGTTCCAACTGGCCATCATCCGCTCGGCGTCCAGCGCCAAAGGGCCGTGTTCGAGCAGCGCATCCTTGCCCGGGGGCAGGCTAAGCGCTTCGGCGCGGCGGAACAGAGAGACGATGCGCGCCAGCAAATGCTGCAGGCTGATGTCCTTGGTCAGATAGTCGTCGGCGCCCAGACGCAGCCCGGAGATGATGTCGAAATCCGAATCCCGGGCGGTCAGAAAGATGATCGGCAGCGACTGCGATTTGGCGCGTAGCTCCCGGCACAGCTCGAAACCGCCCTCAGGCTCATCCTGCAAACCGATGTCAATCATCACCAAGTCCGGCAAGCGCAAGGCAAAGGCTGCCGAAGCGGTGGCTCTGTTGGCATAGGTCTGCACCTCATAGCCGTAGCGACCCAGCGCTTCGGCGTAGTTGGCGCGGATCGAGGGTTCGTCTTCGACGATGGCAATCTGCCTGGCCATGGTTGCTCGCTGCAGTTGAGTGGGTGAGCCGAGCTTAGGCACTGCGGCGGCGGCCGGCAAGGCGCTCACCGATGCTGGGCTGGCCTGCCCGCTGATCGCCCGATTCCGTCGCTGTATCGCCCGCGTTGCGCCCGCCATCGGGCCGACGCGCCTATCAATCTGGATACGCCGGTGGAAACCGGCGCCACCGATGGAGTTCCAATGCCTTCCACGATGCAATCCCGATGTCTGGCCTGTTTGCTGCTGTTGTTGGTTGCACTGGCGCTGCTCGCGGGGCCTCCGGCCGAAGCGGGGCTGAGCTGGCAGGATGATGACGGTGAACGCTCGGCCGCCGCGCTGCTGACCGAGTTTGATACCGAAGTGCGCGGGCTGCTGGTGGAAACCCGGCTGACTCAGCACTACATCAACCACACCGATCAATGGCTGGAGGGCCGCTACACCGCCGCGCTGCCCGCCGATGCGGCGGTGCACGGTCTGACCCTGCGCATCGGTGAGCGATTGATCGAAGGCGAGATTCGCCTGCGTGAAGAAGCGCGGATCGAGTATGAGGCGGCCAAGATGGAGGGCCGGCGCAGCGCGCTGGTGGAAAATCAGCAGGGCAATCTATTCCGCACCCGAGTCGCCCATGTGGGGCCCGGCGAGGTGGTAGAGGTGACTCTGCGCTTCAGTCACCTGGTGCGCTTCGAACACGGGCGCTTTGTACTCAGCCTGCCGCTGAGTCTGGTCTCGCGCTACGGCAGCGCGCCGGCCCTGGACGGTATCTTCAGCGGGATGGAAAGCGCAGCCGAACCGGGCGCCGCGGCAACGGCCACGGTGCGGATGCTGATCGATCCCGGCGTTGCCATCGAGCCACCGTTCTCGGACACGCACAAGCTGGATCGACGCGAACATGCCCTGGGTATAGAACTGACCAGCGGCGCGCAGCCCATCAGCGCCGATCGCGATCTGGTCGTTCAGTGGCTACCCAAGCCGGGCCAGGCGCCAACTGCAGCGCTGTTCACCCAAACCGTGGGCGACAGCGACTACGGCCTGCTGATGGTGGTGCCCCCGACCCGGCCAGGCCCACGCCTGGCCCGCGAACTGATCCTGATCGTCGACACCTCCGGCTCCATGCAGGGGGTTTCGCTGCATGCGGCCAAGGCTGCGGCGAAGATGGCATTGGGCGGCTTGGAAGCCACCGACCGTTTCAATCTGATCCGCTTCTCCAGCGATCACCAGCTGTTGTTCGAACGCTCATCTGCGCCGACGCCGGACAATCTGGCGCAGGCGCTGGCCTTCATCGAACGCTTCAGCGCCAACGGCGGTACCGAGATGACAGCGGCGCTGAATGCGGCATTCACCCTGCCCGCGGATGCCGATCGCGTACGTCAGGTGGTTTTTGTCACCGACGGCGCGGTCAGCCATGAGGACCGGATCAGTGCCCAGGTCGGCCAGCAGGCCGGTCAGGCTCGGCTGTTTGCGGTCGGCATCGGCCCGGCGCCCAACGCCCACTTCCTGCGCAAGGCCGCCGAGCTGGGCCGCGGCAGCGCGCTGATGGTGCGTGATCCTGGGGAAGCGCAGACCCGAATGGGCGAGCTGCTGCAGCAGCTGGATTCGCCGCTGTTGACCCGACTCAGCGTGCACTCGGAGGTTCCAGTGCAAACGCTGCCGGAGATGCTTCCCGATCTTTACGCCGGGCAGCCCCTGCTGCTGATGCTGCGCGGGGATCAGCTGCGCGGCAAGCTGCGCATCGAGGGTGTGAGTCAGGGTGCCAGCTGGCAGCGTGAGTTTGCCTTGAGTCGGCGCAATGACCATGGCGTGGGCCGTCTCTACGGTCGACGACTCATCGACTCGCTGGAAGACCAGCTGCGGCTCAGTGGCGAGACGCCGGAACTGCGTGCGCAAATGGAAACGACCGCGTTGGCCTTTGGGCTGGCATCGCGTTACACCAGCTTCGTCGCCTTTGAGCGCAGCCCCAGCCGCGCGGCCGACAGCGCGCTGCGCAAGCTGGCCTTCGCCAACGCCTCGCCGGCGGGCGCTGACGGATTCGCGCAAACGGCGCTGGGCTGGAAGATGGGCATGCTGATCGCGCTGCTGCTGAGCGCGATGGCGCTGCTGCTGAGGTGGCGGCCATGAGGCGCTGGCTGGCGCGCGCTCTGGCCCTGGCGGCGGCCTTGATCGGGCTGCAGTCGGCCTGGATACCGGTCAAGGGACTGCTTGCGCAGCAGCTGATCGCGGCCGCTTATGAGCGCAGTCTGGCCAGTGGCCGCTCCGAGCCGCCTTGGCCCTGGGCGGACGCCACTCCTATAGGCCGACTGAGCGTGCCGCGCTTGCAGCTGCAGCGATATGTGCTTTCAGACGCCAGCCCGCGCAGCCTGGCCTTCGGCCCCGGCGCCGTTGACGACGGTGTCGGCGGCCTGTCCCTGGCCGGCCATCGCGACACCCATTTCGCCTTTCTCGGCGACTTGCGCGGTGGTGATGAGTTGATCTGGGAGGATGCCGGCGGTCGGCGTCACTATCGAATCAGCGCTCGCGAGATCGCCGACGTGCGCCGTCACAGTCTGCGCCAGCCCGCTGCCGGCGAGCTGCTGTTGAGCACCTGTTGGCCCTTGTCGGACTGGCAACCTGGTGGTCCGCTGCGTCTGGTCTTGGTCGGCGAAGAGGTCACTGCCGAACAGCAAAACGAGCAGCTCGCAGCACGGTAGGCCATGGTATCCGACCTGGCCGGGTCTGAAGTGTCGCCCTGCATGGTCGCCGTTGGTTACAGCGGCGCCTGTGGCGACGCGGGCTACGCATGCACCGCGGCGATGGCCTGGTGCATGCGCCGAATCGTCCCGGCGTAGTCGTCGCTGCCGAAGATCGCAGAGCCGGCAACAAAGGTATCGGCACCGGCGGCAGCCGCGGCAGCGATGTTGTCCACCTTGATACCGCCGTCGATCTCCAGGCGGATTTGACGGCCGCTGGCATCAATCCGTTGACGCAGCGCGGTAAGCTTGTCCAGCATGCCCGGAATGAAGGCCTGACCGCCGAAGCCGGGGTTCACGCTCATCACCAGGATCAGGTCCAGCTTGTCCATCACCCAATCGATCACCTCGATCCCGCTGGCTGGGTTGAGTACCAGACCGGCCTGAACACCATGTTCGCGGATCTGCGCCAGGGCGCGATCCAGATGGCGCACGCTTTCAGGGTGGATGCTGATCAGATTGGCACCAGCCCGGGCAAAGTCGTCGATCAGGCGTTCGGCCGGCTCGACCATCAGATGGACGTCAACGAAAGCGTCGATGCCGGCGGCACGCATGGACTGCAGCACCAACGGGCCTATGGACAAATTGGGCACATAGTGATTGTCCATCACGTCAAAATGGATCCATTCCGCACCGGCTGCCAGAACTTGATTGACTTCCTCCCCGAGACGGGTGAAGTCGGCGGCCAGGATGGATGGTGCGATGACGGCGGGCTGCTTGGCGCTCAATGGGCTCTCCAGTTCATGGGCGATTGCGCAGGTACTCGTAGGCGCTACGTATACGGCGCAGGCGGTCCTCGGCTTCGACCCGTTCCTGGTCGGAAAGCGCTTGTGCCGCCAGCTTGTCGGGGTGATAGCGACTCATCAACCTTTTGTAGGCAGAGCGCACCAGCTCCGAGTCGGCTTGCGAGCTCAGTCCCAGCTCGGACCTGGCGCTAGTGAGGGTCCAGGTGATGTCAGTGGTTTGGCTGGCCGGCTGCTTGCGGCGCCTTTCGCTGACCCCCAGGCGCAAGGCGATTCGTTCCAGCGCACCTTTTTCCGCCGGCGCCAGCGGCCCATCGGCTTCGGCCAGCCGGTGCAGGATATCGACCATCTGGCCCGCTTCGTCGGTTCCGGGGAGCCCGGATTGACCCAGTTGGTTTATCGCAGCGTCGATCTGGAAACCGACTTGGCGACCGCGGTCGAAGGCGGCGATCGCCTCCTTGCGAGCAGCCACCTTGAGCTTGAAGCGTTCCATCAAGCCCTCAGCGAAGGCGATCTCACGTTCGCTGACCCGGCCATCTGCCTTGGCCAGATGGCCGAGCAGTTCGAACAACAAGCGCAGCTCCACCTGCAGCGCGACTTTGCTGCCACCAGGCCAAAGCCATCCTCGACCCCAGGCGTGCCCCAGGCCGGCGCCGGCCACTGCCCCGAAGGGACCGCCGGCGAGCATGCCCGCTGTAGCGCCGATGACCGTCGCGATCCAGGGCTTGGCTGCACCCAGGCTCATTGACGAACCGGACTCGCGTGCTGTCGATCCGAGCCCGGGGTCGAATGGCGCGGAGTATTGTGAGGATAGCGGTGCAACTCGAGCTTCCGTGTACGCTGCATTGAGGGTGCGCGGCACCCGACAGCGCATTGTAGCCGCGATGCGCCGCGCGACTGTCGATTGTGATGCATTGCGGGATACACAGCCGGGAGTGCGCGCTGCACGGCGGGTGCTGCTATCCTTCTCCGCCGCTTTGGTTTTGGCTGTACATGGACAATCCCAGCGCGCCGATAGTGACCGGCCTGGAGCTGCTGCACCGCGGTAAAGTCCGCGATGTCTATATCGTCGACAGCAAGCGTCTGCTGATGGTCGCCACCGATCGACTCAGCGCCTTTGACGTGGTGCTTCCGGACCCCATACCCGACAAGGGCGCGGTACTCACCCAGTTGAGCAACTTCTGGTTCGAGCGCAGCCAGTCGCTGTGTGCCAATCACCTCACCGGCGATGCCCTGGAGTCGGTGCTCAACAGCGACGTTGATCTCGATGCGCTGCGGTTGCGCAGCGTGGTGGTCAAGCGCCTGCGCCCTTTGCCGGTGGAGGCGATTGCGCGCGGCTACATCGCCGGCAGCGGTTGGAAGGATTACTGCCGCTCTGGCCAGGTCGGCGGTCATCGGCTGCCCAACGGGCTGCAGGAGGCCGAGCAGCTTCCTGAGCCGATGTTCACGCCTTCCACCAAAGCGGCGGTAGGCGAGCACGATGAAACGATCAGCTTCGATCAGCTGGTCGCCATCCTGGGTGGGGAGATGGCCGAGCAGCTGCGCTCGTTGACCCTGGAGCTGTATGCCGCGGCGCGTGAGTACGCGGCGCAGCGCGGCATCATCATCGCCGACACCAAATTCGAGTTCGGGATCGACCATGAGGGCCAGCTGCGGATCATGGACGAGATGCTGACCCCGGATTCCTCTCGCTTCTGGCCCGCCGATCAGTACAGCCCGGGTCGCAGCCCGCCGTCCTTCGACAAGCAATATGTGCGCGACTTTCTCGAAAGCCAGCATTGGAACAAGAGTCCGCCGGCCCCAACGCTACCAGCAGAGATCATCGCCGGTACGCGGCAGCGCTATGTCGAGGCCTACCAGAAGCTGACCGGGGCCGATTGGCCTCCTACAAGCGATCGGTGAGCCGAGAAGGCTTCGAAGAGCAGGTGGGGCTCGCAACAACATTGGTTCTCACCAGCAGTTTCATGAGTCTTCTACTGCGGCCGTCGGAGAGCTGCCGAGGCGCGATCTGCTCCCTCCTACGATCGACTCGACGTACTGTTAACGCCATTCAAGTATCGTCACCTGGCTCACGCCGGCCGTTCGTGTACGTCCCACGGTTTGCGGACTGGCGTTGATCAGATACGCCGCCTTTGCTGCCTTGAGCATCGGAGCATCATCGTCGCTGTCGCTGTAGGCGCTGTCCCAGGACTCGCCGTATCCATGCTCATGGAGAAGTTTGACTTTCGCAGCCCCGCTGCAGTGCCGCTGGATTGCCCATCCGCCGGCGCTGCGAACCAAGCGGGAGCCGATGACATTCAGCCGCAGCCCCAGGGGCCGAAGGAGCGGTTCTGCCAGCCATGCCGGTGTGGCGGTAACGACGACGACGCGGTCGCCTGCGGCCTGATGCCGTTCGAGTGCGGCTAGCGCATCTGCATACCAGCGCAGCGGCAATTCGCCGTCGTGAAAGGCGTCGGCGAATGCTGAGAAGCGCCGCTTTAGTTCGCCTTCATCCACACCTGCTGATGCGATCCGCACGAGTAGAGATGCACCATAGCGACGAAACCGGGGCTGTCGAATGAGTGCCAGTGCGGGAAGCAGCACGGGCAGCGCAACTAGCAAACGCAATGGCGAAGCAATTAGAGCAGCACGTAGCCAGCTTGCCGTCGCATCGCCCTTGAGCAGAGTGCCATCAAGGTCGAAGACGGCGACACCGCGCGGGCCCGATAGCGGCGGGCGCTGGCTAATACCGCCAGCCCTGCTTGCGGTAGATGAAGGACATCAACCAGGCGGGTCCTATCAACAGAAAGGCCAGATCGGTGAAGAATGACGGCTTCTTGCCTTCGATTTCGTGGCCGATGAACTGACCGATCCAGGCCAGAACAAACACTGCGGCGGCCGTCACAGCCAGATTGAACGCTCCGATCTGCTGCATCAGCAGCGCGCTGAACAGCAACAGGCCGAGGAGCGCGGCGGCCAAGCCCAGGGCCAGCCGCGGTGAGAGCGCCACGTAGTAGATGCAGGCGGCCAAAGCGCCCAGCCAAGCCCAAAGTCCGGCATAGGGCGCCGGAATAGCGTAGATCAGCGCGACGACAGTCCACACGATCAGCGGGACGCAGATCCAGTGGATGCGCTTGTTGGTGCTATTGCGGTGACTTTCGGCGTATAGGCCTAGCCAGCGGTCGATGCTGCGCATGCTGCTCTCCGTTTCCAATCTCCGCAGAGCTTAGGCCATATGCGGCACTGCCGCTGTCACCTGTGGGACAAGGTTTCGCGCCGCTTGCCCGGTGCAGGCCGGAACGGGGGCCGGTGCTGGTACCGACCCCCGCTACGCATCAATGCATCTTCAAGATGGCCTGGTCTTCCGGAGTGAGCTTCTCCGTCGGCCGCAGCAGCCAGCGGCACAGCGCGGGCAGGAAGACGATGGCGGCCATCATGTTGACCACGAACATGAAGGTCAGCATAAGACCCATGTCGGCCTGGAACTTCAGCGCCGACCAGATCCAGGTCGCCACGCCGGCGGCCAGGGTCAGCGCGGTGTAGAAGATCGCGATACCGGTGGTCTTCAGGGCCTCGAAATAGGATTGCACCAGGCCCTTGCCCTGCATCATCAATTCGCGCATACGCGAGTAGATGTAGATCGCATAGTCCACACCCATGCCGACGCCAAGCGCGACGACGGTGAGCGTGTTGACCTTCAGCCCTATCTCCAGCTCTACCATCAGCGCTTCGCCCAGCGAGGTCACCAGGAACAGCGGCAGCACCACACAGGCCGCCGCCAGCGGATTGCGGAAGGTCACCATGCACATCACGAATACTGCGGCATAGAGCATGTACAGGATCGGCCGTTCACGCTCCTCGACGGTCTCGTTGATCGCGGCTGCGACGCCCACACTGCCGGTGGCCAGGCGCAGGCTGACATCGTCGGTGCGGTACTCCTCGCCCTCTTCCATGGCCTTGTCCATCGCCGCATTGCGTTCGACGCGGAAATTCACGTCGTAGGCATCGTTGCGCTCACGGAACTCCTTGACCGCATTGACCACACGAGTGATGGTTTCGGCGCGGTGATCCTCGGTGAAGATGATGATCGGCATCGCCATGCATTCGGGCGAGTCGATCAAGCCAGAATCGGTTTCCACGCTGGACAGCGACTGCCGCATCACGGCGGCATCACGCGGTAAAGTGCGCCATTTCGGGCTGCCCTCGTTGTAACCGGCGGTGACGATGCGAGCCACGTTGGCGATGCTGATCACCTGCTGCACGCCTGGGACGTTCTCCATTTCCCAAGAGAACTGATCCATAAGCGCCAGTGCCGGGTAGTTCTCGGTGCAGGCGAAGGGGCCGACCTCGGCGATGACGTTGATGATGTCGGTGGACAGCGAGAAGCGGTCGGTAATGGCGCGCGTGTCCTGGTTATAGCGGGCATCTTCGTGCAGCTCAGCCACGCCGTCCTGGGCGTCGCCGATCATCATCTTCTGGGCGTGGCCGTGAGCGTAGTAGTAGGCGGTAGCGCCGATGGCGATCACCACCAAGGCGACCGCCGGCCGGCTGAGCTTGGCCAGGAAGGCCCAGATGTGATCGAAAGCGGTGATCTGCTTGAGTCGATAGGCGCGCTTTTTCTCAAGATTGCGCAATTTCGTGTAGGACAGCAGCACCGGCAGCATCACCATGTTGGTGAAGATGACCAGGAACACGCCGACCGTGGCGGTCACCGCGAGTTCGAAGATCATGTCGACCGGAATCAGCAGGATGGTGCCAAAGCCAACGCAGCTGGACAGCAAGGCGATCATGCCGGGTATCAGTATGCGGCTGAAGGCGCGCGGCGCCGCCTCTTCGGGAGGGACACCCTTGCGCGGTGCCAGCTCTTCCGGTGTGCCCTCTTCCAGTCCGCCGAAGAAGATCTCGCCGCGGAAGCGATTGATCATCTGCTCGCCGTGGCTGACCGCGATGGCGAAGATCAGGAAGGGGGTCAGCATATTCATCGGATCGATGCCGAAGCCCATCAGCCGCAGCGCGCCCAACATCCAGACCACGGCAATCAGTGCGGCGAACACGGTCAGGGTCGCCAGCTTGAAGGAGCTGGAATACACGAACAGCAGCAGCCAGGTGAATGCGACGGTAATTGCAAAGAAGGACACCACCGAGCGGGCGCCATCGGCGATGTCGTCGACCACCTTGGCAAAGCCGATGATGTGCACCTTGATGGTGTCGGATTCGTAGCGCTGACGAATCTCTTCCAGCTTGTCGCCGATGGCCTGATAGTCGAGCTTGCCGCCCTCGGCTGCGATCTCAGGGATCAACTCGGCCTGCACCATCGCACCGGAGTAGTCCTTGGCCACCAGGCGACCGACAATATTGGCCTTGACGATATTGGAGCGAATCTTGTCGAAATCCTCCTCGGTGGGCTCGAAACCCTCGGCCGTGGTGGAGAAATCCGCGGGAATCACGTTGCCACCAGCGAAACCGCCTTCGACGATCTCCACAAAGCGCGTATTCGGGGTGAATATCGAGCGCACCCGCGCCGGATCGACGTGCTGCAGCAGGCGAACGTCATCAGTCACCGCCTCCATGGCGGTGAAGAACTCCTTGTTGAACATGTCGCCGCTTTGGTCGATCAGGGCAACAAAGATGCGATTGGCTCCGCCGAACTCCGCCTCGTACTGGACGAAGGTCTGCATGTATTCGTGGTCCAGCGGCAGCTGCTTGCGGAAGCCGGCGTCGATGCGCAGCTGACTTGCAGCGATGACAAAGCCCACGGTGATCAAGGCGAACAGCACCAGCACGATGCCGCGGTTGCCAAAAATCAGCCGCTCCAGCCGCGGGAAGCCTTCGCTCGATCCAGATCCAAATCCTGCCATGGTCAATTCTCCGGGTTCGCGTAGGCTTAGTTGGGGGAGTAGGTGTCGATGCCGTTGTCACCACCGACGACGAATTGCACGTCGCTGATGGCCATCACGCTGCTCATCACGCCACCATCCGGGAAGTCCAGCAGCCGTAGCGTTCGACTTCCTGCCGGAGCCAGCACCACCGCTCCGCCGGCACCAACCATCACCGCACGGCCTCCGCTCAGAGCCACGCCGCCAAACAGGCTTGCGTTGGTCCCGCTGTC
>JAUIFV010000032.1 GCA_030430155.1 Gammaproteobacteria bacterium
TATGAGGATGGGTTGATCAAGTCGCTCAAGGGCATCACCACGATTGAGGAGGTGTTGCGGGTGACGCAGGAGACCTAGGGGCGAGGGCCCAGGAAATGGGGCCCAGGGCCCAGCTTGCGCAAGCCCGAACGCTTTCAACCGGACCACCGACAGTCGAAGAACGATGGCAATGAGAAAGGTACACACATCGCGGGCAGCCACTGGGCCCTGGGCCCTAAGCCCTGGGCCCTGCTACTAATGCCGTCCTTCCGCTACAAAGCCGTCGCCCCCTCCGGTGAAGTTCTGCAGGGGCAAATGGATGCCGAGAGCATGGAGGAGGTGATTGCCCGGTTGCAGGATCAGGGCAATCTGCCGCTGGAGGCGGTTGCTGCCGAGGGTGCTGGCGGAGTTGGCTTGGGCTCGCTGTTCCGGCCCAGCGGGGTGTCGCAGCTGGAAATCGGCCAGTTCACCCAGCAGCTGGCGACGCTGCTTGGCGCCGGGCTGCCGCTGGACCGGGCGCTGCAGGTGCAGATGGAGCTGGGCGAGAAGGAGCGCTTTCGGCGTCTGGTCGGTCGGATCCGCGATGATGTGCGCGGCGGTACCGCGCTGTCCGAAGCGCTGGATCGGCAGCACGGCGTGTTTTCGCGGCTGTACATCAACATGGTCCGCGCCGGTGAGCTGGGCGGTACCCTGGATCAGACCTTGGCCCGTCTGGCCGAGTACATGGAGCGCTCCAAGGAGCTCAAGTCCTCGATCATCTCGGCGCTGATCTACCCGATCATCCTGCTCTTTCTGGCCGGTTTCGCGCTGGTCTTCCTGCTGCTGTTCGTGATTCCGCGTTTCACCCCGATCTTCGAAGAGCTGGGCGGCGAGCTGCCGCTGCTGACCCAGATCGTCCTGGGCATGGCCAATACGCTGCGCTACGGCTGGTGGGCGCTGCTGCTCGCCGCGATCGGCGTGGTCTACTACTTCCGCAGCCAGTTCGCCCATCCGGTGTCGAGGCTGGTCTGGGATGAGCGCTTGCTCAAGCTCAAGGGCATCGGTGATCTGATCGCCAAGGTCGACACCGCCCGTCTGGCGCGGACCACCGGCACGCTGCTCAAAAATGGCGTGCCGCTGCTGGCCAGCCTGTCGATCGCGCGTAACGTGCTTACCAACACGCTACTTTCCAGGGGCGTGGAGGAGGCCAGCAAAGAGGTCAAGACCGGCGGCAGCCTGGCTCACGCTCTGGCCGACGAAAAGCAGTTCCCGCGACTGGCCCTGCAGATGATCAGCGTCGGTGAGGAAACCGGTCAGCTCGACAGCATGCTGCTCAAGGTCGCCGACACCTACGACAAGGAAGTGCGCACCGCCATCGATCGCCTGATGGCCGCCTTCGTGCCGGTGGTGACCATCATCCTGGCCGCCTTTATCTCGATGATCGTGCTGTCGATGGTGATGGCGATCATGTCGATGAACGAGCTGTTTGGCTGAGCATTCATGGGTGAGTGGGAGCAGCACTCGCGCAGTCGGTTGTGGGCTGCCGTCCGCGCCGTCGTTGCATTGGCATTGATCCTGATCGCCTTTGCGTTCGCTTTCCCGTACATCGAGACGGATGGCGCGAAGGCGAAATCGCGCTATTGCGGGCTCAAACTCCGCGGTATCAATACAGCGATCGACAGCTACTACATCGACACCGGCGTGCTGCCTCAATCGCTGCAGGGGTTGATCGAGCCGGGACCTCGTGGATGGCGAGGCCCTTATCTCAAGACAGACGATCTGGTTGACGCTATGGGCCGGCGCTTTCACTACGTTGCCTATCCCCCCGGAAGACCCTACGACCTGTATCCGCCGAACAACCAAGCTTGCGACCGCCTGCCGCCGTGAGCGCCAAACCGCTCGCCTGATCGCCTAAGTCGCGCTATACCGATGGCTGCGCACTAGCCCACTTTATTCATGAACCTTCTACTGCGGCTTCCGCAGGCGCGCCGTGGCGCGGCTTGCTCCCTGCTATCGACTCGACGTACTGCAAGTACGCCATCATCGACCCCGGTCCGCGATCCGCACCACAGCACGCGAAGCGAAACCCTCGCTACAAACGTTCATGAATAATGCGAGCTAGCAGGTCAGGAACCTGCGCGGCGGATCGCGGTCTGATTGCCTCAACAGCGCCAGCAGGACCGCGCCAAGCGCATTAGAATTAGGCGTTGCGTGGGCCGCCGGATCGGCGGCGGCCAGGCATACCGATAGGATTCATCCGTGTTCGGGCAGTATCCGAGCGGGAAGCATCACCACCAGACAAGCACAGATTGAGGAATAGCAATGGCAACCGCGGGTATCAATAATCGTCGTCGACTGCCGCAGCAGGCGGGTTTCAGCCTGATCGAGGTCCTGCTGGTATTGGCCCTGATTGCCGGTATAGGCGCGCTGATCGCGACCAACATCTTCGGACAGAACGAGAAGGCCAAAGTCAGCCAGGCCAAGATCGCGGTGAAGAAGATCTCGATGGCGGTGGACACCTACTACATCGACACCGGCAATCTGCCCAACAAGCTCGATCAGCTGCTCAGCGGCTCCAGCGGCACCAACGGCTGGGACGGCCCCTACATCAAAGAAACCGAGCTGAAGGATCCCTGGGATCAGCCCTATCAGTTCAAATCGCCCGGCGAGCACGGTCCCTACGACATCATTTCCTACGGTGCCGACCGCAAGTCCGGTGGCGAGGGCCGTGATGCCGACATCGGCAACTGGATGTCCTGATCGGTCAGCCGGGCTAGGACTTGCGCATGGCTGCCGGCCTGCATCGCCGATCCAGGGGCTTCACCCTGATCGAAACCATGGCCGTGCTGGTGATCATCGCCGGCGTGATGGGGGTGTTTGCCTTCTCCATCGCCGGGCGGCTGGAAAAGCAGAAAATCTCCGGCGCGGCGCGTGAGGTGATGTCGGCACTGCGGATGACCCGCAGCCAGGCCATCGTCAATCGCCAGGAGCAGGCGCTGGAAGTGGATCTGGAGGCGCGCACGGTGACCGTGCCCGGTCGCGATCCGGTGCAACTGCCGGAACAGATCGAGATGAAACTGGTCACCGCCAGCACTGAAGTCAGCAGCGCCAAAGTCGGCCGGATCCGCTTCTTCCCCGACGGCGGCTCCACGGGGGGCTCGGTGAGCCTGTCCACCGAGAGCCGTGAATGGCAGGTCAAGGTGTCCTGGCTGACCGGTGAAATCGAACTGGATGATGGACTCGATGACCAGCGCCGCTGAGATGCGCGCATCGCGTCGAGGGCAGGGCGGATTCACCCTGCTCGAAGTGCTTGCCGCATTCGTGGTCTTCGTGCTGGTCTTCGGGACGGTGCTGGAAACCCTGTCCCTGGCCGGTCGCAACGCGCGGCGCAGCGCCGAGATCAGCGAGGCTGCGCTGTGGGCACAGAGCAAGCTGGACGCGGTGGGGTTGGAAGAGGAACTAAGCACCGGCAGCGAAAGCGGGCGTTTCGATGACCGCTACAGCTATCGACTGGAGATCACCGAGTGGTTTCCGCCGGTGAGCGCTGAAGCGGCCGCAGCCGGCGGCCAGCCGGCGGTGGCGGTGGACATGTTCAGGGTCGAACTGGTGGTGTATTGGTCAGACGGCAGCCGCGAGCGCTCCCGGCGCTTTGTAACCGTGCGCTCCAAACTCAAGGACGGCAACGTATGAGCAGGGCTCAGGGCCCAGGGCCCAGGGGTGGGCGCGGCTTCACGCTGATTGAGTTGCTGCTGGCGATCTCCTTGCTGGCGTTGCTTTTGGGGATGGCCTATTCGGGGCTGCGCGCCGGATTGAAGGCGGCCGACAGCGGTCAGGCGCTCATCGATCGCACCAATCGGGTGCGGGTGACGCAGGAGTTTGCTCGGCATCAGCTGTCCCGGCTGCTGCCGCTGGTCTTTGCGCAGGACAGCGCCGGCATCGGTTCGGTGTTTGAAGCCGACCGCAACAAGATGAAATACGTCGGCCCGATGCCCGGTTATCTGGGGGTGGGCGGACCCTATGTGCAGGAACTTGAGCTGCTCCGCGATGGTCGTAGTCGGCAGTTGGTGTTCAGGCATTGGTTGCTGAACGGCTACAACGCGGACGAGATCGATCGCGATCAGGCACTACCCATCCGCCTGCTCGACGGCATCCGCCGCGGTGGATTCCAGTACCGCGGTGTGGATGATCAGGGCGTACCTACCGACTGGATGGAACGCTGGGAGGACGTCACCCAGACACCGGTGATGATCCGCATGGCTTTTGAGATGGAAGACGGCAGTCGATTGGTATGGCCCACCCTCGATGTGACCATGGTGGTGGACGCCGGCTCGCGCGGTAACTCCGGCGGTGCCTTTTTCAACACGCAGTAGTGCGACCCAACGGAAGCGGCCCTATCGCTATGAGCACGGTGCAGACCATCCCCAACAGCATTCGCAAGCGCGTCCGCACCGGTTCGGTGCGGCAGCGCGGCATCGCGCTGGTGATGGTGCTGTGGATGGCGATACTGCTGGCCGTGCTGGTGGCCAGCTTCTCGATAGCCGCGCGTACCGAAACGCTGATGGCGCGCAATATGCTCGATACCATCACCGCTCGCTACGCGGCCGAGGCCGGACTGCACTACGCGGTGTTTCAGCTGCGCATGCCCGATCCTACGCAGCGCTGGGTGGGCGACGGACGCAGCTATGAATTCGACTTTGAAGGCACCATGGTCACCGTCGAGGTGATCGACGAGTCGGGCAAGATCGACGTCAACGCCGCCGATGCGCTGGCCCTGATCACCCTGTTCGAAGGTGCCGGCCGCAATCGCGAGGAGGCCGAAGTACTGGCCTCGCGGGTGATCGACTGGCGCGACCCCGACGATTTGCTCACCGAACCCGGTGGCGCCGAGAAGGACGACTACGAGAGCGCCGGCCTGTCCTACGGCTCGCGCGACCAGCCCTTCCAGACCGTAGACGAGATTCAACAGGTCATCGGGATGGACTACGAGACCTATCTGGCCATCGAACCGCTGATCACCATTTACTCCGGACGCACCGAGCCGAACTGGGCCTATGCGCCGCGCGAAGTGTTGTTGGCGCTGGTGCCCGGCGATCCGGCGGCCATCGACAGCTTCATCGAGCAGCGTGAGAACCTGCCGCCGGGAACGCCGCTGGTGTTGCCGGATGGTCGACCCGCATTGGCGCAGGGCGGCGGGCTCACGTACACTGTGCGGTCGGTTGCGACCTTGCCCAGCGGCGCCACCGCAACGCTGGAGGCAACCGTGCGCCTGGGCACCGGCAGCATTGCTGCAAGGCCTTTCCGCATCGTCCGCTGGCGCGACGCTGCTCAATCTTCCTGACGGCAGATGATTCAATCACTACGGCAAAACATGGAGCGCCTTCGGCAGCGCTACAGCGAGAGCGGGCTTCACGCCTTCCTCAGCTGGTGGTGGCAGGAGCTGATGGACTGCTTGCCCGAGCAGTGGCGCGAGTTCTTGCGCTACGAGCAGGCGCGGCTGCTGGTGCTGCCGCAGGGCGACACGCTGCAGATCCAGCGGCTGCGCGGAGACAAGCTCGAGGACGAGCTGCAACTGCAGGCCGGGCAGGCCGAGTTCGAGCGCAGCGCCCTGGACAGGCTGGTCGGGCAGGGCGATGAGCGAGTCGGCTCGATCATCGTCGGTCTGTCACCGGAGCAGGTGATGCGCCGCCGCTTGACCCTGCCGGAAGCCGCCGCCACCAACCTGGGCCAGGTGCTGGCTTTTGAGATGGATCGGCAAACGCCCTTCAAAGCCGATCAGGTCTACTTCGATTCACGCACCGTGCGGCGCGACAACGACACCCGCCAGCTGCACCTGGAGATCGCGGTGGTGCCCAAGCCGCTGGTCGAGGCGGCGCTGGAACGGGTCAAGCCGCTGGAGCTGGCGCCGGATGTGGTCGACGGCTGTGACGAGAGCGGCCGCTACGGCTTCAATCTGCTGCCCGCCGGCATGCGCACCCATCAGTCCGACCGTCGTCTGCGCATCAATCTGATCCTGGCCGCCGGCTTTCTGGCGCTGATCGGCGTGGTCATGTGGCAGTCGCTGATTCTGCGTCAGCAGACCACCGAAGAGCTGCTCGCCGAAGTCGAACTGGCCAAGGTGGAGGCGCTGGAGAGTGCCGAGCTGGAGAAGCAGGTGCGGGAGGCCATCGAAGCGGCCAATTTCCTCGCCAACAAGCGCAAGGAGCGGCCCACCTCGATCGAAGTGATCCGCGAACTGACCCAGCTGATACCCGACAGCACCTGGCTGGAGCGGATCAGCTTCGTCAACGATCAGATTCAGCTGCAGGGGCAGAGTGAACGCGCCGATCAGCTGATCGGCATCCTCGGCAACGCGCGCTTTTTAGAGTCACCGACCTTCCAGGGCATCATCCAGCCCGACGGTCAGACCCGCAAAGAGCGCTTTACCATCATGGCCAAGCTGCGCAATCCGCTTACCGAAGCAGCTGCCGATGACCCTGCCGGCGGCAGCGAACAGGAGGCAAGCGATGGCGCTGACGCTATTGCCCGAGCCGAGTAGGCGCCGACCGGTCGCGATCGGTCTGCTGATTGCCCTGCTGGTGCTGCTCTATTTCATTTTCCTGCACGGTTTTGTCAGCGCGCATCTGGCCCATTCGGCCGAGATCGATGCACTGCTCGAGCAGCAGCAGCGCTTCCGCGCCAAGGCGCTGGAGCGGCCCGATCTGGAGGCGCGTTTGAACGAGATTCGCCAGTTGGAGGCGGGCAATTCAAACTTCCTGCCGGACGAGACCTTCGATCTAGCCGCGGCATCGCTGAACACCCGACTCAAACAGGTGATCGTCGCCGAGGCCGAGGATCAGCAGCGCTGTCAGGTGATCAGCAGCCAGAATGAGCGCCCCTCCGATCCCGAGCTCTACGAGGCAGTGACCATCAAGGTGCGGTTGCGCTGCGATCTGCCCGATCTGGCCAAGATCCTGCACACCCTGGAAGGGCAGAGCCCGATGCTGCTGGTCAGCGATCTGAATCTGTTCCAGCAGGTGGTCTTCCAGGGCGCCGGTGCGGCCAACAATCTGGGCAGCATGGACGTGCGCTTTGACCTGACCGGGTACATCCGCAAGCCAGGGAACCCCTCTTCATGAGCCTGACCCCGGCCAAGCTGACCACCTTCGTGCTGGGCGGAGCCTGCGGGCTGCTGCTGCTGATCGCGCTGCTGCAGACCGCCGGCATCGGCGCCGGCTACAGCCTGCGCGAGCCGCCGGAGGTGGCCAGCCTGGATCCGCAGCTGCAGCAGCGCTTGATCAGCGTGGAGACCGAGCTGCCCTCCTATGGCGAGTTTGCCGAGGTCGAGCAGCGGCCGCTGTTCAGCGCCGATCGCCGGCCGCAGCCGATTGCGCCGCCGCCATCACCAAACAATGAGCCGCCGCCTCCCGTGGTGCCGCTGAACGCCACGCTGGCCGGCATCGTGCTCACCCCGACCACTCGCGTGGCGCTGGTGCGCGATGACGGCACGCAGCAGGTTAGCCGCATCCATGAGGGGATGCCGCTGCCCGGGGAACTGGCCGGTTGGCGACTGAAGGAACTTAGTGCGCGCAATGCCGTCTTTGATGGGGGTTCGCAGGGCGAGGCCGAGCTCAAGCTCGACCCGGCCGCCGATGCTCCGCCGGCGCCGCCGCCACCTCCGGCGGCGCCGGCAACGCCCGGCAACCCGCCGGTCGCGCCTGATCCGGCCAAGGAAACGGCGCAGACTCAACAGCAGGCCAACGACGCCGCCGCGCGTGAGGCCGAGGTGCGACGGATTATCGAAGAGCGGCGACGTCAGATGCGCGAAGAAGCCGAGCGCATGAATCGCGACAAGAAATGAAGAAAGGGTACGGAGTGACTAGATTTCTCGCCAAGCTCGGCACTTTTGCCGCGATTGTGCTGCTGTTGAGCAGCTGTGCATCGACCAATCAGCCAGGTGGTTTTGCTGGCGATACCCGCGATGATGCCGACGACACGGCGGTACTGGCCCGTTCGGTGGTCGCCCCTGAACGCAACCGCCGGCCAGCCGACGCGGTCGAGGACGACAGTGCCGATGAGGATTCGGACGGTACCGGTTTCGTGCAGCGCGGGACCGGTGAGCTGATTGACAGTCGCGCCGCCTCAAGGCCCCGACCGCCGGTTCCCACCGATGGCGATATCACCTTCAATTTCGAAGGCGCGGGTATTCCCGAAGTGGTCAAGGTGATCCTGGGTGATTTGCTGCAGGAGAACTACGTCATTGCTCCGGGTGTCGGTGGGCAGGTCACCTTCTCCACTGCCAAGCCGGTCAATTCCGATCAGGCGATGGGCATCCTGGAAATGCTGTTGGCCTGGAACAACGCGACTTTGATCTTCCAGGAAGGTCGATACGTTGTGGTCCCGACCGCCAACGCCGTGCAGGGCAATCTGTCGCCGCGCATTGGCCGTGCCAATGCCGCCCGTGGCTACGAAGTACGCGCTATTCCCTTGGAGTTCGTTTCGGCCACCGAGATGGAGAAACTGCTGCAGCCCTACGCGCGACCCGGCTCGGTGTTGCGTGCCGACGACCAGCGCGGATTGATCGTGCTGGCGGGTACGAGGTCGGAGCTGCTTAGCTATATGTCGACCATCGAGGTCTTCGATGTCGATTGGCTGGCCGGAATGTCGATCGGGTTGTTTCCCCTGGACGTGGTCGAAGCCGATGATCTGATTACCGAGCTTGAGGCGGTATTCAGTGGTGAGGAAGGATCGCCGCTGGCCGGTTTGCTCAAGTTCCAGGCCATTGAACGGCTCAACGCGATCATGGTGATCACACCCAACGCCTACTATTTGGACCAAGTGGAATCGTGGATCGAACGTCTTGATCGGGCGGGTAACGATGCCGGTGCTCGCCTGTTCGTCTACGACGTGAAGAACGTCAATGCGCTCGATCTGGCTGATCGACTCAACGACATCTTTGGCAGCGAAGGCGGCCGCACCGGCAGCTCAACCTCGGCAGCCGGCGAGGTCGCCCCTGGCCTTGGGCGCGTTGAACTGCAAAGCACCAGTGGACGCAGCATCAACAGCAGCAGCATCGGCAACACCCAGCGCTTTCAGCGGCAGCTGGGGTCTGGCGGCGCACCGCTGGCCCAGGAGGGCGGTGGCGATGCCGCTCAATCCAGTTCTGCGGCGCCGGCGAGCGCGGCCGGCGCTCAGGAAGGACTGGTTCTATTCGATGCCGAGGATGTCCGCATCACTGCCGTCGAGGAGAATAATCAGCTGCTGATCCGGTCGACGCCTGCCCAGTACGAAACAATCAAGAGCGCAATCGAGAAGCTCGATACGGTGCCGCTGCAGGTCCACATCGAGGCCAAGATCCTCGATGTCACGCTCAACGACAACCTGAATTATGGCGTGGATTGGTATCTGGACGGCGCCGTCGGCCAGGCAGATGATGGTTCACTGCTCAGTCTGGGGCCGGACGCCGAAGGTGCCAATGTCGGTTTGGGCAGCATTGGTTCGACTGCAGGCCGGATTACTCGCACCGGCGCGACCTGGCTGTTCGACGGCGCTGATGCGCGAGCGTTGGTCACTCTGCTCGACAGTCAGAGCGAGACCAAAGTGCTCTCCTCGCCGTCTTTGATGGTGCTTAACAACAAGCAGGCGAGCATCAACGTCGGTCAGCAGATTCCGATCACCAGCGCCATCGTCAACACCGGCGTGGGCGGAACCAGCAATCAGGTCAACCAGTACCGCGATACCGGCATCACCCTCAATGTCGTCCCGCGAGTGAATCCCGGAGGGCTGGTCTTCCTGGAGATCCAACAAGAGCAGAGCGACCCGCAAAACCTTTCTTCGACCAATCCGCCGATCAATCAGAAGGTCCTGCAGACCGAGGTTGCCGTTCAGAGCGGTCAAACGGTCCTGCTCGGCGGCTTGATTCGTCAGACCGACGATACCGGTTCGGACGGGGTTCCATTGCTTAGCCGGATACCCTTCTTCGGGGCCTTGTTTGGACAACAGAGCAAGACCGTAGCGCGCAGCGAACTGGTCGTCCTGCTCACCCCGACTGTGATTCGCAACCAAGCCGAAGCTGCCGAGTTGACCTTGGAGTATCAGAAGCGGCTCAAGGGTCTAGAGCCGCTGCTTAGGGAACAGTTGGAGCAGGAGCGCGCCCGCAACGCCGCTCGCGAGGCCTTGCAGCAACCCGAACCCGTATTGGAATCCACGGAATAGCCCGGTCGGACCACACAGTCACACCTTCAGGAGAAAATCATGAATCGTTCCTCTATCGGCACCGCTATGGCCGGGCTCAGTGCCGCCCTGCTGCTCAGCGCCTGCGGTGGCTCCGGCCCCAGCGCCACCGTGCGTCCGGATGCGGCGCCGGCCCAGCCCAGCGCGCAGGCCGAAGAGATCGTCCGCGAGCGGGCCGGCGAGCGCTGGGCCCATCTGATCGCGCGTACCCCGGGTGAGGCCTATGCCTATCTGTCGCCCGGCTACCGCGAGCTGATCAGCAAAGAAGAATACGAACGCACCGTGCTGGTACGCCCGGTGAAGTGGAAAGCGGCGCAGGTCAGCGGCGTGTCCTGCGAAGATATCGTTTGCGAGGTTCACCTCGAGATCGATTACACCCTGCGGATGCCAGTCCAAGGGGTGGGTGCGGTGTCCAGTCGAAGTGTGCAAAAAGAAAAGTGGGTATCTTCGGGCGGACAGTGGTATCTTGTACCCAGTGAGGAAGGTCACTAGGCCGTCCGACCTCACAAAAACTGGCTTGGAATGCTTCGTCGCCGGCGCCTTTGGGGGTCAAGTTGTGAGGAAACATGCGATTTTTTCGCATGTTCATCACAGCGGAAGCCAATTGGTTATTGCGTCGTGCGTTCGGGGTCGTCTAAACTAACTGCGCTCTCGCGTGTCTCGCGTCCACAAGGGTCTTGTGCCCGCATACTAGCGAGAGGCGTAAAGCGAAGCCCTGTACCTTTGGAGTGCTGAAATGAGAAAGAATCCTCTTGCTAGCGCGTTGGCTGCTGCCGCAGTTGGCGTCGTGGGCGTGGCGAATATTTCAAACGCCGTGACCCTGAACCCGGACGGCGTTGGCCAGGTCCTGGTTTACCCGTACTACTCCAGCAACGCTGGTAACGACACCCTGATCTCCGTGGTCAACACCACCGCGAACTCGAAGGCTGTCAAGGTCCGTTTCCTCGAGGCTCTGAACAGCCGCGAAGTGCTGGACTTCAACCTGTACCTGTCCGAGTACGACGTGTGGGCCGCCGCGGTTACCCGTGGTCCGGCCGCTGCTGGTGCCCCGGCTGGCGGTAACTTCGCCGACCGTTCGGTGCTGGTCGTTGCCACCCCGGAAGATCCGGAAAACAGCCCGCTGATCGACGATTCGGAAGACACCTGCACGGTGCCCCCGACCTCGACCAGCAGCCTGTACACCAACAACCCGACCTTCGCTGACGGCCGCGTCTTCGTGCCGTTCCGCGAGCAGGCCGCCTTTGCTGATCCGGGTCCGGACAGCATTGACCGCCTGAACGAAGGTTATGTCGAGATGATCGAAATGGCCACCATCCCCGATGGCAGCCTGGTTGACGCCTTCGTGACCCACGTGTTGGGTGAGCCGGGCGGCTGCTTGGTGCTGGAAGAGGCATGGCGTACTGGCCAGAGCGGTGGTGTCACCGGCTTCCTGGGTCTGTTTGCCAACGCTGGTCAGGATCCGAACGCCGGCCTGTTGCCGCCGTCTGGTGGCCTGTTCGGTGGCGGTGCTGTCATCAACGTTGCTGACGGTGCGTACTACAACTACAACGCTGACGCGCTGGACGCGTTCTCCGGCGTTGCCGACCACACTGCCCCGGGTTCCATCGAGCCCAACCTGGCCGACGTGAACGACGGCCCGGGTACCGGCACCGCGACCTCGCGCGTGTTCATCAACGGTCAGACCGTTGTCTCGGTTTGGGGTGCTGGCGGCGCGACCGGTAACACCACCACCAACGGCCGTATCGACGCGGTTTCCCACGTCTTTGCGCTGGATCACCTGTACAACGAGTACACCACCGAGCGCGCCCTGGGCGCCGCTTCCGAGTGGGTGCTGACCTTCCCGACCAAGGCTTTCTACGTCGACGGTCAGCGTTACGCTCCGGCCCCGAAGGCTCCGTTCACCCGTTCCTTCGGTTCCGCTGGTGCATGTGAGCCGGTGGCGATCACCGTCTACGATCGTGAGGAAGACTTCCTGCAGATCGTGTCCTTCTCGCCGCCGAATCCGGCTGGTCTGGTGTTCTGCTGGGAGGCTCAGGTCCTCAGCTTCAACCAGGCTGCTGGTGCTAGCGCCGTGCTGGGCTCCAACTTCAAGGCCAACATCAACACCCGCGTTACCATCAACGGTATCGATCAGCAGGTGTTCGAGAAGGGCTGGGTTGATATCGACTTCGGTAGCAACCACGCGTCTCGCGTCTCCAACGACCTGGACGTGTTCTTCGGTCTGCCGGTCACCGGCTTCTGGGCCATCCGCGTTGAGAACGCGTTTGCTGGTCCGGCCGCTGGCGACGCCGGCAACTACGGCGGCCTGAACCGTCACCGTGGTTCGCGTCTGTGCGAAGGCCAGGAGACGGTCAACCCGACCTGCCTCGACTAATATCGAGCAGAATCGGGCTGTCCAAGCCTGAGCGGTAAATTGGGGCCCCTTAGACATCTAAGGGGCCCTTTTTTTATGTATAGTTAGTGGAATTCGGACCAAGTTGGACACGATGACTCTTAAAAATCGCCGCAGTATTTCCCTTGGCAAGTCGATGCTGGCCCTGTTCGTCACCATGGCCGCATCCTTGAGCTTCTCTGCTGCTCATGCGCAGAGCACGATGACCATCGACGGAAATTGTTCCTTTACCCTGTCGACCTCGACTACGACTCCGGCCGTGCAGGTCAACCCCGCGACCGGTAACGTCACCGTCAACAGCCAATCGGGTGTGGCCTGCTCACCGGCATCGGCTACGTTGAACGTGCCGTCCACCGTGGCTGTGGGACAAAGCTTTACCGCCTCTTGGACCTCAAGCGGCACCACCTCTTGCAACACCAGCGGCGGCATCGCCGGCTGGCCGGCCACGGGCCGCCCCGTCACCGGCTCACAGATCCTGACTGCCCCCGGTACCCCGCAAACCGTCAATTTCACCCTCAGCTGTGTGACTGGTGGAACGCCGGTTACCGACACCAAAACGGTCCAGTTCACCGGAACCGCTTCGGTGAACCTCACCGCGCCAACTCAATCGCCGGTCAGTCAATCATTCACCCTCAGCTGGTCCTCTACCGGAACCACCAGTTGCACGCCCACCGGTGGCACTGGAACCGCATGGGCAAGCCAGAGCATCGGTACCAGCGGCAGTGTCAACTTGACCGGGCCAGCTAACCCCGGGAACGTGCTCTTCGGTATTACTTGCAATACCGGTTCCGGCACTGTAGCTGACAACGAAACCATACAGTTCACCGATATCGACCCGGGCTGCGGCGGCGTGACCCTGCCACCCAACGTTGGCGGCTTCGCCCAGCAAACGTGGAGCACTCGCTACGGCGGGCAGTTCCCGCTGGTCTATTCCACCAACGTCAACTTCAATGTCAGCAGCGGTCAGGGCTTGCGCTTGGCCATTACGCCGACCGTGCCGACCAACGGGGATTCGGCCAACGGCACCTTGACCTACAACGAGGCCAGCGGCGTACCCCGCGCTGGTTTCATGACCATCAGCCGCTGCCCGGGTGATTTCCGTATCAACATACTCAACCAGCCTGCCGGCTGCGACGGTGTGTTCACGCCATGCACCACGCGCTGTCACACCGGACCGGAAGCCTCCGGTCAGCTGAGCTTGAGCTTCCGCCTGCAGGGCACCGCCAACAACGTCTGCAACATCACCCCCGGCGTGCCGCACTTCGTCAATATTCACTTCGGCGGCACCTCCACGCCGGGTCCGGATGGCGCCTTCTGCGGCGGAGCGCAGTGCGCAATCATCGGCGGCACCCAGGAGTTCTTCAGCCGTGAGTCCCTGGCCCTGCAGTGGCTGGAGGGCGATATGCTCGGTCTGAGCGAACCAGAGCCGAAGGTGATCAGCCTGCCTCTGGAAGCGCTGACCATCACTCCGGATCCCTGATTCAACCGTGGTACGACAAGACCCGCGCAGTCGCGCGGGTCTTGTCGTTTCTGCAACGCGCAATTCCGGTCAACCCGCTCTATGCATCGCCGGAACTTTCAGCGTCGCACCGAGTCTCCACTCCGACCATCGCCAAACGCACCGTGCGCTGTAGCAATGGAGTCGGATCTAGTGATCCACGCTTGACGACGAGCAGTCGTGCCGACATAGGCAAGCCCTAGGCACACGCTCAACTCCTTGTGTCACCACACTAGCGACGCCTACTGACCGAACCAAACCAAGAGCAAAGCCCATGTACCGTAAAGCCTTTGCGGCGCTGACCGTTGCCGCCAGCCTCCTGTCCTTCTCCGCCCACGCCTGCGAAGGCACCGACTGCGTCCTCGCCAGCCGTGCCGACGTCAATGTCTACCCCATCGATCTGGAGGCCAGCCTGGTTGATCTGGAGCCGGGGATGCGCGCCGGCGTGCTGAGCAAGCCAGAGCGTATCGAGCGGCTGATGGACAACGTGCTGCTCAATCGCCAGCTGGCTCAGATGGCCAAGGACGCCGGCATGGACCAGGATCCGCTGGTACAGCGTCAGATGCTGTTGGCCGCCGAGCGCGCCCTGGCTGAACTGGCGCGCGAAAAGGAGCTGAAGAAGCGCGCCGGCCAGACCGATTTCGAGGCCTACGCGCGGGAGCAGTACGCGGTGCGCCGCGATGACCTCAAGGTCCCGCCCACCACCGTGGTGTCCCACATCCTCATAGCCACCGGCACCCTGTGTCAGGAAGACGCGCTGGCGCGCGCCAATGACGTGTTGATCAAGGCCAAGGGCGGCGCCGACTTCGATCAGTTGGTACAGGACTACTCCGATGATGATTCCAAGTCCAGCAATGCGGGCCGCATCGAAGTAAGCACCAAGGCTGCGCTGGATCCAGCATTCAAATCCGCAGCGCTGGCGTTGACCGAACCCGGCCAGCTGAGTGAGCCGGTGCTGTCCAGCTACGGCTATCACATCATCAAGATGGTCGAGCAGCGCCCGGGCATGACCCCAACCTTCGACAACGTCAAAGACGCCCTGATGCAAAACCTGACCGCCAACTATCAGCGTCGCATCAAGGACACCCTGCTGTCGGACCTGCGCGCCGACGATCCGAGCATCAACGCCGAAGCGATGCAGAGCTTCCGAGCCCGCTTCACCCCGGATCAGCAGTAAGCTAGAGCCGAAGCAGCGCCTAGAAAAGAACTCCGGCGCCGCCCAGCGTGGCGCCGGATGGCGGCTTCGCGAAAACTCGGCGTGGCGAAGGACCAATCCGATGAATCTAGTAACGATGGATTCAATCCGAAGCGCGGCGCGACAGAAACCCATCGCTGGGCTGTGGTGATGACGAGTCGCCACGCTCCCGCAGTAAGAACCCGGCGATCGTTCTTAGGACCTTGCCTTAGCCCGTGGCCATGAGCAGCCCACTGCGGCAAACGGCCGCACAGATCGCCCACCTCGCGCCGCATTTCATCCAACGCGAGATCCGCAGCCGCTATCTAGGCAGCTTGAGCGGTTTGGCCTGGGCCTTCATCCATCCACTGGCACAGCTGGCGCTGTACGCCACCGTCTTCGTCTACATCTTCGGCGCGCGCATACCCGAGGCTGAAAGTGTCGGCTTCGTCGCCTACGTGGGCGTCGCCTTCTGGGCCTGGTTGATGTTCTCCGATGGGGTCAGCCGCGCCCTGCCGACGATTATCGAGAACACCGCACTGATTGCCAAAGTCGCCCTGCCTGCCGAGGTGCTGGTAATCGCCGCAGTCACCGGTACCTTTCTGTTGCATCTGGCCGGCTATGCGCTGGTCCTGATCCTGCTCGCCGCCACCGGGACGAACCTTTCCGCGCTGGGCGCACTGGCAGCAATCCCGGTGTTGCTACAACTGGCGGCGTTGACCCTGGGTACCGGCCTGATCCTGGCCGCCTGTCAGGTCTTCATTCGCGACTTGGCGCAGGTGGTACAGCAGATCCTGACCTTCGGCTTCTTTCTTACCCCGATCCTTTATTCGCGCACGATGTTGCCCGAGTTCGCGCAACGCCTGATGGGTCTGAATCCGCTGACCTATTACCCTGAAAAGCTGAGAGCATTGCTGTTGCAGGGTCAGTTGGCGCCAACCATGGCCGATTTGTACGCACTTGGCATCGCAATCTTCGCTCTGCTCCTGGGAATCTGGCTATTCAGACGCCTGGCCCCGCACTTCGAGGACTTCATGTGAGCGACGTGCTGATCAAGGCGCAAGGCTTGAGCAAGGCCTACCCCAAGGTCTTTCGCAATGCCGACAGGATGCGCTCGCTGCTACGACTTGCTCTGGGGCGACGCCCACCCGAGGTCAACCCGGTACTGAGCGACGTCAGCTTCGAGGTGCGGCGCGGCCAATCGCTGGGTGTCATCGGCGAGAACGGCGCTGGAAAATCGACCCTGCTCAAGCTGCTTTCAGGGGTGCTGACCCCAACCAGCGGCAGCGTCCGGATCGATGGCTCGGTCGCCGCACTGCTCGAACTGGGCGCCGGCTTTCATCCTGAATACAGCGGCCGCGACAACCTCAAGACCGCGGCCAAGCTGCTCGGTATGAGCCGCCAGGAAATGGCGGACAAAACCCAGGAAATCATAGAGTTCGCCGATCTAGGTCACTATATCGACGAGCCCATCAAGCACTACTCCACCGGCATGGTGGTGCGACTGGGCTTCGCCATCGTCGCCGCGCGCCAGCCGGACATCCTGATCACAGACGAGGTACTCGCGGTCGGCGATGAGTCCTTCCAGAAGAAGTGCGTGCGCTGGATCGAGCAGTATCTAGCCCGCGGCGGTACTCTGCTGCTGGTCTCACACAGCATGTACCACGTGCAGAAGCTGTGCAGCCAGGCGCTGTGGATCAAACAGGGCAGGGTGGAGCAGTACGGCGACGTATTCGACGTTACCCAATCCTATTTGGCCTACCACGAGCGAAAGACCGCCAACGAGCAGGCGGCCAACCCGGCCGCGCATAGTGCCGATCACTACCGAGTGGAGCGTTTCGAGGTCGCCGAGCAGGTGGGACAAACGACGCTAGCGCTGAGCCAGGGCAGCGATCTGCCGATGGTCGTCGACATCCATTCACCTGATGATCGAGTTCCACAGCTGCTGGTCGGCTTGCTGCGCGCCGACGGCACGCCCATTTACGGCTTTGGATCCGAACTGGAAGGCGTTCAGCCGGAACGACTGGCGCCGCAGCACTATCGTTACCGCCTGGGTTTTCGAGCGCTTCCACTGCTGCCCGGGCATTACTTTGTTCGCGCCTTCGCCATGGATCCGGAGGGCCTGCGCATGTTCGATACCGCCACTCAGGATCTGATCGTGCGCGGCGAGAGCCGGGAAATGGGCATGGTACGCCTGCCGCACAGCTGGGATTAGCCGTGCCGACCACGGTCATCGTTCCCATCTACAACGCCCTGCCGGCTCTGCAGCGTTGCCTGCAGTCCATCCGTCGACACGGCGCCGGCATCGCCGAACTAGTGCTGATCAACGACGCGTCCCCAGATCCGGCGATCACCGCAGCGCTGGACCAGCTGGCGCCGTTCCCTTGCGCCACTCGGGTGATACACAACGAGCGCAATTTGGGCTTCATCGGCACCGTCAACCGCGGCATGGCGGAGTGCAAGACCGACGTACTGCTGCTCAACTCCGACACCGTTGTCACCGCGGGCTGGCTGGACGCGATCGAGCGCTGTGCTGCGAGCGATTGCGCCATCGCCTCGATCACGCCGTTCTCCAACAACGCCGAGATCTGTTCCATACCGGCCTTTTGCAAAGCCAACCCCGAACCGAAAGAACCGGATCGGATCGCCCTGGCGCTCGGTGAAACAGGAAAGCCGCTCTACCCGGATCTACCCACCGGCGTGGGTTTCTGTATGTGGCTGCGGCGTCGCGCGCTGCAAGCCATCGGCCTGTTCGATCAGGACACATTTGGCCGTGGTTATGGTGAAGAGAACGACTGGTGCATGCGCGCCGCCGCCCACGGCTGGCGCAACGTCCTTTGCGACGATGCCTACGTGGTCCACCAGGGCGGTCAGTCGTTCAGCGCCGAGGGGTGGGCGCCCGGCGGCGAGAACCTGCAGCGACTGTTGGCCCGCTATCCGCACTACAACGCGCTGGTGGCCGACTTCATCCAGCGCGATCCGCTGGCGCCGCGCCGTGAGGCCATCTCCGCTGTGGTGAACTGGACGGCTCGAGAGCATTGAACTGCGGCATGGCGAAGATCACGCTTCGCATCGATGAGTTGCTGCGGAACGGATGGAGCATTGATGCGGTTCACTCCGTTCACCACATCCTACGGAATTCGACCCGACCCAGCCCACCGCCCCGCGTAGAGCCCCTGGGCCCTACGCCCTGAGCCCTGGGCCCTCCAACTCAGTCCATCATCACGCTCTGGAACGACGGCCCTTCGTTGCCCGGCGGACCGACCTCGCAGCCGCCGCAGATCGACATGGCGGCGCGGTCGCTGTCCATCTTGCCGATAAATTGACGGCGCATCTGGCCGGCGAGTATCTCGTTGTAGGTCTGCGTCTTCAGATTACCAAAGACGCCGGCGCGTGGATGCATGCAGCAGGGCACCACGGTGCCGTCGTGATCGACGTAGAGCAGGCGGATTTCGCCGTGCCAGGGGTGTGCACTGAAGGCTTCCGGCGGAGCGACGAAAAAGCATGAACCCGAAGGAATCGTCGGCTTGCGCTTGGTCATGTTCTGCGCCGATTCGGGCAGCAGCATCCAGCCGCGGAACTCCGGCGTCCAGCCGCGCGGCTCCAGCACGCTGCGCCAGGTCGCCATGTCTTCCTTCTTCTCCACCACACTCCGGGTGATCAGCTGCAGGTTGGGCGAATAGCGGTCGCGCAGGGCGCGGGCGCGCTCCAGGAACTCAATGAACTTGTCCCACTTGGCCGGCGTCCGCAGTCGTTCAAAGGCCTCTGGGCTGCCGTCGCCGTCACAGCTCACCACCAGCCGGTTGAGCACCTCCTGGCGCAGCATGCCCTCGAAGTCGTCCCAATCCACATGCTGGCCGTTGGTGGAGATCTCCACCACCGACGCCTTCCAGCGCTGCTTGGGGATCTGCGCGATGATCCCCGTCAGGTCCTTGTGCAGCAGCGGCTCACCGAAGTTGAACAGGCGTAGGGTGTGCACGCGCTCGACGTCGATATTGCCCAGGCATTGAGCAAAATCATCCACCGAAATGCGCTTGATCTTCGGCAGTAGCGTGGAGTTCGGGCAACCCACACAGCGCAGCTGACAGCCGTGAACGATATCGAAGTGCAGGTTGTAGATGCTGGTTGCGGGCATAGCGAATCGATAGGCTGGGCGTTAAGGAAGAGCCAGGTCAGACCGCGGGAACCGTCAGTCGTTCCCCATGGTCACAGGCTGTCTTGAGCCCTAGCCCACATTATTCATGAACCTTCTACTGCGGCTTCCGCAGGCGCACTGTGGCGCGGCTTGCTCCCTTCGATCGACTCGACGTACTGTCAAGTACGCCTTTGCCGATCTCCAGTCCGCGATCCGCACCACAGCACACCTGCGAAACCCTCGCTACGAACGTTCATGAATAATGTGGGCTTGCGCGTTGTAGCATGCGCGGCGGCGCACTATAGCCCAAGGCTTGCAGGTGGGCCACCCAAGCACCCAGGAACCCAGCATGAGCGAGAACACCGAGGCACCGGCACTGGAATTTACCGGCGAACGCTTCACCCCCGAGTGCGTGCGGGAAATCTGGTACGAACACTGGCATCGCTACGCCTTCGCGGCTGAGCTGGTGAAGGGCAAGTCCGTGCTCGATGCGGCCTGTGGCGAAGGCTATGGCAGCGCGCTGCTCGCCGAGCATGCTGACCAGGTGCTGGGCATGGATATCGACGCGCAGAGCGTCGCCCATGCCGAGCAGCGCTACGCCGAACACGGCAACCTGCGCTACCGTCAGGGCGACGCCACCGATCTGGACCTGCCCGACGCCAGCATTGATGTGATCGTGTCGTTCGAGACCTTGGAGCACGTGCACGAGCAGGAACGCATGCTGGCCGGCTTCGCGAGGGTGTTGAAGCCCAACGGACTGCTGCTGATCTCCTCACCCGACAAGGCCACCTACAGCGACGCCATCGGCCACGACAACCCGCATCACGTGCGTGAGCTCTATCGCGAAGAGCTCGAATCATTGCTCAAGGAACACTTCCCGGCGACCCGTCTGCTGGCGCAGAAGCTGGTCTTCCAGTCCTTTCTGTGGGACGTCGACGCCCAGCCCAGCATCGCCCTGACCCACACCGCCGATGAGCAGGGCAGGGCGCAGCCGGGACTGAATTATCCGGCTCTCTATTACGTGGCGATCTGCGCTCGACGCGCGGCGGATCTACCGCAGTTCGCGCCGGCGCTGTGGACCTTCGGCGATGCCGCCGAGAGCGTCTACGCGCATTACAATCAGGAGATCCGCAAGATCATTGCCGCTGGCCACCAGATCATCGAGCAGGACGCCGAGATCAAGCGCCTGCGACAGGCCTTGGCTGAAGCCACGGCCGGCAACCCCAATCAACCGAAACAGGAATCCTAGATGAGTGCTCAATGGTCGCCAGACGGCGGAGACGAGTTGTTTGCCGCTTTGCCGGGCGAGGTGCTGCAGATCTCCAGCGCCGAACTGATGTTGATCGACCCGTTGAGCGGGCAGCGTCATCCGATGACCCCCGATGTGCTTGATGCGCTGGAAGCCTGTCAGGCTTTCGCGCCGTTGAGCCGTCATCGCGACAGCATTGTCGAGAAGCTGCCGCAGTTCAAAGAGCAGGTTGCCGCAGTCGACCAGATCCTGCTGTTGCTGATGCAGCGCGGGCTGCTGGTGCCGGCCGCGCAGCTGCTCAGCGAATACGCCCAGAGCGGCAGCAGCAGCTTGCCGGTCGCGCCGGCCTGCGTACGCCTCAGCGCAGCGCAGGCCAGCGGTATAGACGAGCGCGATCTGCAATCAATGCGCGACCTGGCCGATCTGTGCGGCGGTCTGCGTCTGCTGGTGGCATCCGACGTCGATGCGCAGCGCCAAACCCAGTGGCAGCGCGCGCTGACCGATGCCGAGCTGCAGGTCGAATGGTGGGATGCCCAGCGGCAGACCGAGTACCTGCAGGGTCTGGCCGAGGACGACGGCGATCGCGATGCCCTGCTTGCACTGGCCGGTCCGCACGGCATCGGTCAAGCCCAGGCCAGATTGAGTAATCTGGCCATGCTGCTATCGGCCGGACGACGGTTGATACTGCTCGATACCGACCAGCTGGCGCCGCTGCGCGCGGCCCCCGGTGTGCAGCCGGGCCTTGATCTGTCTCCCTCGGCGGCGCGTGCGGCGTGGTTCGATATCCAGCAGGCCGGGGTGCTGCCCGCGGGCAGCTTGGCCACCGCGCTGGATTGGTGTGGTCGCAGCCTCGGTCAGCTGTTGCGCCCCGGTGCACCGCTGGGGTTGAGCGGTGGCGATTTCAGCGGTCGCTCACTGGCGGAAATGCGCCGCATTTCCGCCGATGGCCACGTCGACAGCCTCATTTTCGGCACTGTCGGGGCGTTGGACATCGACCACAACCGCTGGCTGTACAGCCTCGACGGGCAGTCCCGAGAGCGCTTGTGGCTACCCGAGCCGGCCTATTTGGAGCGCCGCCGTGGCCGTCATCTGGTTCACGGCATCTCCCGTGCGCGACTGCTGGCCGGCGCGCCGATGGCGCCGTCGCTGCTTGCCGTCGGCCCAGCCAGCGGCTACTTCAATCCCAGCGCCGACCAGCCGCACGCCTATTTTGGCGCTTTTGCTCAGCTGCTCGATCCGAATCGGCGCAGCCTGCACATGCCCTGGTGTTTGCCGCGCAGCGATGCCGCCGAGCCGGACCGGATCAGCAATGGCATCAAAGCCTTCGTGCCCAGCCTCAACCGCATGCTGTCGGACTGGGCGGTGGCCGAGCAGCGCCGCTGCCAGGCCGCCGACCCGGCCGATCGTGCGCAATGGTGGAGCACCCAGCTGCGCGATCTGGCCAACGCCAGCGCCGCGCATCGGCAGACCCGAATGGCCGAGTTCATCCTGCGCGCCCGCGCCCAGCTGGTCGCTGGCCTGCAGCATCATCTGGAAACCGCGCCGGCACCGCCCAATCCCTGGCGCGAGGATGTGGTCGCCATCGTCGAGAGCAACGCGCGGGCGATGCTGGCCAGCGAGCCGGAGGGTCTTGCCGGCTACGATGACGGGGAATCGGCGGCTGATCGATTTGCCGCCGAATTGAACCAGATCGCAGAGTGGAATCCGCGCTGGCTGCGCTGGCTGCAGCGCGCCAGCGAGAGCTGATAGGCCCCAAGGAACGGTGATGATTGAGGTCAGTCCCTACATGCCGACGATTTGGGCGATGGCAGCGATGGGCTCGCTGCTGTTGGTTCAGGTGCTGGTCGTTGATCTGGTTGGCATCAAAGCGGGGCATAAGCCCGGAACGCCGGTCGTGCCCGATAGCGACTCGTTCCTGTTCAGAGCGACGCGCGCGCATGCCAACAGCAATGAGAGCATTGCGATCTTCATCATTTTTGCGCTCGTCGGTGTACTGACCGCAGTGCCGGCGGACTGGCTCAACTACGCGGCTTGGGGCTACCTGCTCAGCCGCGTGGTCCACATGTTGAGCTACTACGCCAACTGGCCCTTGGCACGCTCTATCGCCTTTGGGTTCAGCTTGGCCGGGCTGTTTGGAATGCTGGTCGCGATTGCAAAAGGCTGGGTGCCTTGATGGCGGGATTGGGCACCACTAGCTGCTCAACCGGACATTGGCGTGCGCCGCGTGCCGACACCGCGCTGCTGAACGACAGCCGGCGGTGAACGAACAGGGATCAGTGCCGGCCAGCGCTGATTGCATCAGCGTCATCGTGGTCAGCTACGCCTGCGCCGAGACCCTGCCGGAGTGCGTTGCGCGGGTGCTGGACAGCGCCCAGCTGCTCGAACTGCTGCTGGTCGACAACGCGCCCGGGGACGGCAGCGTCAGCGCCTTGGCAGCCAGTGAACGCCAGCATCCCAAGCTCAAGCTGATCGAGAATCCGGGCAACCCCGGGTTTGCGCATGCCTGCAATCGCGCCGCGCAGCAGGCCAGCGGCGAGTGGCTGCTGCTGCTCAATCCGGACTGCTACCTGCCGCTGGACGCGACCTCCGATCTGCTCAAGGCTGCAGACGGCCTGAACCAGCTGGGTCTGCTTGGTGCGCTGCTGGTTGATCGCAACGGCAAGATCGAGCCGGCTAGTTTGCGCCGCGACCCCACGCCGCTGCGCGCGGTGCTGGCGGCGCTGGGCGGCAACCGGCTGGCGAGGATCCTCGACCGTCCGGATTGGGCCATCGCCGTCGCCGCGCCGAAGGTGCCCGGAATGGTCAAGGTCGAGGCCATCTCCGGCGCGCTGATGCTGATCCGGCGGCAGACCTACGCCGACCTGGGCGGACTGGACCAGGGCTACTTCCTGCACTGCGAAGATCTGGATCTGTGCCGCCGTGCGCGTCACGCCGGGCTTTGCAACTACGTCGACACCAGGATCATCGTCCCGCACTGGAAAGGCACTTCCAGCGCCGGCCAGCCGCTGCGCGTGGCCTGGCACAAACATCGCGGGATGCTGCGCTACTACCGCCGTTTCGACGCTGCGCAAACGCCCTGGATACTGCGTTTGGCAGTGGTGGCGGGCGCCTGGGCGCGGATCGTGCTGCTCAGCCCGTGGCTGGCGCTGAAGCAGTTGGTACGGCGCGGGCGGCGGGTGCCTTGGGTGGGATGAGGAAGGCCCGACGGCGGCTAGCATGTTTCGGCTAGCGTGTTGCCCGGCATTCGGATAGCGTGCGCTACCCCTCACCGAAACCATGTCACATGAAAGCCGTATTGTTCACCATCCTGGCGTTGGTCATCGCTGACCGGGAAGCGTCGGCGCAGCTTTGGACTGCAGACGCCGGTTTGGTTGAATCCATTCAGCCCGGATCCGGCAGCGCCGAACTGGCCTGGGTGGGCGATCAGGCGATGCTCGTCGCCGGTTTGTACAGCTTGGAGGGGCAGGCAGTCACGCTCGCATTCGGGTCCGACCCGTCTGTACGACGATCGCAGTTCGGTGTGCCGGATATCCGCCATTTGGAGATTGATGCCGTCCTGGGAAGCTCGGCGTTGGGCATGGTGGTTCGCGGGCGCGAGCGGGTGCTGGGTACCAACGAACGATCGTTCGTCGCTCTTATCGATGAGCAGGCCAGCCTGCGCTGGGCAATACCGGGCTTCGCCGATGCTGCGCTCTTCCTGCCTGGCGACATCATCGCCATCCGCCGCGGTGGTCGCCTGCAGGGGGTAAAGGCCAATGACGGGACGCTACTCTGGCAGCGCGTGTTCAGTGACCTGGTGCCGGTCTCTGGTCAGGCCCAGGTCAGCGCGGCAATAGCGCCGGACAAGAATTTGCTGGTCGCGGCAACGCCGAGCGCAAACGGGCAGGTGATCAACCCCTTTCTGCTGGTCATAGACCCTACGACCGGGCAGACGTTGCAGCAATGGCGGGCAGAGCCGTCGCTCAATCTGCGCGGTCTGCGATGTGAGGTGGCCGAGGTTGCCGGCGACGTGGTGCTGGCGTGGAACCAGGTTGGTAGTAGCGATCTCTTCGTCGAGCGGCGGCAGCTCAGCGATGGTCTGGTGCTCTGGCGTACCCGGATCAGTTCGCTGCCCTTCGAGGACGGGCCCTGTCCCTTGGTCGCCAATGCCGATGTCGTCGCATTGCGATCCCACCAGCTCAATCTGGGTACCGATTTCATAGGCATGGACGCCAATACCGGGGCGATACGCTGGCGGCAGAACCTGCCCTTCGAGAGTTTCGGTCGGCTGACCGATCTGAACGATGGAGGCCTGTTGCTCTCCCAAACCGACCAAAGCGCGCCTGCACAGCTGGTGGTACAGCGCTTTCGATCCAGCGACGGTCAGCTGCAGTGGACTCAGTCCTTTACATCCCGGCTGCCATCGGTCCGGGTATCCGCGGCAGCGATCGCACTAGCCAGCGTGGAATCCGGAACCAGTGCGAACAGCCTGCGGGTGCGGCAGCTCAGCCTGGCCGACGGTTCGTTGATTGGCGAGCGCAGTGAGCAGACTGCTGCACAACGCGTTCTTCCTGCCGCGGCGAGCTTCGTTGACGGCATCCCCTATCTGCTCAGCAGCGGGCACGGCGCTGATCAACGGCAAGCGCATCTGCAGCGGCTCAATGCCGATACGGGCGCGGTGGAATGGCAAACCACGCTGCAGTTAGGGTCGGCGCCACAGCATCTGCAGTTTGCTCAGCTTCAGAGCAGTGCGGACGGCGGCGTGTTCGCTGCCGTGAGCTACCTTTCCGGCGGCACAACCTCGCCCACCGATGTCTTCAAGGTCAGTTCGGCCGGAACCGAGCTTTACCGCTACGCCTTTCAGCCCGATTCGGGCTACGTGTTGGCCGGGCACGACAGCGGCGAAGCCAGTCTGCGCTTCGTCGAATGCGTCGATATTCCCACTTGCAACACGTTGCAGTCCGTCCTGGTACGCCTGGACGTTGCCGGTGCTGAACGCTGGCGAGTCAACAACGTCAGTCAGCTGGTTGCCGCAGTCGGCACTTCGTCATTGGTTGATGACTACAACGCAGAACAGCTGCGGCTGCACGACGTCGCCGGAGCGACCACCTGGCAGATTGCAAGCAGCGCTTTGGCTACCAGCAGCGCGGTGTCCAATGCGCAGCAGGTCGGCATTGCCCAGTTTGATTTCGGGCTTTCGCCGACCGCATTGCTGATTACGGCACTATCCAGAGGCTCGGGTACTACCTTGTGGTCGGACTATCCGCCCATGCCCGCAGGATTTGGCAGCGGCAGCGGATCGATACACGTGTTGGCCGATCCCGGCCATTGGCTGGTCACCGGCATTGCAACCTTTCCCATCAACACCCAGCAGCGCTTCGATCTCCCAGTACTTGCCAGCTATGACGCAGGCAGTGGAATGCGAAGCGCGTTGCATACGCCATCGGGTGGGGTCGATCCCTATTGGGTGCTACGCGGCCCGCTGGCGCAGCGCGATGGGGTGATCTGGATGCGCGGGACGCGGATGTTGGACGGTCGCAATGGCGGCGAACAGCGTCGTATCGCGGTCGCCAGGGTTGACGAAACCAGCCTGCAGGTCGAGGGCGAATACCTGGTCGCTCGCGACTACGACCAGCCGCTGCGGGGCCGTCCGGAGGCTTTCCCTCGGGTCATGGCGAGCAATGGTGACCTGTTGCTTGAAACCGAGACGCGCGGCGAGTTGGTCCGTAAACAGCTGCAGCGGCTACCCGCCGTTACCGCTCAGGTGGCCGACTTGCGGGTGACTTTGGTTGATCAAGTATCACCGCTGCGGGCGCTGGGACCATCTCGAATCGTGGCGGTGCGCGTGCAGAACCTGGGTGCGTCCGCGGCGCAGAATGGACTGGTGGGAAGCGCCGCGCCGGATGGTAGGGCGTGGGCGATACTGCGTCGCTGCGAAGTCACCGCAGGAAGTGGCCAATGCCCCATGCAATTGGATATCGCTTCCGAACAGGCGTTCAGTCTGGATTCCGGTGCCGAGTTGATTCTGCACTACGAGGTCTACACCAGCAGCTACGTACCGCAGCAACCCGCAGGCAGTCCCGACAGCATCTATTTCCACGTCGAACCACCGTTCGGCATTGGTGACGCCGACCTCGGCGACAACGTCGTCTTGGCCAGGGTGAATCTGGGTGGGTTTGGGAATGGATTTGAGTAGCTGCGAGCCTGACACTTTGCTGCTTCCAGCTACGCCCTCGCCTGCAGGCGCCTGAGTCTTGGCCCCATCGCCCACCCATCGGCTCCATCACCTGTTCATCTGCGTCGCCGATGCTCCCGAGGCGACCCTGTTGCGATGCACGGCCTGAACGGTGACGGACGGCGCGGCGATCAGCGCCCCATGCTACCCATGACGATGGCCGCAGCCACCGCAACGATGATCAACAGCAGCAGCACCACGGCGATCCAGTCGCCCACGCTGCGGCGGTACTTGATGTGCGGGGTGGCGTCGATGATCTGTTGGTAATCTGCGGCAAGGACGGTGCGGCCCTTTGCGCAGAACAGCAGATAAAGTGCCCAGGCGTTGATCAAGGTGCCCGCCGGGAAAGCGAGCAGGCCGATACCGGAAAGCACCCCCGAGGGCAGATGGGCCCAGGGCCGCAGCCGGCGCAAACCATAGCCAAGGACTGCGCAGGCCAGACCAAGCAGGGCGAGTAAGGCGAGGACGCCCAGTTCAAAGCCATTGCTGCGGCCGTTTAGGGTGAGCAGCATGGGCAGGCTGGCGAAGAACAGCATCAGGCAGGACAGGTAGTACAGCGAGCCGATGGACTTCAGCTGTACCTCATGACGATGGTGCGCGCTGCGCGTTTGTACTGCCGCGCTTTGGTCCTCCGTCGGCAGGTCGGCGACCGTGGCAGTGGGCGGGGCGTAGGGGCTGTCACTCATCGGATTTTTCACCACGTCGTCGCGCACAGCATCTTCGAGCCGCCATGCCCAGAAAAGTTCAAACGGCCGTTATCGCTTGACCGCGGTGAATACCGCAAAACGCGCGCCGTCCGCACTAAGACGCTGGCCGTAGTCCCAATCGACCCGGCCGATCTCGAAGTTGGCGCCCAGCAGCAGCATCTCCAACTCGGACGGATCCAGCGGCGCGACCAGCGCGCGGGTGTTGATGGTTTGCGCTACCGATCCGTCGGCGTCGATGCGCTGATAGCGGCGCTCGACGTGATTGATCTGCTTGTTCTGCGGGATGATTCGGGTCCAACGGCGCAGGCGCCCGTCACCCAAAGTGCGGTCGTAGTTGAGATGAAACTGGTCGTCGGTGGGAATGGGCTGGGGAACGAAGCAATCGATCAGCAGATGACCACCGGGGCGCAGCAGGTGGTGCAGCTCATTGACCAGCTTGTCGCGCTCTGCGGCACTGAGCACCGAAGTAATCAGGCTATATGGGCACAGCACCACATCGAAGCCGCTGCGCAGCGGCAGGGCATTGATGTCGGCGCGCAGCAGCGGCGGCGGCTGAGGCATCCGCTGGCGCAGTTTTTCCAACATTCGTGCCGAGCGGTCGACGCAGACCAGGTCGATGTCGACCTGCGCCAGCGCCGCACTGATTCTGCCCGTGCCACAGCCCAGTTCCAGCACCCGACCATCGGCTGCCAGACAACGGCTGACCCAAAAGTCGACGTCGTCCAGGTCCATGTTGGCACCCATGTCGACGTCATAAAAATCGGCGATCAGATCGTAGAGCTGATCCATCGCATCCCCTGTGGCAAAGTGCGGCGTTGCTGGCGTTCAACGATACACGATGTCAGCAGCCTTGCTCGAATCGTGGGGTTAGTTAAGTCTGGGCGAAGGGCTAGTCGCCCCGCCGATGCTGGCCGGTTGTGGGTTGAGCAGGGTGTCGGCAACCAGCCGGGCGGTTGTTGCGGCTTCGGTTCGGCTCGATGGCTGGCGCAGCCTGCAAACCAAGGCGTCGGCTGTACGCGCCGTGATCGTCGTCAGGTCGGACTCTGCAACTCGCGTGTGATCGTTGTGCAGGTCGATTAGTCGCCGCCGCAGGTCGTGTGCAGCCAGTTTGGCGGCGCTGGCCGTCGCGCCAGTGCCGTGGACGATGACCGCGTCAGCGGCCAGGGCGCGAAACAACGCGCGTAAACGATGGCGCTGCTCTTGCTCACGTAGCCGGGGCTCGCTGTGGACGAGTTGACGAGGCAGGCGCAGGGCATGCAGGTTCCAACGGTCGAACATGCTGACGCAGTCGCTCTGCGCGCTTGCGCTGGCGACCAGCGTGATGGTCAGCCGGCCGTCGTCCAACAGCGCCCTGATCAGCGGGGCCAGGACGGCGCCTTCCTGGTGCGACTCCACTACGAGGACCACGTGGCCGGGTTGAGGCTGCAGTACGTGCGCTAGTGCGGACATGGCGAGGCTCATGACGGTGTCTGGATCAGTGGACCATCATTGCCAATGCCGGTTCCCTGCACTGGTCGCGGATTTGGGCATCGAGTCCACATCGTTCCGACCCATTGAGTCGGCCCACAGCGACTCCGCTCAGTCGTACACTGCCGCATTCGTTGCGCAGGAGTGGGATCATGATCGAGCTTTACTACTCGCCCGGCGCCGCCAGTCTCGTGGTCCACTGGCTGCTGCTGGATATGGGCGTGCCGCATCGGCTGCGCAGGTTGGATCTGGCAAGCCAGGAGCAAAAGCGGGCCGAGTATCTGGCGATCAACCCTCGCGGCGTGGTGCCGACGCTGTGCGTGGACGGCGCGCCCATCTACGAGAGCGGGGCGATCATCATGCATCTGGCCGACGCCTATCCGCAGGCCGGATTGGCGCCGCAGCCAGGCACGCTAGAGCGTGCTCGTTACTACCAATGGATCGTGCATCTGGCCAATGCGCTGATGCCGCCCTTCAGGCACTGGTACTACCCGACCGAGGCGGCCGGGGAGGCCGCCAGCGAGGCCGCGCAGCGCAGCGCTGCCGCAGCCATCGAAACCGAGTTCAGCCGTATCGACGCGCATCTGGCCAAGGGTGGGCCCTACTTGCTTGGAGAGGCACCCAGCGCGGCCGATTTTCTGCTCACCATGTTGATGCGCTGGTCGCGCAACCTGCCCCGGCCAGCGACCCAATGGCCACACCTGGCGAGGTTGGCTGAACTGATGAAGGCGCGCCCGTCCTTCCGACAGCTCTACGCCATTGAGGGTTTGACTGAGTGGAGCTAGTGTGGTGAACCGCAATTACGTTGAATTTAGTTCCGATGGATTTTTTCCTGAGGCAAGGCGCGAGGAGGAGGCATAGCAGGGCTATGGTGACGACGAGCAACGCCGCATTCAGGGAAAAAGACGCGGAAATAGATCAAGGTGTGCGGTTCACCACACTAGCGACCCGCGACTGCGCCGCGGCAAAAGGACTTTCCATGATCGACTTCGTCGCCACGTTCATCACATTCTTCGCCGTCGTCGATCCCATCGGCACGGTCCCCGTATTCATCGCGGTGACTAAACAATTCGATCCCAAGGCTCAGCGGCGCATTGCCTTGCTGGCAACGCTCACCGCTGCGGCCATCCTGCTGTTCTTTGTGATCGCCGGCGAATTCATACTGGCGGCCATGTCGATCCCGCTGGCGGCCTTCCAGGTCGCCGGTGGCGCAGTGCTGTTTTTGTTCGCGCTGACCATGATCTTCGGTGAAAGCAAGCCCGACGAAGAGATCCGATTGTTGGCCGATCACCGTGAGACCGCCGTCTTCCCCCTGGCCGTTCCTTCGCTGGCCAGCCCGGGCGCGATCCTGGCCGCAGTGCTGCTCACCGAGAATGCCCGCTACAACCTCAGCCAGCAGGCGCAGACCTTTGGCGTGCTGCTGGCAGTGCTGCTGGTCGCCTACCTGCTGATGCTGATGGCCGGGTTGATCAACCGCTGGATCGGGCAAAGCGGCGCCAGAGTGGTCAGCAAAGTAATGGGCCTCATTCTGGCCTCTGTTGCGGTGACCAATCTGCTTGAGGGGATCAAGTCGTACTTTGGGATTGCCTGATTGAGGGCTGAGGGCTGGCTGAGGCCTGAGCAGGATACTGCCAACAACGAGGCGTAGCCGGGAAACACCAGCACGCCTCAAGGTCAGTCCGCGCGGAGTGGGCCACGCTGTCAACGCTTTTCTCAGCCCTCAGCCCTCAGCCCTAGCCCCTCAGCCCTCCGCGCAAAAAAAAACCCGCCCAAAAGGGCGGGTCGGATTCTTCTTGTTATGGTCTAAAGGCGTTGGATCAAACGCAGTGGCGCTAGGCCGACAGCTGGCTATTTGATCTTGCCTTCTTTGTACAGGACGTGCTTGCGCGCCACCGGATCGAACTTCTTGAACTCGAGCTTGTGCGGCGTGTTCTTCTTGTTCTTGTCGGTGGTGTAGAAGTGACCGGTACCGGCGCTGGAGGTGAGACGAATCTTGTCACGCATGGCTGCTTACTCCGCTTAGATCTTCATACCGTTGGCGCGCAGATCGGCGAGCACGGCGTCGATGCCGTTCTTGTCGATGGTGCGCAGCGCGGCGCCGGACAGGCGCAGACGGACGAAGCGGTTTTCACTTTCCACCCAAATGCGATGCCACTGCAGGTTGGGCAGGAAACGACGACGGGTCTTGTTGTTCGCATGGGACACGTTGTTACCAACGCGCGGGCGCTTGCCCGTGACTTGACACACTCGCGCCATGAGGCACCTCATCAGGATTACGATTGCCGGGGATTGCCCCGCAAAGAGCCGCACTTTATAGCGGAAGGTGCGGTCGGATGCAAATGCTTTTTCGCGATTCCCGCTTTTTCGCGGGCAGAGGGACGTCTGGTGCCACCTCCATGACCACTGGGGCAAGCACATTGGGCCGGATGGGGTCTATTGTAACCGGTTACCGGAGTAAGGCCGCGATCTGGCCGTACGCCGTAGCCGCGCCCTTCTCACTGCCGAGCCCGTTCATGCGCATCCGTCCCGTTCATTGCTTTGCACTGGCATTCCTACTCGCACCGGGTGCTTTGCTCGCCCAGGGCCAACGACCACCAACGGTGGTGGAACTGGCCACCGCGCAGACCCGGCCGGCCCTGGACACGGTGCAGCTGACCGGTAGCCTGCGCGCCAACGAACAGGTGGCGATCACCCCGGAGCTGCCCGGGCGAATCCGTCAGGTGCACGCCGAGGAAGGCCAGGCGGTGGCCGCCGGCGCGTTGCTGTTCACTCTCGATCCGGCGCTGCTGGGCGCCGAGCGCGACGAACGCGAGGCCGCCTTTCAGCTGGCCGAGCGCAACTTCCAGCGCGCTAAGGAACTGCTGGCCAAGAAGCTGATCGCGCAGAGCGACTACGACCAGGCCAAATCGAATCTGGAGGTCAGCCGGGCGGCGCTGCAGTCGATACGGGTGCGCCTGGGCAAGCTGGAGATACGCGCCCCCTTCGCCGGAATCATGGGGCTACGCGAGGTCAGCGTGGGCGAGTACGTCGAAGCAGGAAGGCGGCTGACCCGGCTGGCCCAGCTGGATCCGATCAAGCTGGACGTGCTGGTCCCGGAGCGCAACCTGCCTTCGCTGCGCCCCGGACTGCCGATAACGGCGCAAATCGACGCGCTCGGCGGGGCCCGGTTCAGCGGCGAGCTGGTGGCCATCGACCCGGTGGTCGATTCGGTCAGCCGCACCGTGGCGGTGCGCGCACGCCTACCCAATCCGCAGCGGCAGCTCAAACCCGGCATGTTCGCCCGGGTGGCGATCGAGCTGCAGCGCCGCGAGCAGGCGATCTGGATACCGGAGCAGGCGCTGGTGCCTGAACCCGGCGGCACCTACGTCTATCGAGTCGTGGATGGCAATGCCGAACGGGTCGAGGTCAGCACCGGCATGCGTAGTCCGGGCGAAGTGGAGGTCACTTCCGGCCTAAGCAGCGGCGATGTGGTGGTGAGCGCCGGACAGATGAAGATTTCCGCCGGTTCCGCGGTGCGCGCCGCCGACAGCGGAGGCGCGCCGTGACCCTGCCGCAGCTGTCGATCAGCAGGCCGGTGCTGGCCTGCGTGATCAATCTGGTGGTGCTGCTGGTCGGCGCGGTCTGCTATCAGCGTCTGGATGTGCGCCTGGTGCCGAAGGTGGATTCGCCGGTGGTGACCGTGTCCACCGGCTATCCCGGCGCCAACGCGCAGGTGGTGGAGTCGCAGATCACCACGCCGATCGAGGAATCGCTGGCCGGCATCGAAGGTATCGATTTCATCCAGTCCATCTCACGCGCCGAATCCAGCCAGATCACTGTGCGCTTCCGACTCGACCGCGATCCCGACGGCGCCGCCGCCGATGTGCGTGACCGCGTCGCCAGCGTGCGTCAGCGGCTGCCGCAGGAAGTGCTCGATCCGACCGTACAGAAGCAGGAAGCCGACGCCCAGCCGATCATCTATCTGGCCTTCTCCAGCGACCGCCACTCGCCGATGGAAGTCGCCGACTACGCCGAGCGGCTGGTCAAGGATCGCGTGCAGACCATTTCCGGGGTGGCCAGCGCCAACGTCTTCGCCGGTCGCCCGGCGATGCGCATCTGGCTGGATGCGGCGCTGATGGCCGGCTATGCGGTCACTCCTGGAGACGTCGAACAGGCGCTGCGCAGCCAGAACGTGGAGGTGCCGGCCGGTCGCATCGAGAGCTCGCAGCGCGAGTTCACCGTGCTCTCGGAGACCGATCTGCGCACTCCGGGACAGTTCGCCCACGTGGTGGTGGGCGAGCGCAACGGCTATCTGGTCCGTCTGGGTGAGATCGCCCGCATCGAGGTGGGCCCGAGCAGCGATCGCTTCAGTGCGCGCTTCAACGGCAACACGGCGGTGCCGCTGGGGGTGGTCAAGACCGCCACCGCCAACCCCCTGGATGTCGCCGAAGGGGTGCGCGCGATGATGCCGCAGATCTCCGCCGGCCTGCCGGAAGGGATGCAGGTGCAGGTGGCCTTCGATTCCACCGTGTTCATCGACGCCTCCATCGAAGCGGTGTACTGGACCCTGGGCGAGGCGGTGGCGCTGGTGGTGCTGGTGATCTTCGCCTTCCTGCGCACCTTCCGCGCCACCCTGATTCCGCTGGTGACCATCCCGGTGTCGCTGGTCGGCGCCTTCGCGCTGATGTATCTGTTCGGCTTCTCCATCAACACCCTGACCCTGCTGGCGATGGTGCTGGCCATCGGCCTGGTGGTGGACGACGCCATCGTCATGCTGGAGAACATCCACCGCCACATCGAGATGGGCAAGAGCCCGATGCAGGCGGCGCGCGACGGCAGCAAGGAAATCGCCTTCGCGGTGGTGGCGATGACCATCACCCTGGCCGCGGTCTACGTGCCGATTTCCTTCTCCACCGGCCAAACCGGGCGATTGTTCATCGAGTTCGCGCTGACCCTGGCCGGCGCGGTGCTGGTCTCCGGACTGGTGGCGCTGACCGCCTCACCAATGATGTGCTCGCGACTGCTGCGAACGACCGAGAACGAGGGCCGCTTTCACCAATTGGGCGAACGCTGGCTCAACGCAATGACCGAAGGCTACCGCCGCTCGCTGAGCTGGGCCCTGGGCCGGCGCACGGTGGTGCTGGCGGTGGCCGCGCTGGCCGGCGTGGCGACCTGGGGGTTGTTCCAATCGTTGCCGCGGGAGTTGGCGCCGGGCGAAGACAGCGGCGTGGTCATCGGCTTCGCGGTGGGACCGGAGGGCGCCACCATCGACTACATGAGCCGCTATACCAAGCAGATGGAGCAGGCTTTCGCCGCGGTGCCGGAAATGGAGCGCTACTTCGTGATCACCGGCTTCGGCGGCAACGTGGCCTCGGCGATTGCCTTTGCCGGCTTGGTGCCGTGGGAGGAGCGCGAGCGTGACGCCAAGCAGATCCAGGGCCAGCTGTTCGGCGCCTTTTCGCAGATCCCCGGGGTACTCGCCTTCCCGACCTTACGCCCGCCGCTGGGCTCGCGCGGCTTTGGCCAGCCGCTGCAGTTCGTAGTGCAGACCACCGGCAGCTGGCAGGACCTGCAGGGCATCGTCGACGGCATGCTGACAAAGATGCGCGAGAACCCCGGCCTGTCCAATCCCGACAGCGACCTCAAGCTGCAGAAGCCCGAGCTGAAGCTGGACATCAACCGCGCCAAGCTGGCCACCACCGGGGTCAGCGTGTCCACCCTGGGCGCCACTTTGGAGACCCTGATGGGCTCGCGTGTAGTGACCCGCTACAAGCAGGGTTCGGAGCAGTACGACGTGATCGTGCAGATCGCCCGCGACCAGCGCGAGCGCCCGGCCGATCTGGGCCTGGTCAGCATCCGCGCCGCCAACGGCGAGATGGTGCCGCTATCGAATCTGGTCACGGTCGAGGAGACCGTCGCCGCTCGCGAGCTCAATCACTTCGGCAAGCTGCGCGCCGCCACCATCAGCGCCGGCATCGCCGACGGCTACAGCCTGGGCGAGGCGGTGGACTGGATGGAGCAGACCCTGGGCGAGGTCGCCGGCGCCGATGCGCAGTACGACCTCAACGGGCAGTCGCGCGAGTTCCGCGAGTCGGCCACCTCAGTAGGCTTTCTGTTCCTGCTCGCTCTGGCCTTCATCTATCTGGTCCTGGCCGCGCAGTTCGAGAGCTTTGTCGATCCGCTGGTGATCCTGATCAGCGTGCCACTGGCGATGGGCGGCGCGCTGGCCCTGCTGTGGCTGGTCGGCGGGAGTCTGAACATCTACAGCCAGATCGGTTTGATCACCCTGATCGGATTAATCAGCAAGCACGGCATTTTGCTGGTGGAATTTGCCAATCAGCTGCGCGAGCAGGGCACTGAGAAGGTCGCCGCCACCGTCGAAGCCGCCGCCTTGCGCCTGCGCCCCATCCTGATGACCACCGGCGCCATGGTCCTGGGTGCCGTACCCCTGGCCCTGGCCGACGGCGCCGGCGCTGAAGGTCGTCAGGCGATTGGCTGGGTGGTGGTCGGCGGGATGAGTATCGGGACAATCTTCACGCTGTATGTGGTACCGGCGGTGTACACGTTGGTTGGCGGCAAGCATGCTGTCGTGGCGGAAGAAGAAGCGTTTTAGTAGCAGATGCTTAGGAGCGTTTTAGAAGAAGGAGATAAGTGCGTTTTAGGAGAAGGAGCCAAGAGCGTTTTAGGGGCAAGAGCCAAGCGCGTCCTGGGCGATGAAGCTGGCCGTTGCTCATAAAACGCACTTGGCTGTTGCTACTAAAACGCACCTAGCTTTTGCTACTAAAACGCCTTTGTTCTTGCACTAAAACGCTCCTGCTCCAGCACTAAAACGCCTCTTCTTCAGCTTCATCAAAAAGCCTCCACCACCCCTCCCACCCCAGCTCCCGCAGGGTGGTCTTGTTGCGCT
>JAUIFV010000033.1 GCA_030430155.1 Gammaproteobacteria bacterium
TGGTGCAGTCCTTCTATGATTTCACTACAGATTGCGATTCCTTCAGGGGTAGGTGAGCGAGTCCCTACTACACTGACAGAACGACTGTGTTGGAAAATATCCTTGCCTTTGTAATAAAGCACTATCGGGCTATCGGGAAGGTTTGTCGAGACCGCAGAAAAGTTCCAACCACCATCGCTGCTTTTGAGCAAGCGGTTGGAAAGAAAGCCAGCCGTTCCAATGTAAATGTTGTTGCTGTTGTGGTAATCGATGAACATATCCAATGAATCGGCGAATATCTGCTGATAACGTGTCTCACAGAAAACCGCCGGCACGAGTGGACAGCGAACAAAATCGTTGTTCACCTGTGCGACAACGTAGCTGTCGTCCTCTCCAATTGCCAAACTATCAACTTCCCCTACTACTCCCGGGTATGCGTTCCACACAACCGGCTTCTGTTCCACGCTTGACGACAGCCAAAGACTATTTCGTGAACCAATGACCGCATAGAATGGCGACGTATTGGTGACTGCCAGGGGAGTAACGAAAAGGCCCTCAGATTCGTTTCCGCAGAACCCGTCTGAGAAAGGATCACAAATGGTATCCGCCTGTCCCGTTTCTGGGATTAGTCTATGCACCGCGCCGTATTGAGCTGAGCCGATTACGAAATCCGGAGTCGAGTCGCGAGCAACGGTTATACTGCCATCGCCGCCTCTGTAGTCGCTCCAGCTGTTTAACAACGAGCCAGCGCTCAAGCTGGGACTCTGAAGGCTCCCGTTATCCTGCGTTCCCCCATATATCCTGTTCTCAACGGATGTCGCCGACCAGAACTGGGTTATCGCAAGGTCTCTATTGAGGCTTGACCAAACGGCACGTGAGCCCATTGGGGTCGGAACGATCTTGTCCACATCATCAACAAAGTGAACGCCGCCATCACTCGCCACGAAGATCCTGCGATCCCTTATCCCAACGGCGGCTGCGGTGCTGGTGAATCCCGGTGGCTCCAGCACGACATGAGTGTCGAGATGCGGTAGGTGACTGCCGCTGCTACCAGGCTGGATGGTGATTGGAAAGGTTTGCCCTCCATCAGTCGAAACCTTCATCAGCACGAATCCCGAAATCACCAGATTGTCGTTCGTTGGATCGACCCACAAGGAGCTAACGTAGCCGTTCATTCCCTGACTGGCGAAAGGTGCGAAGTGGCCGGGGTTCGAAAGCAGAGACCAACTGGTACCGCCGTCCAGCGAGACATAGATGGACCCATCTCCTTCGGCAGACTGAGCGTAAATTTTTCCAGGTACCGTTTTCGAAAACTGCCCAGATATCCGCGACACTCCGCCAAACGCCGTATAAATAATCGACGTGCTCCACGATGCGCCGGAATCAAAGGACGTGTGAGCTCTACCGATATTGTCGAAGGCGACAACGTTGTCTGAATCGTTTGGATTGACCAAGAGCTCGGTTAGCAAAATGCCGCTGAAGGGGTTGATAGGAACTTTCTTCGCCCAATTGGCTCCGGCGTCTCCAGACACGAATAGCCCGCCGGAAGCAGCGGCGTAGACTCTGTCCGCGTCCCAAGGATCGACGGCAATTCGTTGTATAAGTGTCCAGTCGAAGAAAAACTCGGGGTTGGTCTGCGGCAGTCTCGTCCATGTCGATCCATTGTTATCCGACAGCCAAACTCCACTGCCCGGAGATCCAGATTGCAAACTCGTATTGCTTTCCCCTGTTCCGACGTAGATCCTACCCGGGTGACTTTGAGATAGGGCAATGCTCGATACAGAAAGTGAAGGAGGAAAGCTTTCCATCTGCCGCCATTTGAAGCCTTCGTTCTCGAATGACTCCCATAGCCCTCCGTTTACTCCCCCGATTACCAGTCGTTGCGTATCGTGAGGATCAAATGCCATTGACCGTATTCTTCCGCCAATGTTTCCAGGGCCAACGTTTTGTACCCCTATGAACCCAATCGAGCCGCCCGCTTTCTCGGCATGCAAAGTATTTGACTTATCGATAACGTTGTCACGTTGAAAATTCGCCTTCTGTACAGCGTCCGGCCGAATAGAGCCCTCGTTCGGTCCTCTCAGTGCCTTCAACTCAAAAGATTGCCGTGCCGTTGGATTATCTTTAAAACCAAAAAACGGTTGGAAGATCCCCAGATTATTCAATTCTTTTTCGGTTTGATTCGCAGCGTTGCTTGGAAAAGAGAAAATGATGGCGGTCAGTACAAACCCTGCGCCAGATAACAGCTTAGTTCTATCACGCATACTGTAGACCCCTCCTATATAATGAGGCGTCTTGCTTTTAGCACCGTTCTTTGGAACACGCAACGACGTTTGAGGGTCGAATATCTGAACTGCGGCAACTGGATGAAGGGATGCGGGTATCTGTTGCCTTCACGCTGAATAGTTCTTGGTCGCGTTGAGGTACGCGCGAGCGGGTTGGGTAGTTCGTTCCCAGAAACGAAAACGCTCCGGGGCGAACCCCGGAGCGCTCGTTCTAGCGGTTGCGGTAGAGCAGGCTTAGTGCTGACCCGCCGCGCCGCCTTCACCCGGTACCGGGAAGCCGCGGTCGCGCAGCAAGGCGTCGATGGTGGCATCGCGGCCGCGGAAGGCGCGATAGGCCTCATCGGGCGGCACCGCGTTGCGCACTGCGAACAGGTGGTCGACCAGCTTCTTCGACAGTTCCTTGTCGTAGAAACCGCCGGGCGCTTCGGCGAAGGCTTCGGCGGCGTCGGAGGTCAGCACCTCGGCCCACAGATAGCCGTAGTAGGCGGCGGCATAGCCCTCGCCGGAGAACACGTGGCCGAAATGCGGGGTGCGGTGGCGCATCACGATTTCTTCCGGCATGCCCATGGCGTTCAAGGTGTCGCGCTCAAAGGCGTCGGCGTCGATGCCTTCCGGATCGGCGGTGTGCAGCTTCAGATCAATCAGCGCCGAAGCCAGGTACTCGGTGGTCGCAAAGCCCTGGTTGAAAGTCGCCGCGTTCTGGATCTTCTCGACCAGTTCGGCCGGCATCGGCTCGCCGGTTTCCACGTGCACGAAGTAGTTGTCGATCACCGGCTGGGTGAACAGCCAGCGCTCCAGCAGCTGCGATTGGAACTCGGTGTAGTCGCGCACGCCGCCGCTGCTCAGCGTCGGGTAGCGCACATCGGCGGCGAGGAAGTGCAGCGCGTGGCCGAACTCGTGGAAGAAGGTGTTGGCATCGTCCCAGGAGATCAGCAGCGGCTCGCCTTCGGCACCCTTGATGAAGTTGGAGTTGTTGCTGGACAGCACGTTGCCCTTGCCGTCGAAGTCTTCATAGGCGCGGTACATGCTGGCCCAGGCGCCGGAGCGCTTGCCCTGACGGGCGTAGGGATCCAGATACCACAGGCCGACGTGGGAACCGTCGCTGAGCTTGGTCACTTCCCACACCCCCACGTCCGGATGGAAGACCGGCACGGTGCCCTTTTCCAGCGGGGTGAATTTGAAGTCGAACAGCTCGCCGGCGACGTAGAACATCGCGTCGGTGAGCTTGTCCAGCTGCAGATACTGCTTGACCTCGTTGGAGTCCAGGTCGTAGCGGTCCTTGCGCACCTTCTCGGCGTAGTAGCGATAGTCCCAGGCGGCGATTTTGAAGTCGGCGCCTTCGGCGTCGGCGACCTTCTGCATGTCGGCGACCTCTTCGCGAGCGCGCGCCGTCGCCGCCGGCCACACCGCCTCCAACAGGCCCAGGGCCGCTTCCGGGGTGCCGGCCATCAGATCGTCCAGACGCCAGGCCGCATAGTTGTCGAAGCCGAGCAGCTCGACGCGCTCGTCGCGCAGCTTGAGGATCTCGGCAATAAGCGCGTTGTTGTCATGCTCGTCGCCGTTGTCGCCGCGGCTGTAGTAGGTGCGCCAGACCTTTTCGCGCAGATCGCGCTGATCGGAGAAGGTCAGGAAAGGATCCATTGACGAGCGGGTGTTGAGCACCGCGTACTTGCCTTCCTCGCCCTTGTCCTTGGCGATGGCCGCGGCACCGTCGATGAAGGACTGCGGCAGGCCGCCGAGTTGGTCTTCGGTCAGATACAGCACATAGCCTTCTTCATCGGCCAGCACGTTGTTGGAGAACTGGGTGTAAAGCTGCGCCAGGCGCTCGTTGATCTCGGCGGTACGGGCCTTGGCAGCTTCGTCCAGGTCGGCGCCAGCGCGGGCGAACTGGTTGTAGACCAGATCGACCAGGCGCTGCTGATCGCCGCGCAAAGTGGCGTACTCGTCGCCTTGCTTGACCGCCTTGACGCGCTCAAACAGCGCCTTGTTCTGCACGATCTGCGATTGGAAATTGGCCAGCTTCGGCGATAGCACCTGCTGCACCTGGCGGAACTCCGGCGAGGACATGTTGCCGCTCCAAATGCCGAAGTAGGTAAACACCCGACCCAACTCGCGGCCGGTGTCCTCCATCGCCTCAATGGTGTTGGAGAAGGTCGGCGCTTCGGTCTGGTCGGCGATCTTCTGCAGTTCGGCCAGATTGTTGGCCATCGCCGTTTCCATCGCCGGCTGCAGGTCGGCGACCTGCATCTTGTCGAACGCGGGCACGCCCTGATACGGGCCGGTCCACTCGGCCAGGAGGGTGTTGTCGGTGGCCGGCGTAGCGTCGGCCTGGGCCGTTTCGGTGGCCTGCGTGGCAGGCGCATCGGTGGCCTGTTCGGCACAGCCATAGAGGCCGGCAAAGCACACCGCCAGGGCGGCGGCAAGGGCAGTACGTCGCATCATTTTCTCCCGCGAAGTGTCGGTTTGTGGCGAATCTCAGAGTGCCGGAACGTGGCCAGCGGCGGAGGCGCGGCCGTTGATCGGCATAGTGCGGCCATAGTCAGGAGTTTTCGCCGCGGCGATAGTCCCATTGGTCATGCTTGGGCGGATTGGCGACTGTTGCGGCCGACGGCGAAAGGCGGTCGCCGCCCCCCGTTCATCAGGCTGTCGTCCGGTTGGCGCTAAGCTAACCGCTCTTGCGGCAACTTTGGAATCGCCTGTGCAGGCATGGATGGCTGATCATCAGGCCCTGCTGTGGTGGTCTGGGGCCGCTTCGGCGCTGATGTTCGTGGCCAGCCTGATCATCGTGCCGATCCTCATTGTGCGTCTGCCCGAGGACTACTTCAGCCGCGAAGACGACCCTGAACTACGCGCCTTCGGCACCCACCCGGTGATGCGGGTGCTGTGGCTGATCACCAAGAACGTCTGCGGGGTGATCTTCCTGCTTGCCGGAATCGCCATGCTGGTGCTGCCCGGCCAGGGCCTGCTCACAATCCTGGTCGGCCTGATGCTGCTCAGCCTGCCCGGCAAGCGCCGATTGGTGCACTGGCTGCTGCATCGCGGCTCGATCCTGCGGGCGATGAACTGGCTGCGGATGCGCTCGAACAAACCGCCGCTCTCCCTTGAGGATTCTTCGGGCAATCCAGCAAAGCCGCGCATTCCTGGGCCCTGAGCCCTGGGCCCTCAAACCAACAATGCCCCCTCATGCACCAGCAACCAACGCTTGTTGTCCAGCCCACCGCCGTAGCCGGTCAGCGTGCCGTTGGCGCCGATCACCCGGTGGCAGGGAACAACGATTGAGATCGGGTTGGCGCCGTTGGCCATACCGACTGCACGCACCGCTTTGGGGCGGCCGATACGCTGGGCCAGCTCGGCGTAGCTGATGGTCTGGCCGCAGGGGATGCGGCGCAGTTCGGCCCAGACTTCGCGCTGAAAGGGCGTGCCCGGTTTGGCCACATCGAGCGCATCCAGTGCGTCCAACTCGCCGTCAAAATAGGCCTCCAGGGCGCGCACCGGCAGGCTGGCTTCGCCGCCGCTGGCTGGCGTTGCAGCACGTTGTACGGGCGACTCCCAGATCAACCGGTGCAAACAACCGGCCTCGTCGCTGGCGATGGTCAACACGCCGACAGGTGTATCCATATACTCGGTGCGTAGGTTCGCGTTCATCGTTTGTCATCAGTCAGGGTGGCGTTCAATGTAGCCTTTCGCACGGTCCGCGACTGGCGGTTTTCGGACCTCGTCGTCAAGGTTCTAGTGAGGTCCGAAAACCGCGTGTGCCGAATCGCAGAAGACGTCATCATGGCCCCATGAACATCGACCAAGACCGCTGCTACAGTGCCCTGCTGGCCCGCGACCCGCGCTTCGATGGGCGCTTCTACACCGCTGTCCACAGCACCGGCATCTACTGCCGACCGATCTGTCCGGCGCGCACGCCCAAGCGCGAGAACGTGCAGTTCTATCCCAGCGCCGCGGCCGCGCAGGCGGCGGGTTTCAGACCCTGCCTGCGCTGTCGACCAGAGTCGGCGCCGGCCGGCAGCGGACTGGGCAGCAGCGAGACGGTAACCCGCGCGCTGGCGCTGATCGAGCTGGGCGCGCTGGATGAGGACGGCAGCGTCGCCGAGCTTGCGGCGCGCTTGGAGATCGGCGATCGCCAGCTGCGGCGGCTGTTTCAGCGCGACCTGGGCGCCACCCCGGTGGCGGTGGCCCAGACCCGTCGCATCCTGCTCGCCAAACAGCTGATCCATCAGACCCGGCTGCCGATGACCGATGTCGAGTTGGCCGCCGGCTTCGGCAGTCTGCGCCGCTTCAACGAGTGCTTCCGACAGCTGTTCGGGGAGTCGCCTACATCGCTGCGTCGGGCCAGTCCGGCCGACAGCGGCGGCGCCGGCTGGCTGCAGCTGCAGCTGAGCTATAGACCGCCGCTGGACTGGGATGGCGTGCTGCGCTTTCTCGCCGCGCGCTGCATCGCCGGCGTGGAGTGCGTGCAGGGGCGCCGCTACGCGCGCACCATCGCGGTCGGCGACAGCCAGGGCGTGCTGGTGATCGAGCCGGGCCGCGGCAGCAGCCTGAAGCTGCGTTTGCGCCTGACCCGTCTGGACACGCTGCCGACCATCATCGCCCGCCTGCGCCGCCAGTTCGACCTCGATGCCGATCCACAGGTCATCGGTCAGCAGCTGTGCGCCGATCCGGCCTTGGCCAAGCTGGTCGCCGCGCGGCCCGGACTGCGCACGCCCGGCGCCTGGGACGGCTTTGAGCTGGCGATGCGGGCGATCCTCGGTCAGCAGATCACCGTGGCTTCGGCAATCAAGCTGGCTGGCCGGTTGGCGGCAGACTATGGCCAGCCGCTGGCTGAACCGGTCGACGACTTCCCCCAGCTGATCCGGTTGTTCCCCAGCGCCGCCGAGCTCGCTGCCGCCGATCTGAGCCAGCTGCCGATGCCGCGGGCCCGCTCCCGTTCGCTGTCAGCGGTCGCCAAAGCCGCAGCCGCCGACCCGCAGCTGTTCGCGCCCAAGGCCAGCCTGACCACGGCCATCGACGCGCTCAAGCAGCTGCCCGGCATCGGCGACTGGACCGCGCATTACATCGCCATGCGCGAACTCCGCGAACCCGACGCCTTCCCCGCCGCCGATGTCGGTCTGATGCAGGCCATCGAGAAGCTTGAAGGAACGCGCCCCAGCGCCCGCCAGCTGCTGCAGCGCGCGGAAAGCTGGCGGCCGTGGCGGGCGTATGCGGCGCAGCATTTGTGGGGGAGCCTTTGAGAGCAAGGGCCCAGGGCCCAGGGCTTAGGGCCCAGGAAATCAAGAGCGGGCAGGGACCAACACTCCTGGGCCCTGGGCCCTCCTCCCTGGGCCCTATCCCCTAGGATGATGCTCCGCATGCAGCTTCTTCAGCGCCTCCCTGGCCACCAACGTATAGATCTGCGTCGTCGACAGATCGCTGTGGCCGAGCAGCAGCTGGACCACGCGCAGGTCGGCGCCGTGGTTGAGCAGGTGGGTAGCGAAGGAGTGGCGCAGGGTGTGCGGGGAGATAGCGCGGTGGATGCCGGCCTGTTGGGCGTGGCGCTTGATCAGCGCCCAGAAGGCCTGACGGGTCATTGCCCCGCCGCGCTGGGTGACGAACAGCGCCGGGCTGGTCTGACGGCCGAGGATCTGTCCGCGGGCCTGGGCCAGGTAGCGTTCGATCCAGTGCTGCGCTTCGTCGCCCAGCGGCACCAGCCGCTCTTTGCGACCCTTGCCCAGAATCCGCACCACGCCCTGGGACAGGCTCAGCGACACCGCCGGCAGTCCGACCAGCTCGCTGACCCGCAGCCCGCTGGCGTAGAGCAGCTCGATCATCGCCTTGTCGCGCAGGCCGATCGGGTCCTCCACGTCGGGCGCAGCCAGCAGCGCCTCCACCTCGGCCTCGGTCAGCGCCTTGGGCAGCGCCCGCGGCAGCTTGGGCGGACTTAAATCAGCCGCCGGGTCCGGCGTGCCCACCTGCTCGCGCGCCCGCCAGCCGTAGAACTGACGCAGCGTCGACACCAGCCGCGCCCCCGAACGCGGCTTGCTGCCTGCCTGCAGCCGCTCCCCCAGATAGCCCAGCAGCAGCGATTGATCGGCCTGCTCCAGCGACGAGCCCTGCTTGCGCAACCAGCCCGCCAGCCCGCGCAGATCCGCGCCATAGCTGCTCAAAGTCGCCTTCGACAGCCCGCGCTCGGCCCACAGCTGATCGAGAAAGCGCTCGATCAAGCGGCGGTCGTGGTCAAGGTCGGCGTCTCGGCTCATCGGCTCACTATGGTCGAAGTCCGCGCCCTTTTGTAGGCACCTGCCTGCAGGCGATGGTGATTCAGGGAGCTGCCGGGGCTGTCCATCCAGCCCATGAATCGCGCCATCGCGTGCAAGCACGCTCCTACCCAGAGCCGGTTGGCTTCCGCCACGCTCGCCGAGTCGTTCCAATCTTGAGTAGGAGCGTGCTTGCACGCGATCAGGATCGCGCACGACACGCTGATGCGCGTCGTCGCCAACCGGCCGAATCGCGGCTAGATGATTCCATCACCGCGACCAACTACCATGCGCCTCCCAGCCAACTGGCTACTGGCACTGGCTACTGGAACTGCTTTCCATGCTGATCGCCGAATACCCCACCCTGTGGCGCCGCCTGCTGGCCCTGGTCTACGACCTGCTCGTGGTCACCGCGCTGCTGTTCGTCGGCGGCTTCGCCGCGATGCTGTTCACCGGCGGCACCGCAGTGCCCTCCGGCAATATTCTGTTTCAGCTGTGGCTGGTGCTGCTGGTGGCAGGCTATTACGCCCTGTCCTGGCGCAAGGCCGGCCAGACCATGGGCATGCGCTCCTGGCGGCTGCGATTGGTCAGCGCCGACGGCGGCCCCATGCGCTGGCCCACCATCGCCCGCCGTCTGGCCGCCGGCGCCCTGCTCGGCCTACCGCTGATCGGCTTCCTGGGCTGCCTCTATCAGAGTCAGCGGCAAAGCTGGCAAGATAGCGTTGGCGGCACGCTGACGGTTCTACTCTCGAAAGATTAGTTCCAGTAGCCTGTTCGAACACAGTTGCAATAGTCAGAAGAGCAAAAGCGCCAAGTCGCGAGTTCGCGGCAACACCGGCCGCTCGGCGCAGCGCCACGCCAACCGCTACAATCCACGTCTCCCCGGGCCTATAGCTCAACGGTTAGAGCAGAGGACTCATAATCCTTTGGTTCCAGGTTCGAATCCTGGTGGGCCCACCAATAAAATCAGTCACTTAGATTGCAATCCGGGTGAGCAGTCATTCCGGCATGACTAAATTATGGCTAGATTGTCATCTTCTGGCGCCGGTTCGGCCCATTTTTCGACCGCGATCGCCCGCAGACTGCGGACTCACTCTCGCCAGTGGTCGCGATCTAACCCAGCGCGTCTTGCGCGGTCGGCCCGTGTGACTGGGACAGTTCGGCACGTGCTGCCCAAAGCCGGCCTCCGCTTGGACGTGGGCCGCCGTGCTTCTTGGTTTCTATTGGCCACCCTGGTTCGTAGTTCAAGCGCAGAAATCTGCGGCGGTGCGCGGGTCGCGGATCAGCGTGCCGTGGTGAGCGCTTTAACCACGAAAAGGCAGACCTAGCTACTACATGTTGTGGCTGGGATCACGGGCGGCCCTAAATATGTCCCTACGAAAAACACGAGCGATGATCAACTTTAATGGCATCATGAAAGTTAAAAAATTTGCGCGAAAATTTTAATCATTGCCCACCTCGCTAAAGTGATCTTGAACCATGGACGCAAAGCGCTTTACTAACAACAAGTTGGGCAATCTGGTCCCGATCACCTTGCCCCGCCCCGATGTTGCTTTCGTTCCGGATCCATTGGCTACTGACTGGGAAATGCCCCCGTCACTATGGCCAAAGCTGATGGCCGCACGCGAAAGCCTGGCACGGCTCGACGGCGTAGGCCGCCACCTTGCTAACCCGCAGCTGCTGCTGGCCCCATTGCAGCAACGGGAGGCATTGCGCTCCTCAAGTATGGAAGGGACATACGCGACACCGGAAGAACTGCTCCTGTACCAGTTGGATCCGCGCGAGCCTACCTCTCGAGAAGATCGAGTCAACGCTTGGCGTGAGGTGTTCAACTACGGTCAGGCCCTGCAACAAGGAGTGGCCCTGATGGCCGGCGGACTGCCAATGTCGCTTCGACTCATTCGCGACATGCACCGAACGCTGCTTGGTGGCGTACGCGGCCAAGATCGGCGACCCGGCCACTTCCGTGACTGCCAGGTCCATGTGGGAGTCGGCGCGCGCTTCGTTCCACCGCCACCCGGCGAGCTCATGGCATGCCTTTACGCATTTGAGAACTATCACCACGAAGCGTCCATCGCCGACCCGCTGTTGCGTGCCTTTATGGCGCACTATCAGTTTGAGGCCATCCACCCCTTCCGCGACGGCAACGGGCGCATCGGTCGCGTACTGCTGTCGTTGACGATCAGTCAATGGCTCGACATGGGCAACCCTTGGCTTTATATGAGCGCGTTCTTCGAGCGCCACAAGGATGAGTACATTGACCGCATGTTCAATGTCAGTGCTGACGGACAATGGGAGCCGTGGCTGTCATTTTGCCTGCAGGGAGTCATTGAGCAGTCCAGCGACACAATTTCACGCATAGATCGACTCGTAGCGTTACGGCAAGAGTTCACTTCCAGAGTCGCCGCCAGCGGTGGAAGTGCCCGCCTAACCGGAATTGTCGAACGCCTCTTTAGCGCGCCGATACTGACCATTCCCCAAGTGGTGACGGATAGCGGCGTGACCTACCCAACGGCCAGATCGGATGTTCAGAAGCTGGTCGATCTCAACATCCTGTCACAGGGAGATTCATCGGTGACTCCCAAATACTTCTTCTCGCGCGAGATTTTCGATATCGCCTACGGAGACAGCTAGTCTCCCCCGGGTATCTACGCTTGGTTTGCGGATCCAGGACGCACTTTGGGCCGGATAACTTGCTTCGAGATGGTTTTGAGGACTCGCAGTTCGCAAACTCGTGCTGGGTTCTCGCCCGCAAGGCGAAGCTGGAGTGGTCCAAGTGCCGCCGGTCCTTGGCATAGCATAGCGACCTACCGCCGCGTCGATGGAGCTGGCCCTCATGCTCGATCTACCTGAACTATTCGATGCCGACCCACGCAATCGCTGGGCTGCTGCGAGTGCGCTGAACGCTCAAGCAGGCCCGGAAGTCGAAAGAGAGATCAAGGCTCGCTTTGCGAACTGGCCCAAGTATTGGTGGGGTGTTATCAATCCGTGGCTGGTGTTCGTCGGCCCCAGTCCAGGTAATAGTCACGCCAAGCCCGTGGATTGGGAGCGAGAGCGCTGGCCTGCGCTGGGTAGCGTGCAAGTCCATTTCCGGGAGCATGTCGACAGTGGTGGGTTCTGGGATCGAATGCGGGCCTGGACGGCAGCGGCCTATGCCAGAGCCGGGATTTTCCCGGATGACGCGACTGCCGCGTTGGGCTCAGCCCTGCTGGCAAATCTGGTGCCGGAGAAACAAGGCGACGCAAAGAAGATTCCAGCCGCAGATCTGGAGCACGCCACGCCCAATGCAGTCGCACTTCTCCTGCAGCTGCGCCCGAGAGTGATCGTTCCGATGGAGAAGCGGATCGGCCGGCTCCTGGTCCAAGAGTTCGTGAACCGCGGCGCATCCGTACTGAACGGACCTACGCGTGCGTCCGTGCCGGCGAAGAACCAAACCTATCCGAACTATCGTCCTTCCGTGTGGCAAATCGAAACCGACGTCGGCCCGGTAACCATCGCCGAGTCGCCTCAGCATCCGTCCAAGCACAACTTCTACGATGCCGCGGTTGTTGATTCATACCTTGCGTCGGTCATGCGAGAAGCGCTACCAAGTACCAACTGACTCCTTCGGCCGAGCGGAGATTCATCTCGTCTGCCATTTGAGCGCAGGCGCTTTAGTCCGGGTCCGCTGCCGGCGGGCTGATGCCCTTCACCTCTGACTGCCGGCACTCCGTCGGGAGGCCCGTCGGTGGCTCGATTCTTCAATAAAGCTCTATCTTTATAAGTTGCGTAGTGATTGGAGTGAAACTAGTCTGGCTCCAAGGAATCACGAAGGAGCGGACATGAGCAAGTCAGACGGCACGACGAAGATCACGGCAAGGCTCGTCTCTACGCTACGGGACAAGTTCGACAAGCGCTGCCGCGAGTGCTTCATCAAGCGCGACCAGTTTCTCGACCACGTCATCGCCCTGGAAACGCCGCGGCTGAGCCGAGATCTTGGCGACACGAAGTTGTCCAAGAAGGCTCGACGCTTCATCAGCAATTCCCTGACGTGCCTCGGAACTCACACCGTCAACTGGAAAGTTAGAAAGTCCACCGCCAGCGCGTTGAAGGAGGTGCAGCGGCGGACAAACCTGTGCCGAGATGCCTTCTTTAACCGGCTGCTGTTGCTACTCCTCGCCAGGCGAGGACTCATAGAGAAGCTTGGGTTGATGACCGAGTACTTCGATGAAGACCCGAAAGGCTCCGGACCTATGGAGCTAATCGGTTGGACGGTTGCAGACCCATTGGAGGCGCTTCACGACGCTGCTCAGGAATCGAACGACCTGGAGGTAGACAAGTCCCTTTACCGGATGGATCTGAGTCCGTTGGACTTCGTCCTCGGGGCGCGACCGAAGCACATCACCGAGGCAACGCTCACCAACTACCGCGCAAAGATCGCCTTGGCCTGCAAGCTGGATGACCGCGACGTTCCTGGAACCAGGGCGTATGCAGATGCAATGCGCGCGGCTAGAGATCTATCACTAGACGACGACCTGAACCTGGTCATTCGACCGAAAGGAGAGCAGCAGTCATGAACTATTCAAGACATGCACAGGCCCGGCTCCAGCAGCGGTGCATTCCGCCTTTAGTCGTGGAACTGCTCGACGAGTTCGGCACCGAGATGCCGGCGCCAAATGGCGCGGTTCGCGTGATCATGGATCGCCCAGCGACGAAACGCCTGGAACGCCACTGCGGCAAGCACTTCGTTCGCGAGAACCGGCGCTACTTCAATGCCTTTCTGGTCATCGGTCCTGATGGACACACCATCACCGCAGGTTGGCGAACTAAACGCGTGAAGGACAAATAGCGGCAAGCATGCAGCTGGCCATCGATTCCGATGTCGGCAGCCTAGCGCCGCCCGCTATCATCCAACCGCCCAACCCCGACCAATCACCCAAGGCCCCCCATGACCAACTTCTCCCAAACCGCAGCCTACCTCTGGTCGCTGGCTGATCTGCTGCGCGGGGACTTCAAGCAGTCGCAATACGGGCGGGTGATCTTGCCGTTCACGATCTTGCGGCGGCTGGAGTGTGTGCTGGAGGGGACCAAGTCGGCGGTGTTGGCGGAGGTTGATCGGCTCAAGGGGATGCCACAACTGGAGGCGGCGGCGCGTGAGATGTACTTGCTGCGGGCGGCGCAGCAGTCGTTCTTCAATACCTCGGCGATGGATCTGTCCAAGCTGGGTAGTTCGGACATCAAGAGCAATCTGCTCAGCTACGTGGGCGATTTCTCGAAGGACGCGCGGGAGATTTTTGAGCACTTCAAGTTCGCCGAGTTCGTCGCCCAGCTGGCCGAGGCCAATCTGCTCTACAAGGTGGTGCAGCGGGTAGCCGCGCAGGATCTGCGCCCGGAAACGATCAGCAATCACGACATGGGGCTGGTCTTCGAGGAACTGATACGGCGCTTTGCGGAAAGCTCCAACGAGACCGCCGGTGAGCACTTCACCCCTCGCGACATCGTTCATCTGACCACCTCGCTGGTGTTCACCGAGGACGACGAGGCGCTGACCAAGCCGGGCATCGTGCGCACCATCTACGACCCCACCGCCGGCACCGGCGGCTTTCTGTCGGCTGGGATGGAGTACGTGTACGCCATCAATCCGAACGCGGCGATGCGTGCCTTTGGCCAGGAGCTGAACCCGGAGAGCTACGCGATCTGCAAGGGCGACATGCTGATCAAGGGCCAGGACGTCAGTCGCATCAAGCTGGGCAACACCCTGAGCGACGATCAGCTGTTCGATCAGCGCTTCGACTACATGCTGGCCAATCCGCCTTTCGGCGTGGACTGGAAGAAGGTCGAGGGGGCGATCAAGGACGAGCACAAGCTGAAGGGCTACGCCGGCCGTTTCGGGCCCGGCTTGCCGCGGGTCAGCGATGGCTCGCTGCTGTTCCTGCTCCATCTGCTCTCGAAAATGCGCGACTTCGACGCCAACGACCCGGAGCGCAGCGGCGGACGGATCGGGATCATCTTGAACGGCTCGCCGCTGTTTACCGGCAGCGCCGGCAGCGGCGAGAGCGAGATCCGCCGGCACATCCTGGAAAACGATCTGCTCGAGGCCATCGTCGCCCTGCCCACCGACATGTTCTACAACACCGGCATCGCCACCTACATCTGGGTGTTGTCGAACAAGAAGAGCGCCGAGCGCCGCGGTCAGGTGCAGCTGATCAACGGCGTGCACCTGTACCAGAAGATGCGCAAATCGCTGGGATCCAAGCGCCAGGAGATCGGCGAGGAGCAGATCGCCCTGATCACCCGCACCTTCGGCGGATTCAAGGCGGTGGAAAGTTATCGTCTGGACGCCGAGGACGAAGCCAGCGCCAGCACCCGCGGTCGGCCGGCGCTATCGAAGAAGAAGGCCGAGAAGCGCACCTTCGCCAGCAAGATCTTCCGCACCCATGAGTTCGGCTACCGCCGTATCAGCATCGAGCGCCCTCTGCGGCTGAGCGTGCAGTTCAGCGACGAGCGGCTGGAGGAGCTGCGCTACGCACCCGGCGCGCTGAATGCGCCGATGCGGCAGATTTACGCCGAGTTCGGCGGCCAGTGGGACCAGGCCAGCTACGGGCGCCTGGACCAGCAGCAGGCCGAGGTGCGGGCGATGCTCAAGGACCAGTTTAAGGATCTCAGGGAGGCGCAGATCAAGGATCTGCTTAAACCTGCGACCTGGCTGGATCAGCGCTCGCTGCTGAACATGGCCAAACTGCTGCAGGCAGTAATCGGAACCGCCCAGAGAGATGACTACAACGCCTTCGAAACCCAGCGCAGGGCCGCCTTCAAGCAGACCGGGGTCAAGCTGGACGCCAAGGAGAAGAAGCAGCTGATCGCCGCGGTCAGCTGGACCAATCCCGACGCCGAACCCGTCGTGGCCAAGGTGCTCAAGTCCAAGCCCAACCCCACGTACGGCGACGTCGAGTACCGCGGCAAGACCGTGCAGTTCCAGCCCGACAGCAGCCTGCGCGACAGCGAAGACGTCCCGCTCACCGGCGAAACCGCCCGCGGCGAGGGTGTGGACGCGCTCAACGAGGCCTATTTCGCCAAGGAAGTCGCCCCCCACGTGCCCGACGCCTGGATCGATGCCGGGAAGCGCGATGCGCGCGACGGCCAAATCGGCGTGGTCGGCTACGAGATTCCGTTCAACCGCCACTTCTACGAGTACGAGCCGCCGCGGGATCTGGCGGAGATTGATGCGGATTTGGATGCGTTGAGTGCGGAGATCATGGGGATGTTGCGGGAGGTGCATTCGTGAGTGGGCGATACACACCGCACGCCGCGTACAAGTCCTCCGGACATGAGTGGCTTGGTGCAATTCCTGAGTCGTGGGAGCTAAAGCGACTCGGCGGGTACTTTGAAGAACGACGGACGAAGGTCAGTGACACAGACTACCCGCCATTGTCGGTAACGATGCAGGGTGTCGTACCCCAGATCGAAACAGCAGCGAAGACCAACGACGGAGACAATCGGAAGTTGGTCAAAGCCGGTGACTTTGTGATCAACAGTCGTTCCGACCGCAAGGGGTCCTCGGGTATTTCAGGTCTGGACGGGTCCGTATCACTGATCAGCATCGTGTTGGAGCCGAAAGGATTGGTTCCCAGCTTTGTGCATCACCTGCTGCGTAGCGAAGCATTCCAGGAAGAGTTCTACAGGTTTGGTAAAGGGATCGTGGCTGATCTATGGAGCACGAACTACGCCGCAATGAAGAACATCATGATCCCTGTGATGTCGCGTGACGAACAAGCCCAAATTGCCAAGTTCCTCGACTACGAGACGGCGCGGATTGATGCGCTGATTGAGAAGCAGCAGCAGCTGATCGCCTTGCTCAAGGAAAAGCGCCAGGCCGTCATCAGTCATACCGTCACCAAAGGCCTAAACCCCAACGCCCCCATGCGCGATTCCGGCGTCGAGTGGCTGGGCGAAGTGCCGGCGCATTGGGAAGTTTGCCGTGCAAAGCAGGTCACCAGCTTCATTACGTCGGGACCACGTGGCTGGTCAGATCGGGTGTCAGAAGATGGGTCAGATGTATTTCTGCAAAGTGGTGACCTAAACGACAAACTCGGGCTACGCCTAAGAACAGCAAAGCGGATCAAGCCTCCGCGCGGAGCCGAGGGGGTCAGAACCAAGATGCAAGACGGTGACGTCGTCGTATGCATCACGGGCGCCAACACCGGTCGAGTGGCCGTTGCGACTCGATTGGCAGACACCGTGTTCGTGAATCAGCACCTGAGCTTGGTTCGCCCCGATCAAGCTCGGGTACTTCCGCGCTTTCTTGCGACGGCTCTCGCAGCCTCTCCAGCAAGATCATACTTCGCGGTCAATCAGTACGGTCTCAAAGAAGGTCTTAGTCTTACGAACATTGCTGAGGCGCCGCTGTGCCTACCGCCCATGTCTGAACAGCGTTCGATTTTGAAATCGCTGCAGTCAACCGGCGACAAGATGGATAGGCTCGAGGCACTAGCCGCTAGACAAGTTGCCACGCTCCAAGAACGCCGCACCGCCCTAATCTCCGCCGCCGTCACCGGCAAGATCGACGTCGGCAGCTGGCAGCCGCCGGCATGCGAGTCCGCCGCCGCATAAGCACCGACAACGACCCGTCAGCGCCGAAGAACGCCGCGCCGACCAAGCGATCCGGCGACGCACATCCCGTTGCTGTCGACTATGAGCGGGAGTAGGATTGAATCCCATCATTAGCACCCTGCCGTGCCATGCGGACCACTCAGCAATTCAGCATCACCTTGCCCAACGAGATGGCCGACCTTGTGAAGGCCAAGGTTCGTATGGGTGAGTACGCAAGCGAGAGCGAGGTCATTCGCGACGGACTGCGCGCTTTGCTGGCACGCGACCGGGCAGTCGAGGCATGGCTGCATCAGCAGGTAGGCCCGGCCTTGGACGCACTCAAGGCGGATCCCGAGCGCGCTGTTGGTCCTGATGCGGTGAGGGCCCGTCTCGCCACCGAGCGCGACAAGTTTCGGTGACGCACCGCGTCGTCTTCGCGCCAGAGGCCGAGGATCAGCTTGCGGCCCTGTACCGCTACATTGCTTCGGCATCTTCAACGGACATCGCCGATCGATTTACTGAGGCCATCGTCCAATTCTGCGAAAGCCTCTCAACTTTCCCGCGGCGCGGGCACAAACGCGACGATGTGCGTCCGGGATTGCGGGTCACCAACTTCCGCAAGCGCGTGATCGTCGCCTTCGTCGTGGACGCTGACTTGGTGTCCGTTCTTGGCGTGTTCTATGGCGGCCAGGACTACGAATCGATCCTGCAGGAAGACGCAGAACCGTAGGCGATTGCGCAAGCCCACGTAGGATGCCGGTGAGGCACGAACCGCATCGATCGCGATGGGAGAAATCGTGCGCGCAGCACAGTGCACAGTCGGCTCGGCTAGACTCCGATCCACGCACCAGCACGCCACGATCAAGGACGACCCCGGATGAGCGCCGACGCCAAAGAAGCCGCCTTCCAGCAGGACATCATCAAGCAGATGATCGCCGGCGGCTGGCAGCTGGGCGATCCGGCGCGCTATGACCGCGAGCGGGCGCTGTACACCGAGGACTGCCTGGCCTTTGTGCGCAGCACTCAACCTGAGGCCTGGAAGAAGTACGCCGAGCTGTATCCGAATCAGCCCGAGCAGGCCTTTATCGCCAAGCTGACCGCGCAGCTGGCCAAGGCCGATCCGCAGGCCACCGACAAGTCGCTGCGCAGCTTCGGCACGCTGGGGGTGCTGCGGCATGAGCTGCGCGACAAGTCGGTGTCCTTCAAGCTGTGCCAGTTCCGCCCCGATCACCAGCTGAATCCGGACACGCTGGTTATGTACGAGGGCAACATCCTGCGGCTGGTGCCGGAGCTGGTCTACAGCCCCTATGCCACTGACGCGCACCAGGCCGAAACCGGCGCCCGGGCCAAGGCTTGGCGGATCGATCTGGTGCTGTTCGTCAACGGCATACCGGTGGTGACGATGGAGCTGAAGAGCGACTTCAAGCAGGCCGTCGACAACGCGGTGAAGCAGTACCAGCGCACCCGGCTGCCCAAGGACCCGGCGACCAACAAGCCCGAGCCGCTGCTGAGCTTCAAGCGCGGCGCGCTGGTGCATTTTGCGGTGAGCCAATACGCGGTGCAGATGACCACCAAGCTGGCCGGCGCCGACACCCGCTTTCTGCCCTTCAACCGCGGCACCGCCGAAGGCGGCGCCGGCAACGATGTGCCTGAGGACCTGCATCGCTACGCCACCAGCTATCTGTGGACCGAGGTGCTGGCGCCGGCCAATCTGCTGCAGATCATCGGCCGCTTCATCCATCTGGAGATCAAGACGGTCGAGGACTGGGAAGGGCGCAAGACCAAGACCGAGACGCTGATCTTCCCGCGCTTTCACCAGTGGGATCTGGTCACCCGGCTGATCGACGCCAGCCGCCGCGAAGGTCCCGGCCACAAATACCTGGCCCAGCACAGCGCCGGCTCCGGCAAGTCCAACTCCATCGCCTGGACCGCGCACCAGCTCTCCGCGCTGCACGACGAGGCCGGCGAGAAGGTCTTCCACTCGGTGATCGTGGTCACCGACCGCACCGTGCTCGATAGCCAGCTGCAGGACACCATCTACCAGTTCGAGCATGCCGATGGTGTGGTCGGGCGAATCAACAACGAGGAAGGGCAGGGCGCCAAGAGCGAAAAGCTGGCCGAGGCGCTGACCCTGAGCCAGCCCATCGTCATCGTCACCATCCAGACCTTTCCTTTCGTGCTCAAGGCCATCGAAGACAGCGTCAGCCTGAAGGAGCGGCGCTACGCGATCATCGCCGACGAGGCGCACTCCTCGCAGACCGGCGCCACCGCGCGCAAGCTCAAGGAAGTGCTGGTCGCCGATGCCCGCGACGACGAGGAGCCACCCAGCGGCGAGGACATGATCGCTGCGGCGGTGGCGGCGCGTGGTAAGGCCTCCAATTTGAGCTACTACGCCTTCACCGCGACCCCGAAAGCGAAGACCCTGGAGCTGTTCGGCCGCCTGCCCGATCCGAGCCAACCGCCGTCCAAGACCAACAAACCGCAGCCCTTCCACGTCTACAGCATGCGCCAGGCGATCGAGGAGGGTTACATCCTCGACGTGCTGAAGAACTACACCAGCTACAAGGTGGCCTACCAGCTGGCGCAGAAGGTCGCCGCCGCCGACACGGAAGTCGATGCGAAGAAGGCGCGGGTCAAGCTGGGCCAGTGGGTGCGGCTGCACGACTACAACATCGCTCAGAAGGTGATGGTGATCGTGGAGCACTACCGCGGCACGGTGATGGGTCTGCTCGGCGGTCAGGCTCGCGCCATGGTGGTGACCGGCTCGCGCAAGGAGGCGGTGCGCTACAAGCTGGAGTTTGACAAGTACGTCGCCGGCAAGGGCTACAAGGGCATGCGGGCGATGGTCGCCTTCTCCGGCGAAGTCAGCTTCAGCGCCAGCGATCCGCACGCCGAAGGCCTGCTCGGTGAGAAGTTCACCGAGTCCAACATGAACCCGGACCTGAAGGGCCGCGACATGCGCAAGGCCTTCGATCAGGACAGCTACCAGCTGATGATCGTCGCCAACAAGTTCCAGACCGGCTTCGACCAGCCAAAGTTGTGCGCGATGTACGTCGACAAGAAGCTCGGCGGCGTGGACTGCGTGCAGACCCTGTCGCGCTTGAACCGCACCTATCCGGGGAAGGTCGAGACCTACGTGCTGGACTTCTACAACGACCCTGAAGAGGTGCTGGCCGCATTCCAGGAGTACTTCCAGACCGCAAAGCTGATCGACGTCTCCGATCCCAATCTGATCTGGGATCTGTATCAGAAGCTGCGCGACAGCGGGATCTTCCTGTGGACTGAAGTCGTGCAGTTTGCCGAGATCTACTACACCAGCACCAAGAGCAACGCCGCCATCCGCAACGTCTGCGAGCCCGCCGTGCAGCGCTGGCGGGGCCGCTTCGCTGAGGCCAAGTCAGCCCACACCCGGCACAAGGAGCTGTTTGAGCGTGCCAAACAGAGCGGCGACGAGGTGCTAATCGGCAACGCCGAAGGCGAGATGAAAGGCGCCAAGGAAGAGCTGGACCGGCTGGGCCTGTTCAAGGCCGACCTGATGGCCTTCACCCGCCACTACGAATTCATGGCCCAGATCGTCGACTACGACAGCACAGACCTGGAGCGTCTGAGCCTCTACGCCCGCCACCTGGCCCCGCTGCTGCGCGAGAAGGCCGATGACGACGATCCAATCGACCTGAGCTCGGTGGAGCTGAGCCACTACCGGCTATCGAAGATCAAGCAACAGGATCTGCGCATGGTCAAAGAGGCGGAGGGCTTGTATCCGGCTTCGGAACTGGGAACCGGCAAGGCCAGGGACAAGAAGGAAGAGTTCCTGTCGCAGATCATCAGTCGGCTGAACGAGCTGTTTGTGACCGACGGACTTACTGATCAGGACCTGCTCAACTACGCCTACACCATCCGCGACAAGGTCGGCGAGAACGAGCGCGTCATCCAGCAGGTCGACAACAACTCTGCCGAGCAGGCGATGCTCGGCGACTTCGGCGTCGCCATGGATGACGCGGTGATGGCTAGCAGCGAGGCGCATCAGAAGCAGATGATGCAGTACTTGAATGATCGGGAGCTGGCCGCCGGGTTTCAGCGCTTGGTGTTTGAGCTGTTGGTGATGCAGCGGAAGGGGTTGGGTGGTGCAAAGGGTGTGCGGAGTTAGCGGTGACCGGCACTCGCGCCGAATCGGTGAGAGGCGGAATCTGATGTTTCTCAAACGAGACGAATGGGCCGAGTGGGATTGGGGTTCCACATGGTTGGATGCGCACTTCGCCCCATCGGTTCTTCAGCGCTTTGACCCTGATAGTGGGGACGACTGGTTCGACTGGCTGGATCAAGAACAGTCGAAGGTCGACGGTAAGAGGCGCTCCAGCGTTCGAGCCTTTGAGCAGTTCCTGTTCAGCCAGTTCAGTGGTGTGGTGGTCTATCACGCGACACGTCTTCCCGATCTCCAACGGATTAGGGAAGAGGGCATTCGCGCTTGGACAGCTGACGAGCTCAGGGGAATGGCGCAAGCAGAGTTCGGCCAACGAGCTAGCCCGACCGCACTTTCGAATGCGATCGAGAGCTGCCTGCCTGAGCATCGCGGAGGGCGCGTGTATTCGTTCGCGTCACTCACGCACGCGCTAGGCACCTGTTCGCTCCAGGAGCGCGGAAAGTTGCCTAGTTTCGCGTCAAAGGGTGGCGAGTTTCTGAGGTGCGTTGGTATGGAAGCAGGCGTGATGAGTGTTGAGAATCAGACTCTGAGCGGCCGAGCGTTTCTGCTTGAGTGCTGCTTGCCGTGGGACTATCTAGAGAGTGACTACAAGGAGTGCCTGCTACAAGAGCTTCTTGAGACTGTTATCTCGGCGCGCTTCTGTGACACGGAGGTCCTCGCCATGACCGGTAGCCATGTATGCGTAGCTTCGATGCGTGACATTTCGCCAACGGACATCATGAGGGTCGCCGATCTTGAGTCGTGTCAGAACATCTCAGTCAAGGACATCACCTGGCATGTGTTCTGACGATTGGTTCTGAATCTGAAGCTGGTTCGGCGATGACGTGCTGGTCGCGGAGCCCTTAGGCGGGGGTATATGGATAGGAAAGTTAAATCCATTGGCGACCGGGAGTTCTGGCTGGTTGGCTCGCCGCAGATCCAGCGCGATGCACACGGGCACTTTCACGAATACATCCCTGAAATGCCAGAAGGGCAACGTGCAAACCGCTACGCTGCCGGTCCATTCTGCAAGTTTGGACTGCCAGCTGCGCCCAGAGCGCCTGGCGTCTACGCCGTACTCGTAGATGAGCAGCTCAAGTACATCGGCCGGTGCGAAGACCTTGCAAAGCGGTTCGGCAGCAGTGGATACGGATCCATCAGTCAGCGCAACCTGCACGACGACGGTCAAAGCACAAACTGCAAGCTAAATGCGCGGGTTCTGGCCACTGCGCAGCAAGGACAGCTGATGCAGGTCTGGTTTCACAGCACGCCAGATTTCGTTGAACTCGAGCAGCAACTGATCGGCGCGCTACTGCCGGAGTGGAATGGACAGTTGGCTTTGGCGGGCAGGAGCGAGCGATCCAGAAGGTCAAAGACTCCAGGATCCCGAACGAGCACTCCCGGCGCCGGCGGGGGACCAGGCCGTGTTGCAGCCGAATTCGATGCAGCGCTACGCAAGCTTCTTGATGAAGCAGCCAAAGCTGGGATGACAGAATTGGAGGTGCGCGCCGGCGCGCTGCACCGGCTCGTGGGCGGCTATCCCGGGACGCATCACCGAATGCCTTCCTGCTGCGCTCGTATGCGCGCCGCCATGGGACCCAGCGATCGCATCGTGCACTCGCCGCCGAAGGGCAATGGTGCGAACTTGTGCATCGCGTACCGGTTGCCAAAGGTCTAGCCGAGGAGTTAATCGGCAAGGAATCGGCGAGGCCCGCATGCAGGCACAAGTGGGTCGGCGGGCTGCGCCGGGCCTTGAAAGGCAAGTAGCAATATCACCACCGCGTTACCATCGAATAGCAATAGGCGAATGTTCAATGTCCCAAGCCAAGTACTCGGTAAACCAGCACCCCATCTCCATCGTGCTTGCCTGGATAGCGCAGGGCGAAATCGCCATCCCGAGATCCAGCGACCGTTCGTCTGGAGCAAGACGCAGGTGCGCGACCTGATGGATTCTTTGCTGCGCGGTTTTCCCGTCGGCTACCTGATTGCATGGAAGAACCCCAACATCAAGCTCAAAGACGGCTCGATGTCGGAGGGGAAGCGCATTCTGATCGATGGTCAGCAGCGGGTGACGGCGCTGATGACGGCGGTCAGCGGAATGAAGGTGCTGGACAAGGACTACAAGACGACTCGCATCCGCATTGCCTACCATCCGGTCGAGCAGCGCTTTGAGGTCCACAACCGCGCGATAGCCAAGGACAGCAAATGGCTGGCCGATATCGCCGAGGCATTTGCGCCGAGCTTCAAGACCCACCGATACGTGAGTCAGTACTGTGCGGCCAATTCGGACGCCGACGAGGATCGGGTCTTCGAAGGCATGGATCTGCTCACCAGCATCACCACCAACCAGCTGGGCTTGATCGAACTCGACGGTTCGCTCGATATCGAAACCGTCACCGAGATCTTCATCAGGATCAACGGCAAGGGTGCCGTGCTGAGCCAGGCCGATTTCGCGATGTCCAAGATCGCCTCAAGCGAATCCTACGGCGGCGACAAGATGCGCAAGACCATCGACTACTTCTGCCATCTCGCCATTGCGCCCGAGTTCTACGACGTGATCGTCGACAACGACCCCGAGTTCTGCGCTTCCGAGCGCTTTGCGCCGATGCAGTGGCTGCGACGCGAGAACGACAACCTCTACGATCCCGACTACACCGACATGCTACGCGTCGCGTTCACCACGCAGTTCGGTCGCGGCAAGCTGCAGGACCTGGTTGCCCTGCTATCGGGTAGAAACTTCGACACCCGCAGCTACGAGGAGAACATCGCCGAGGAGAGCTTCGGCAAACTTCAGGCGGGCTTGAACGCGTTCATGAACGAAAGCCATTTCAAGCGCTTCGTCATGATCATTCGTTCCAGCGGCTTCATTCTTCCCAGCCTGATCAACTCCGGCAATGCGCTGAACTTCGCCTATGTACTGTTCCTGCACTTGAGGGCGCAGAAAGCTGAACCAGCCGAGATTGAGACCATCGTCCGCCGCTGGTTCGTGATGTCAATCCTGACCCGGCGCTACAGCGGCAACGCCGAGTCGTCTTTTGATCTGGATATCCGCCGCATACACGAGCGCGGTGCGCTTGAGCATCTGCAGAGTATTGAGCAGGCCGACCTGGGCGATGCGTTCTGGGAGTTCGGGCTGGTGCAGGATCTGGACACATCGGCATCCAGCAGCCCGCTGTTCAAGGTCTTTCTCGCGGCGCAGATCAAGGCCAACGACAAGGCCTTTCTATCCAAGGACATCACGGTGACCGACATCGTGCTCAATCGCGGCGAGCTCCACCACATCTTCCCGCGCAACTTCTTGAAGAAGCACGGTTTCCCCCGGCAGCGCTACAACCAGGTCGCCAACTTCGCTGTCACCCAGACCGAGACCAACATCAAGATCCGCGATCGCGAACCGGCCGTCTACTTCGCCGACGTCGTGCAGCAGACCAACGGGCGTGAGCTGAGCTACGGCGCCATCAGCGATGCCGACGAGCTGGCAGCCAATCTGGCCGCGAACTGCATTCCGGCTGACCTTCACCGGATGGGAATCGATGACTACGATGACTTCCTGAAAGCGCGTCGGGCGCTGATGGCGGCGAAGTTGAAGGCTTACTACTCGGTACTTTAGCTGGCGCGGCGTAGGTATCCGGGTTTCGAGTGTCGAGGCCCTAATGCTCTCGGGGCTCGACGATCAACGCCGACCGGTTTACCTTGTTGAATATAAACAAACCCGGGGTAGGCATTTGGAGAAAAAACTAAAGTCGCTGCTTGCTGAACCAGCGAGTTCTGGGGTGATGACGACGGTCTGGTTACGTCAAAACGGCATCAGCAGTCAGTTGGTCAGCAAGTATGTTCGCTCCGGCTGGCTGAGTTCGATCGGCCATGGTGCCTACGTCCGCGATGTGTCTCGCATTGTCTGGCAACACGGCCTGAATGCGCTACAGACCCAGCTGGCAGTGCCCGTTTGGCTTGGAGGGTTGTCGGCGCTGGCGCTGCATGGGTTGGGGCACCAGCTTGCCATCGGTCGGGAGCGGGTATGGCTCCATGCGCAAGATTCGCCGCACCTACCCAAATGGTTCAATCAGCACGATTGGTCGGTGGATTTCGTGCTGATCAACCGGCGTCTGTTCGTTGAGCTTCCCAATGATCGGTTCATCGTTCGTGAAAGCGGCGGGGTTTCTTTGACGGTCGCTCGGCCGGAACAAGCGGTACTGGAATATTTGGACCGGGTCCAAAGCAGGTCTGCATTCGAAGACGCGGCGGACCTGATGGCCGGGACGAGGGCGCTACGACCGAAGTTGATGCAGTCACTACTTGAATCCTGTCGCTCCATTCGGGCGAAACGGCTGGCCCTGTACTTCGCTGATACGCTGCAGCTTCCGTGGATGGCCCGGCTGGATTTGAGCAACATCGATCTGGGAAGCGGTCCGCGGCAGATCGTTGCCGATGGTCGCCTGGATTCCACTTATCAGATCACTGTGCCTCGAAGCCTCGAACATGGCATCTGACCGATACGACGAGCAGGTCCGGCTGCTGGTACAAACGCTGCAAGTGGTTGCGGAGCACAATTGCTTCGCCTTGAAGGGCGGTACCGCGCTGAACTTGTTTCTTCGCGATATGCCGCGATTGTCTGTTGATATCGACTTGGTATACCTGCCGATCAACACCCGGGACGAGGCATTGGCAGAGTCACGCCGTGCGCTTGAGGCAATCTGTGACAGCATTCGCCGCGGCGCTGTCGCGAATGCGACTGGGGAGGTGCTCGGTCACCGCTCCGATGCGCTTCGCGCAGTGGTCCGCCGGCGGCGAACGCAGATCAAGATCGAATTGTCGCCGGTGCTCAGGGGAACGGTGTTGGTGCCCGAGAAACGGACGATAGCGCCTGCTGCAGCAGATCGGTACGGACACGCCGAAATGCTGGTTGGCACAGCGGTGGATCTCTACGGTGGCAAGATCTGCGCGGCCCTTGATCGTCAGCATCCGCGTGACCTCTTCGACCTGAAGCTGTTGCTGGATGAGGACGGCCTGACGCGGGCAATTTTTGAAGGCTTTCTGGTCTATCTGATCAGCCACAACCGCCCGATTCGCGAGCTGCTGGCGCCGCGCTTGGCAGACATCCGAATGACCTTCGTCGATCAGTTCCAGGGAATGACTCGGAAACCTATCGAGGTGGAAGTGCTGGAAAAGGCGCGTGACGACTTGCTGATCTGGTTGCGCGATCTGCTTACCCCGGCCGACTGCGCCTTCCTACTGAGCGTCAAGCGCGGTGAGCCGGATTGGGCGCATTTGCCTTATCCGCATATCCATGAGCTGCCTGGCGTTCGCTGGAAGCTGCGCAACATCGCAACGATGAGCGTTGCCGCGCGGCAGCGCGAATTGGCTGCGCTGGAGCAAGTTCTGACGACGCACTACAGCTACTGAGGGCAGCGGTCGAGGCTGAGAACACTGCCAAAGTGAGTAGGTTTGTGAGTGGGGCGCTGGAGTGTTGTGAATAATGGCTCTTACCATCAGTAACTTAACCGACAAGTTCGATTGATGGTGGGCACCACATCCCCTCGAATTCACCGCACCCAAGCCGGTTCAGCGACCGAAGTTTGGTCACTCCAGTGTCCCATCTTTCAGCCACTCGTCCTCTCGGTGCCATTCGTCTGGCGACTTTGGGCTCGCGGCCAGGCGATCGGCGAGAGTTCGCTTGGCCGGCGTGACCGACAGGCGGCGTCCGCTCACCGAGAGCTCAACAGCCGATCCCGCGGTGAACTCCAGAGCGTCGGCGATAGCTTTGGGGATCGACAGAATCACCGATCCGCCGGAACGCTGCAAAGTTGCTCGATGGCCCATCGTTGTTCAATCTTAGTGTCTTGCGCAGTTCGAACATGAGCCGTTCCCGCGAGTTCGGCAAGCGGCCAAGGATCGGGCTTCGCTAATCCCCCACCGACGACACATGCGCTATCCCAGCCCCAACCGCTCGCGCAGCTTGCGCATGATGGCGTCTGGAATCGCCATGGGGCCGCCGGCAAAGCCGTCCAGCAGCGCTCTGACCTTTTCCCTGCCGAGCGGGGTCTTGACCGCTTCGATGGGGGCCTGGTTGCCGAGCGCGGGGAGCGGGATGTCGGGCCAGCTGTCGTAGTGTTTGGCCAGCTGTTGCTCGATCAGGGCCTGTACTTCGGGATGCTGGTTGAGTTCGTCGATTTCTGCGCGATCCACCGCTTCGGTGGTATCGAACAGGCTCTCGTTGCTGCGGATCTCGCTCAGCTGCGGCTTGGCCAGCTCGCTCATGCGCTGGCTGAAGAACTCGCGGACCCGCTCGGCGCGTTCGCGGGAATTGACCTCCACGCGAATGCTGCCAGGGTCGACGTGGATCAATGCCAGCAGCCAGCCGTCTTCAGAGTCCTCCATCCAGTGCAGCCGGGCGCTGATGAGCTCGCGATAGCCATCATCGTTGTCGTCGTCTTCGGGAGCGTCGTACTGCGGATCGACCTCGATCACCGTTCCCTTCGTGCCCAGGTCCAACAGCGCCTGCACGCAGGCCGAGACGGACTCGATCTTGTAGCGCAGCACCTGCGGTTCGATGTCCTCGCCGTGTTGATTGCGCAGTTGGGGTCGGCGTCCGGGCAGGGTTGCCCCGGCCAGGTGGTCGAGGTGGTCGAGCAACTCATCGGTGTAGTCCTCGCCGCTACTGGGCTGCACGCCCGCGGTTTTCAGCGCCTCACGCAGATCAATGATGTCCGCCTTGCGCATCGCCGGAATGATGTGTCCGTAGACGCCGTCGAACAGCGCAAAGCCATCGACCTGCACCACCTTGCCGAAGCAGATGGCGCCGACCTGCATGCTGCGCGAGGCCGACCCGTCGCGGACCTGAACCGGCGTTCCGCTCAGCAGATCGGTCAGATCCAGGCTGCGTCCGGGATCCACCGACTGCACCTGGAAGTAGCTGAACGGGGTCTCCAGAGCTGACTGCAGGTAGCTGCGCAGCATCGGGCTGAGCCTGCGCTGGTGGCGTTCAAGGTAGTGCCTGGCGGCGGGCAGCGCATCGTCCTCTTCCACCCGGTGAAAGCAGAGCCAGGTCATGAAGACCTCGCTGAGCACCTCGTCGCCCCATTCCTCGAAGGCGGGTCGCTCGCCGCAGAAGTCCATCCAAGGCTGCTCGGGGACTTCGTCGAGTCGATCCACGCTGAAGCGAATGAGCTTGGGATTGAATTCCTGGAGTTCCCGGCTGAGGCGTCTGTAGGCCAGCTCGTTCGGGTCCGAGGGCGCAGCCGACTGTGCTCGCAGACAGCATTGCTTGTACTTTTTCCCGCTGCCACAGGGGCATGGATCGTTGCGTCCGGTCTTCACTGCGATACGACTTGATGAACAGGCGCCAAGCTTACCTTGGGATGGACGTTGTGTTCGCCCGTGGCGGCTTGCCCGGGTCGCGCCGCCTATTCCGCCACCGACGACACATGCGAGGCGACCGCCACCCAGCGTCCATCGCGCTTGATCAACACGTTGCTGGAGCGGTACACGTGGGTCCAGGCTTTGCCGTCGCGGGTGCCGGCGATGGTGCCTTGGCCGGCGACGATGGCAGATTGACCAGCGTAGACGTCGAGGCGTTCGATCTCGTAGTTGAAACTGTCGTAGCTGGTCGGGTGTTTGGCGATCCACGCCAACTCGTCGGCTTTGGTTGAGATCTGGCCGCGGCCGTCGATCATCTGGAAGCTGTCGTCGAGGATGCGATCCAGCAGTTCGACGTCCTGTTCGCGATAGGCTTTGGGCCACAGCTCGAGCTTGATGTGGCGCAGCTGGGCGTGGTCGTCGGGCTCGGCAGCGGTGGCGGTGGTGCTGGTCAGGGCGAGCAGGCTGAGCACTAGCAGTAGCAGGCGCATGGTGAAGCTCCTTGGCGTTGGTTTGCTGCAGCCTGGACCGGTGCGACAGTCGCGACAAGGACTTTGGGACCAGCGTCGTTGCGCTGGGACCAACGCCGTCGTCATCGCTGTTGCTGTAGTTCGCCTATGAACCTCGCGACGAGCATTCATGAATAATTCGGGCTGGCGCAGGGTGGCATCAGATAAGCTACGTAATAACGTTTCCAGACCAGGGTTCGCTGATATGAATGCAAGGCTTCGAATGCTGACCATTGCCCTGGGCGCATTGGCTGGGGCTACGGTGATGGCAGCGCCGCATGTGCACGGTGAGGGCCAGTTGGACGTGGCGATGGAGGCCGACGGTGCGGTCATGGTGCTGCTCAGCCTGCCTGGTGATACCGCTGTGGGATTTGAGCATGCACCGCGGGATGCGCAGCAGCGTGAGCAGATCGAATCCGCGCGCGCAGTGCTGAGCGATTCGACGCGCTGGCTGGGTTGGCCGGCTGCCGCTGGCTGCAGCAGCAGCGCTGCGGCTGAGGTGACGGTGCCGGTGGTCGACGGTGAGGATCATCATCACGACAAGGAGCACGGCCACGGTCACGACGATCACGCTCATGATGGACACGACCACGATGATCATGATCACCACAAGCACGTTCACGGCGATAGCCACGATGCTGATGAGCCCGGCGATGCCCATGATCACCACGACTACGCCAGGCACTCTGAGAACTGGGTGACCGAAGTGCAGGCGCAGTGCAGCGACCCTGATGCCTTGCGCAGTATCGATCTAGGCCCGCTTTTCAAGGCCTTCCCATCGCTGGAAATTCTGCGCGTTCAGTTCATCGGTGCGCAGGGGCAGGGCGGTGCCGAACTGAGTGCCGGCAATAGCGTGCTTGAGCTGCCCTAGTGAGGAGAACCGCACAAGCGCCCTGTGGCATCGATAAGATGTGCGGTCGGTCGGTGCTGACGCTCTGGGTCGGATATCAGCGTCCAGGCGGGTGGCGTCCGATCACAGATCGGACCCACAAAAAGAAGGTTCTCGCACTCTGATGATGCTCTCCATGCCACCAGACACTAATCCATGCGCGGCGGACTGACCGGATTCGCTCTGCGTTCGCTTTGGAATCGGCGCGGCAGCGTGCTGCTGTCGGTGCTGACCCTGGCAATCACGGTGGCGCTGCTGCTGATGGTGGAGCGGGTGCGGATGGAGACCCGTGAGGGCTTTCTGCGCTCGGTTTCGGGCGTGGATCTGATCGTTGGTGCCCGCGGTCATCCGGTGCAGCTGCTGCTGTATTCGGTGTTCAGGCTCGGCGATGCGACCAACAACCTGTCCTGGGAGAGCTATCAGGCGCTGGCCGAGCACCCGCAGGTGGGCTGGACGGTGCCGATCTCGCTGGGCGATTCGCATCGCGGCTACCGCGTTGTCGGTACCACCGCCGAATATTTCGCCCGTCTGGGCGGCGGCGACGGTGCTGCGGAGTTCAGCGCTGGCGGAGCTTTTGGAGAAACTTTCGAGGCGGTGATCGGCGCCGAGGTAGCGCGCCGGCTGAATTACAGCGTGGGGACGGCGATCGAGCTGGCCCACGGCACCGGCCGGATCAATCTTCACAACCACGACGATCGCCCGTTCCGGGTCAGCGGCATCCTTGCTCCCACCGGCACGCCGCTGGATCAGGGCATCTACGTGTCGCTGCAGGCGATCGAAGCCATCCATCTGAACTGGCGCAGCGGCACCCGTATCGGCAGCGCCCCGGATCTGGACGAAGCGCAGCTGGCTGCGCTGCAGCCGCGCAGCATCACCGCGGTGTTTGTCGGCGCGCAGCGGCGCGCGGCGGTGTTCTCGCTGCAGCGGATGGTCAATGGCTATCGCGCCGAGCCGCTGACCGGGCTGCTGCCCGGCGTCACCATGCAGCAGCTGTGGCAGCTCACCGGCGGTGCCGAGACCGCGCTGCGCTTTGCCAGCTACGCGCTGGTTGGCTGCGCGCTGATGGTGCTGCTTTCGGGTTTGCTCAGCACCCTCAACGAGCGCCGCCGCGAGATGGCACTGCTGCGCGCGGTGGGCGCCGGGGCTCGCCACGTCTTCGCGCTGCTGCTGGTGGAGGCGCTGCTGCTGGTGCTGTTGGCGCTGCTGCTGGGATTGCTGTTGGCCATCGTCGGGCTGCTGCTGGCCACACCCTGGCTGCACGCCCAGTTCGGTATCCAGCTGCGTGAGATCTGGCCGGGCATGACCGAGATGCAGGTGCTGCTGGGACTGTTGCTCAGCGGTGCGCTGGTCGGCCTGATACCCGCAATCACCGCCTATCGCCGCACCCTGCTGGATGGGCTGACTGTCGACCGTTGATGGGAAAGGATTGATGTCTAGTTTGAAGTTCTACTCCGCTGCCGTGCTGTTGCTGATGGCCATGCTGGTCGGATCCACGGTCTGGGCCAAGTCCAACGTGCGCCTGATCGACTGGCTGGAGCTGATGCCCGAGGCCGAGCGCAAGGCGCTGGAAGAGCTGTCGATGAGCATCGATCATAGCGGCGACGGCCCCAGCTACGACTTTTCCAGCGTAACCACGGTGGCCAAGATGGACGGCGTGACCGGACGTCTGGCCGGCTACGTGGTGCCCATCGAGTACGACGATAAGGGCCGCATCAGCGAGCTCTTCGTGGTGCCCTATTTCGGCGCTTGCATCCATCTACCCCCGCCGCCGCCCAACCAGATCATCCACGTCAAACCGGACGAGCCCATCGAAGCGCGGGACATGTGGGAGCCGTATTGGGCCATCGGTACGCTGCGCATCGCCAATGTCAGCAACGAGATGGCCGAAGCCGCCTACAGCATGGAGGTCAGCGAGCTGCGGGTGATCGAGATGGATGAGTACGAGGAGCTGGAGGAGAGTTATTAGCTAGCGAGGGCGTAGGGCAAAGGGCCCAGGGCAAAGGGCCCAGGGCCCAGCGTACGTGGGGTGAGCGAAGTGAATCGCATCAATTGAAGCAGCGTCGCACCGCGTATCGACCGTGATGCGGTTCGTGCCTCACCACATCCTACGTTTCTCCCTGCGTCGCTGACCGTAGGTTGGGCAAAGCGCAGCGTGCCCGACGCTTTGCCTAATCCGCCGATTGCGCCTGTGCGCAGGGCGCGGGCAGCTTGCTGCGGCCATACCAGCGCCAGCCGTGGGCGGCGGCCAGGGACAGCGCGCCCAGCGTGGTCAAAGCGACCTCGTGGTCGTGCAGGGCCTCGACAAAGGCCGCGGCCAGCAGCAGCGCCAAGCCGCTCAGCGCCAGCAGCAGAAAAGCCGCATCGAGACGGTGATTGGCCGAAAACACGATCACGCTCAGGGTGACCGGCAGGGCCAGCAGCGCCATCAGCTGATGCACCCATTCGGCTTCCGACAGCACTCCGGCCAGCGGCAGCGTGGCGGCGAGCAGCGGCAGCGCCAGGCAGTGCACCAGGCACAGCGATGACAGCGAGATGGCGGAAACGTCAAGAACGGAAGTACGCATCGATGCTGGAAACCTACGAAAGGCCGGTTGCCGCTTGCAGGGAAGGCAGGCAAGACGGCGCGAGATGAAAAACGTAATGTTATTACATCTCTAGTCTGATCGCATGACTGTTCGCAAACCGGGATTTACTCAGGGCGCGGTGGCCGCCTCCAGCCGGCTCAGCTCCGCCAGAGCCTCATCGCGATTGCCCAGACACATCGACGGCTGGGGGCGCAGCTGGCGGCACACGGCCGGGCGCTGAGGCAGGCCGAACAGCTCGCAGCGCAGCTGCTGGTCCAGGTGCGCACAGGGCACGCCGGCCGGTTTGCCGTGCGGCATCTTCGGCATAGCCGTGCTGATCGACGGGGCGATGCAGCAGGCGGCGCAGCCGTCACGGCAGCCCGACACCGCCAGCGCCGGCAGGCCCTGCAGCTCGATGTTGACCGGCACGGCGGCGCTCATGCGCTGATAAGATCGCGCAGCTCGGTCAGCACTGGCGCGGTGGGCGGGCGCTGACCCCGCCAGATGGAATAGCTTTCGGCGGCTTGCTCGACCAGCATGCCGAGGCCGTCGTGGCAGTGCTCGGGGTCGACGCCGATGCTGCGAGCCGCCTGCAGAAACGGCTGCGCTGCGCCGCCATAGCTCAAGTCGTAGGCGTGGCCGTCCTCGGCGGCCAGACTCTTGGGCAGATGGACCCCGTCGCCGGCCAGTCCGGCCGCGCTGGCGTGAATGACCAGATCGAAGGGACCAAGGCCGGTCAGCGCCGGCAGGGTCACCGCGTCGATGTGGCCCAGGTTGATCAGATGACCGGCGACCCGCTGTGCGGTTTCCAGGGTGCGATTGGCCAACACCAGCTGCGCCGGACGCTGCGCGAGCAACGGCCCCAGCACGCCGCGCGCCGCGCCGCCGGCACCGATCATCAGCACCCGGCGACCGGCGAGCGGAATGCCCAGGCGCTGCAAATCGAACAGCAGACCGCGGCCGTCGGTGTTGTCGCCATACCAGCTGCCGTCGGCCTCGGCCTTGAGGCAGTTGACCGCCCGGGCCCGGTGCGCCGCTTCGCTCAAGCGCGTCGACAGGTTGGCGGCGATGCCCTTCAGCGGCGCGGTGATGTTGGCGCCGACCCCGCCCTCGGCGCGGAAATCGGCCAGCGCCTGCTCGAACTGCTCAGCCGGCGCGTGGATGGCCCGATAGTCGATGGTCTGACCCAGCAGTTCGGCGAAGCGGGCGTGGATCCAGGGCGACTTGGACTGGGCGATGGGGTCGCCGAAGACGGCGTAGCGTTGCTCGATCACGGCGTCAGCGTCACGCTGCGATGGCAAAGCGCAGCGGCGGCAGGCCGTCGATCTGCGCGCTGACCTGATCGCCAGGCTGCAGCGGGCCGACGCCGTGCGGGGTGCCGGTAAAGATCAGATCGCCAGGCTGCAGCTCGAACAGCTCGCTCAGCTCGACCAGTATCTGCGCCACGTCCAGAATCATCAGATCCAGCGTGCCTTCCTGGCACAGCTTGTCATTGACGCTCAGAGCGATGCGCTGCGCCTGCGGCGTCCACTGCGATGCCAGCCTCAAAGCGCCAATGGGCGCGCTGCGATCGAAGCCTTTGGCGGTGTCCCAGGGCTGACCGGCGTCCTTGGCCTGATGCTGCAGATCGCGGCGGGTCAAATCCACGCCCACCGCGTAGCCGGCGATGCACTGACGCGCCTGAGCCGCGCTTAGCTGCGCGCCGCCGTCGCCCAGGGCGATCACCAGTTCCACCTCGTGATGCAGATCGGAGGTGGCCAGCGGGTAGGGGATCACCGCACCGTCGCCGACCACCGCGTCGGCCGGCTTGGCAAAGAACACCGGCCGCTGCCGCTCCGGCGTGCCGCCCATCTCGCGCACGTGTTCGGCGTAGTTGCGGCCCACGCAGTAGATGCGGTGAACCGGGAAGTGCCGTGAGTCATCGGCGATGGGCAGGGTGGGCGCGCGCGGCGCCGTAAACAGCAGCTCGCTCATCAATCCCTACCCGCCTATCAGCGGCGGCAGCAGCACGGATTCGGTGCCATAGAGGTGATAGCCCAGCAGTCGCCAGTACCACAGCAGCGGCAGCGACAGCACCGCGGCCAGGGTGAACAGGGCGTAGTGCCAGCGCCGCCACCAGGGCCACTGCCCGCGCAGCACTGACGGCATCAGCACCAGACAAAGCAGGCTCAGCGCGGCGGCGCCCAGGCCGATGCCCAGCGACCAGATCGCCAGCTCATTGGGGAAGTGCACGATCAGCGGCGACTCCGGCTTGGCGCTGTCGGTGAACACCATCATCAGGCCAACGCTGAAGGCGATCCAGCCCAGAGCGGCCAGGTAGCCGACCACCGCGGCGCTGTGGCTGGCCGGTCCGGCTGGCTGCGGCTTGCGCAGCCGCAGACCCAAAACGCGCAGCAGCGACAGCACCAGCAGTGACCCGAACACGCCCCAGAACAGCTCACTGCGGGCATACCAGGGCACCCGCTCCAGGACCACGTGGCCGTAATTCGGATAGAGGCGCTGGGCGGGTCCGTCGGCGGTGGAGGAGAAGGCGATGCGGCGACCGTCGCGATCGGAGCGGAA